>NZ_QVID01000002.1:0-322643 GCF_003413745.1 Marixanthomonas ophiurae | reverse complement strand
GGCTGTTAAAACATCAAAACCTTTTCCATTATCGAAATAGTGCAAAAGTAATTGTTTCCCTTCCATTTCGGTTTTTAAAGTTAGATTTGTAGCTTCAGAATACTTTATGGAGTTATTGAACAGCTCTTGCACAATACGAAATACATGTAGCTCTTTATCTTTATTAAGAAAATGCGCTTCGTACACTAAATCACAACTTACTTCAAAGCTATTGGTGTCTGCAACTTCTTCGCACAATTCTTCTAGAGCAGCTTCCAGCCCGAATTTATCCAAAGTAGGCGGTAACAAATCGTGTGCAATCTTTCGTGAGCTTTCCAAAACGTTTCCGGTTACTTTTAAAATACTATTGGCTATTTTGTTTGTTTCTTCAGAAGAAATATCTTTTAATGACAACATGTTAGCATTTAATGAAACAATGTTAAGTTTTGAACTAATAGCATCGTGCAAGTCTTGAGCAATTCGTTTTCGTTCCTCTTCTTGTGTAATTATTGTAGTTTGTATTATTTCTTTTTGGTTGGCAATTTTTAAGTTTGCTTTTTCCAATTCACTTTTGATAATCCGTTTTCTTGAAAAGTAAAAAAAGAGAATAATAGCTATAGCCATTGCTACCAAAAGGGCAATGGCAATGAGGATAAGATCGACTATTTGATAGTCTTCTTGGAATAGTAATTCTTCCACCATGTCACGAAGATAAGAAATTGAAGTCCAAGATAGAGTACATTATTTAAGTTCAATAATAAGTTATAGCCATACTCCGTAATTAGTTCCATGTTAAACACTAAGTTACCAGAGGCAAAAATTAAAATACTAGACAGCAAATAGAAAAATAGACCTATGTTAATAATAAGAAATTCATTTGTTTCGTGCAGGTACTTATAAAAAAAGAGCACTGAATATACTACAATAAGCCCTTGGGTGATTGTAACACCTAATGGATTGTAGCGAAAAAACATAGCTGGGGTTTCTATAAACTGAAAAGTAATAATGCCTAGAACTATTACCAAAACAGCATACATCCATTTATGTTTTAACAACTCAAAATAAAAAAATGTGAGAAAAATAAACTGAAGAATGTAATAAAAATGAAAGAGAAAAAGATTGTTATTTATAGGAGTAATATATTTTAAAAACGATGCATTAAGCTGTATAATAGCAATTACAACTAAATAAACCGCAAAAATTTTATAGGCTTTATTGTTTCCGTTGAGGCTGAAAATATAAAGAAGCGCATTTAACACACAAAATGCTATGGCAAAATTACTTAGAATATCAAACAATGTATCCATTAGCTTAAATAACGTGTTGGTTTTATTCTAAAGTTTATATACCAAGCAATAAAAACCAAAATCTGAAAAATAATATAAAACGCATTATTTAAGGTTAGTAGTAATATATAATCATCTCTCGAAATTAAATCGAAATTGAAAACTAAGTTTCCTGATGCTAATATCAAGCTACTACTAATCATATATAAGAAAACACCTAAATTGATTAGTAGAAATTTTGAATCTTTTTTTGCTAGTGAAAAGTAAAAGTATAATAAAGCATAAACTACAATAAGTCCTTGAGTTAAAGCAATACCAATAGAATTATATTTTAAGAATAAAGAAAAATCACTTACATATTGGTACCCTAAAAAAGTAAGTACCAAAACACCTATATATAAAAGTATTTTTAAGTTTAATAGTTTTCGATAAAAAAGCGTTAAGGCTGCAAATTGAACAATAATATATACATTAGACATATATAAGTTATTGTCGGTAAATTCACGGAACAAATATGTTGCTACCTGAATAATCGATATCAATAACAAATAATAGGTGAAAATTTTAAAAGCTTTACCATTGTAAGTAAAGCTTTTAAAAAATAAAATAGTATTAACTACAACTGCAATAACCCCTACTTTTCCTAAAAAAAGAAATAATTCCATTTAATGGTTTTAATTCAAAGGGCTTAAGGGATCTTCGGCTGGAGGAACTGGTAAAGTAAAATCATACAATTTACCTCCCGTTTGCAATCCATTGTATCCATTTATCATATCGCGATAAATAATACTACCATCATTTTGATTTTCAGGTTTTGTAGCTACAATTATTAACTTTTCCTTATTGGTTGATGGATCTACACCAAGATATGCACGAACTTTTTTCTTTCCGCTTCTTTGTGTTGCCATTTCATCTAAAACAGCTTGCAAATCTTCGGCGGGAATTAAAAACCCATTGCATTCATTGTGTTTGTTGTAAGTAGATTCCACGGAGCGCCATTCGGTGGTCCAATCTTGTGCTGTTTGTAATGTAATTGAGTTGTCTTGTTGGCTCATAAATAGAAATTTTGGTTAGTAAAGTATAAAAGTAAGAAACCTTTTTATGAAAACTAACTTAAATTAACCTCATATTCATGGACTTTGTAGGTCATATTTAAAGACGTTATTGAAATTTCATCATCCGTTTAATCCATTTCAATTTTCTATTCGTATGAGGATAGTATTTTATGGGCAATTCTAACCAAGTAGGTTTATCGAGAATACTTTTGTAGTGTGTAAAACAGTCAAAACCTGCTTTGCCGTGGTAGTTACCTATTCCACTTTGCCCTACACCACCGAAAGGCAGTTTAGGATTAGAAATATGCATTACCGCGTCATTTATTGCTCCACCACCAAATGAAACTTCGTTCAGAATTTTTCTTTTTGTTTTTTTATTATTGGTGAAAACATAGCATGATAAAGGCTTCGGAAATTTTCGTACCTCGGTAATTACCTCATCTATATTATCATAACCAATCACTGGTAAAATAGGGCCGAAAATCTCTTCTTGCATAACTGGATCTTCAAATGAAACATTTTGAAGTATCGTCGGTTGTATGTAGCGTTTTTCTTTTTCCATGTTCCCGCCATAATACACTTGATCTTGTTTTATCAAGCTATTGAGCCGATCAAAATTATCATCATTAATAATCTGAACGTAATTATGGTTCTCAAATTGGAATTGCTCTTCTTCAATTTCGGCTTTTGCCAGTTCTAAAAACTCTTCCCTAACCTTTTCATGTACCATAACATAATCTGGAGCAATACAGGTTTGGCCCGCGTTTAAAAACTTAGCCCACATCATGCGTTTTACAGTCATTTTCAAGTTACAATCTTCTGTCACAAAGGCTGGACTTTTTCCACCCATTTCTAGGGTTACTGGTATTAGATTTTCAGCTGCAGCTTTATAAACGATCTTCCCTACTTTGGTGCTGCCAGTGAAAAATATTTTATCGAAGTTTTGCTTTAAAAGTTCCGTAGTTTCAGAAACGCCACCTTCAATTACTTTAAACACATTGGGATCAAAATTTCCATTAACCAATTTAGCCATCACCTCACTTGTTTTTGAAGGCAACTCACTAGGTTTTAAAATAACGGTATTTCCTGCTGCTAAGGCTGCTACAACAGGTGCAAAAGAAAGTTGATACGGATAGTTCCAAGCGCCAATTACTAAGCAAACACCTAATGGTTCAGGAATTATGTAACTGTTGGCTGGAAAGTTTAATAAATTAGTAGAAACTCGTTTTCTTCGAGACCATTTCTTTATATTGCGTTTAGCTTCTTTTATATCGCTGTACAACAAAGCCAGTTCGCTTACATAGGTGTCAAATTCAGATTTTTTGAAGTCTGTGTAGATAGCTTCATTTAGAAGCGTTTCATTTTCTTTTAAAACAGCCTGTAGAGTGTCAAGCTGTTTAATTCTAAAAGATGTATTTTTTGTAGTTTGGGTATTGAAAAAAGCTTTTTGTTGGTCTACAAATTGTTTCATAAGAAGTATTACGGTTTCTGAAAAAGTTCAAGATAAATAAACTTATTTCAGAATTTTCATAACAACTTGCTAAATCAACCCTTTTCTCTGTTTAAAACACGGTATTCTTCATAACATTCACTGATAGCGTCCAATATTTGAAGATCGCTAGCTGTTTTTATAAAACTTTCAGAATAGCTGCAATTGTTTAATATTTCATCAATATCAACGCGTTCTAACTGTAATACAGCCATTAAAGTTTCCCTATCATATTTACTAGCTAACAGGTTTCTAATTTCATCATCTTGCTTCATTTTACGAAGCTTCTGCATCTGTTTAGGTCGTTTTCCAAAGACATTGTAAAGAAAATCTGCTGGATTAAAAATAGCACTCAACACTTTGTTTACAGCTCCTGGCTGCCTATTTCCCCCTTCATAACCAGAACTTAAACCCGAAATACGGTATCTGTAATTATCATAGATTGGAATTATCTTAGCATCCACCTCAACATAACCGGTAAGTTGTACTGGTTTTACCACAACTTCTTCAAGTGCAATACCTAATTCAGTCATTTTCACTTTAATATCACCAAATTTTAACCAGTCATTTGTTACCCGCACTCGAATCGATTTGTAGCCTAGATAACTAAAATACAAAGTATCGTTCACTTTAGCGCGAATAGAGAAATCACCTTCTTTATCGGTTGTTGTCCCTATAACTTCATTCAGGTTTACAATATTTACATTCTCCAAAGGGTCATCTGTTGCACTGCTAAGAACTTTACCTTTAATTGGGGTATCATCCTGTGAAAATGCAATAGTGGGAACTAAACAAAGTAATAAAAGTAAAAAGTGTCTTTTCATAGCAATTGTAACAAATTTACATAAATAGACGACAAATCTGTGCCAAAGTTTCAAAAGGGGATTAATTTATTTGTTAATTACGTCTTCTGCGTTTTCCTCCGGTACCTTTTCCTGAAGGTCGTTCATTACTTCTTCTGCGGCTTTTTCCTTTAAATTTTGATCCACCACCATCAAAGCTTTTTCCTCCTCGCTTACCTTTACTTCGGCCTTTACCGCCAATTCTTCCGCCTCCTTTTTTACGTCCGTCTTTGCTAATTTCTACTGAAATATTACGACCGTCTAATTTAAAGTCGTTGAAAATATTCAATACCAACTCTTGGTGCTTTTTATCGGTATTGAAAAAGGAGAAAGAGTCTTTAACATCTACACGGAATACATCGTCCTGACCTAAACTAAGTAAATCTTTCAATAAATCTTTCAGACTCATCCAGTTAAAGTCATCACGCCCACCAATGTTAATAAAGTATCGAACACTGTCCTCGCTATTACCTACCGATGTATCACCTACAGCTGAGTTTAAATCTTTCTCGTTCTTATAATAGTTATAAAAACGGGTAAACTCTACGGAAAATACTTTCTTAATTAACTCTTCTTTACTGAAGTCTTCAAGAACCTCATTAATATTTGGAAGATACGCATCTATCTCGTGATTAACCTCTGTGTTTTTTATACTGCTAGCCAAATGAAACAATTGCGTTTCGCAAATTTCCATTCCGCTTGGAACTTCTTTTTTAGTGAAATTTCTCTGAATAATTTTTTCAATGCTCTTAATCTTTCTAAGCTCACTTTTTGAAACAATCACAATAGAAACACCACTCTTACCAGCACGACCTGTACGACCGCTACGGTGTGTATACGTTTCAATTTCATCAGGTAATTGGTAGTTTATTACGTGTGTAATATCGTCTACATCAATACCACGAGCAGCAACATCGGTCGCAACTAGCATTTGTATTTGACGCGTACGGAATGATTTCATGACTAAATCACGCTGATTCTGACTCAAATCTCCGTGTATTGCAGCAGCATTATAACCATCTTCAATAAGCTTTTCAGCTACTTTTTGGGTATCACGCTTGGTACGGCAAAATACTACTGAAAAGATATCAGGATTCGCATCAGCCAAACGCTTTAGTGCTAAATATCGGTCTCTTGCGTTTACCAAATAATATTCGTGTGATACATTTTCGGTACCTACATTTCTACTTCCTACGGTAATTTCAACCGGGCTATGCATAAACTTTTTAGCAATTTTTGCTACGTCCTTCGGCATCGTTGCACTAAAAAGCCACGTGCTTTTATCTTTTGGTGAGTGTGAAAGAATTTCAGTAATGTCTTCATAGAAACCCATGTTCAACATTTCATCAGCCTCATCTAGAACACAATACTCAATTTTTGAAATATCGATCATACCTCGACCAATCATATCTTTCATTCTACCAGGAGTAGCAACGATAATTTGGGCCCCTTTTTTAATTTGGCGTGCTTGATCACTAATGCTTGCTCCACCATAGACAGCAACCACATTAAGTCCTTTTTTATGCTTTCCGTAGCTTTCTATCTCTTTTGTAATTTGTAAACAAAGCTCACGGGTAGGCGAAAGGATAAGTCCTTGTGTCGTGCGGCTTTCAATTTGTATTTTTTGAAGCATTGGGAATCCAAATGCTGCAGTCTTACCGGTTCCGGTTTGTGCTAAGGAAACAATATCGGTTTCCTTTTGAAGTAAAATTGGGATTGTTTTTTCTTGTACGTCTGATGGAGTTTCAAAACCCATATCAGAAATAGCCTGAAGTAAGTTATCTTCAAGGCCTAATTCTTTAAATGTAGCCATAAAATGGTTTAAAATGTTTGCGTGTTGGTTGGAAGCAAACGACTATTAAACCTTGGGCTTCACTTCAACACAAACCCTCACCCTGAGGATTTTTTGAAGCGGCAAAGATAGTATTAACTATTAACTTAAATGCATTTTTAAGAAGTTATTTTCAATTTTGAAAAATAGCAGCAAATAACTCAGTATCATTCTCTAAGGTATTCAATAAGTTGTCGCATTGCTTTTCCTCGATGACCTATTTCACTTTTTTGAGTTAGTTTCATCTCAGCAAAGGTTTCATTATACCCATTAGGTTTAAAAATTGGATCGTATCCAAACCCACTGTTTCCTTTTTTTTCTATGGTGATATCTCCTTCGCAAATTCCTAAAAAAAGTACTTCGGAATGATTTAAAGTTAATGCTATTGCTGTTTTAAACCGAGCAGAACGGTCTTCCTTTCCTTCCAGGTTTTTTAAAAGTTTTTCAATGTTCGCTTCTGAACTTTTATCCTCACCAGCATACCGTGCACTATAAACTCCCGGTTCACCATCCAATGATGCAACTTCTAAACCCGTGTCGTCTGCAAAGCAATTTAAGTCATAATTGTCTCGCACGTAATTGGCTTTTAAAATAGCATTGCCTTCAATAGTATCTGCTGTTTCAGGAATTTCTTCGTTACAACCAATATCGGTTAAGCTTAATATCTCTATATGATGCGGAAGTAAGGCTTTTACTTCTTTTAATTTATTCTTGTTGTGGGTAGCGAAAACTAGTCTCATTGTTATGTTTCAGGTTTTAAGTTTCAGGCTAAGGATTATTTTTCCAGCATCTAGCATCTAGCATCTAGCATCTAGCATCTAGCATCTAATTTACTGCTTTTTCTGTTCTTGATACCTTTTAATTATTTCTTCGGAACTTTTTAGAGTGTTCTTTGTCCATAGTAACTCAATTTCATACTTTTCTTCTTTAGAAAGTTGCCAATCAATATCACTTTGTTTAAGTCGCGTTACCACATCTTGTAAAATAATGGCTGCGGAAACCGAAATATTCAGGCTTTCCGTAAAACCATACATCGGTATTTTCAAATACCCATCCGCATTATTTAAAACCGTATCGCTTAACCCTTCGCGTTCTTTTCCGAAGAAAAAAGCGCTTTTTTTGGTTACATCAAACTCATGTAAAATAGTCGATTCGTTATGTGGCGTAGTGGCAATAAGTTGGTAGTCCTGACTTTTCAGGTTTTCCATACAACTTGCAATAGAATCGTACCGGTTTAAACTCACCCACTTCTGGGCGCCCATTGCAATTTCTCGATCCACTCGCTTACCCAGTTTCTCTTCCACAACATGCAAGTCTTGAATGCCAAACACATCGCAGGTTCGCATCACGGCACTCGTATTATGCAGTTGATATACATCTTCAGTCACCACAGTAAAATGTCGAGTTCGCTTAGCCAACACCTCTTTAAAAAGTTCTTGGCGCCTATCGGTAATATGGTTTTGTAGGTATTTTAAAAGCTGAGAATCCAATAGAAATAAGTATTTTTAAAAAAACGAAGATATAAAAAATAGATCAATGAATATTGTAGTCTTAACTGGCGCCGGAGTAAGTGCAGAAAGTGGAATTAATACATTTAGGGATAGTAATGGTTTATGGGAAAACCATGATATTATGGAAGTGGCCTCCCCCGAGGGTTTCGCCAAAAACCCTGAGTTGGTATTAGATTTTTATAATAAACGAAGAAAACAATTGCTAGAAGTACAGCCCAACGCAGCTCACAAAGCACTGGTTGATTTGGAGAAAAACCACGAAGTAACCATCATAACCCAAAATGTAGACGATTTACACGAACGGGCAGGAAGCACTAACGTGGTTCACCTGCATGGCGAATTGCTGAAAGTACACAGTACTGGAAACGAAACCACGGTTTTAGATTGGAAAAAAGACCTCAACCTTGGTGATTGTTGCGATGAAAACCACCAACTTCGTCCGCACGTGGTTTGGTTTGGTGAAATGGTCCCGATGATGGACGAAGCAATGCATTATGTAAGTAAAGCAGATGTTATAATTATCGTGGGTACATCTATGCAAGTATATCCTGCTGCGGGATTGCTTCAATTTGCTTCAGATAACGTGCCTGTGTTTTTTGTTGATCCTAATCCTTCTATTTCTTCATCTGAACGCATTTCTGTTTTTGCCGAAAAAGCATCTACAGGAGTTCCAAAAGTAATTGCCGAGATTGAAAAATTAGCTGGCTCATGAGTGATTCTGGATTATTACAGCAACTCTCTTACACAAAAGCATACCGAAAAAACCGATTAGATGCTGCGCATTGGGTAATTGTACATCCTGAAACCTTTGGCGAGCTACTCACATACTGTCTTACAGCTAAAGATGAGTTATCATACAAAGCTGCCTGGGTATTGGAATTTGTGTATTTAGAGAAGCCAGAACTCTTACTGCCACATTTAAATTTATTTTTTGAAAAGCTGCCTACCATAACTCGTGATCAAACCCTTAGACCGTTGGCACATATTTGTGAGCTAATTACAATTTCATATTATAAAAAGAAAGAAGAAAAGATAGGTTCTTATTTTTCCGAAGCATATAAAAAAATAATGGTTGAATGTTGTTTCGATTGGTTGATAACCGATAAAAAAATAGCCTGCCAAGCGCGGGCGATGACGGCTTTATTCTACTTAGGAACTGAATTTGAATGGATCCACTCAGAGTTAAAACAAATCATTGAACAAAACATACATCTTGGTAGTGCAGGTTACAAAGCCAGAGGAAAAAATACGATTAAGCAGATTAATACATTTCAGAAAAAAAGACGTGTAAACTGAAGTGAAAATCGACTCTTTAGGTGTTAAAAATTAGTATCTTTGCACCTTTAAATTTCAATCCATGGCTAACAACGCATTACAAGCAATTTCACCAATAGATGGTCGATACGCATCGAAAACGAAAGGTCTTATCCCTTTCTTTTCTGAAGAAGCACTCATAAAATACCGAGTACAGGTAGAAGTTGAATATTTTATCGCTTTGGTAGAACTTCCGCTGCCTCAGTTAAGTGATTTTGACACCTCAAAATTTGAAGCACTTCGGGAGTTATACACCAACTTTTCCACAGAAGATGCTCAAAAAATAAAAGACACAGAAAAAGTAACCAACCACGATGTAAAAGCGGTTGAGTATTTTATAAAAGAAAAGTTTGACGGGTTAGGATTGGAAAAATCTAAAGAGTTTATCCACTTTGGTTTAACATCGCAAGACATAAACAACACAGCTATTCCATTGTCTTTAAAAGAAGCGATGAACGAGGTGTATGTGCCTTTATTGCTTGATGTGAAAAAGAAGCTTAAAGAGTTGGCTGAAAACTGGGCAAACATCCCAATGTTAGCGCGTACACACGGTCAACCGGCCTCCCCCACTCGTCTAGGGAAAGAAATTGACGTTTTTGTAACTCGGATAGAAGAACAATTCGATTTGCTTGATAATATTAAAAGTGCTGCTAAATTTGGTGGCGCTACAGGAAATTTCAATGCTCATAAAGTTGCGTATCCTTCTGTAGACTGGAAAGCGTTTGGACAAAATTTTGTGCAATCCAAATTAGGATTACACCACTCCTTCCCTACCACGCAAATTGAGCATTATGACCATATGGCGGCTTTGTTTGATTGTTTAAAAAGAATCAACAACATTTTAATCGATCTGGATCGTGATATTTGGAGTTACGTTTCCATGGATTACTTTAAGCAAAAAATTAAAAAAGGCGAAGTAGGCTCTTCGGCTATGCCACATAAAGTAAACCCAATCGATTTTGAAAATAGTGAAGGAAATTTAGGGATTGCCAATGCAATTTTTGAACATCTTTCAGCTAAATTACCTATTAGTCGCTTGCAACGTGATTTAACCGATAGTACGGTTTTACGAAACATTGGTGTACCGATTGGACATACTTTAATCGGTTTTCAATCTACGTTAAAAGGATTGAATAAGTTATTGTTAAATGAACCCAAGTTTAAGGAAGATTTAGAAAAAAACTGGGCCGTAGTAGCCGAAGCCATTCAAACTATTTTACGAAGAGAAGGGTATGCAAACCCTTATGAGGCACTAAAAGGTTTAACCAGAACCAACGAAGCCATCACAAAACAATCAATGGCCGATTTTATTGAAACCTTGGAAGTTTCCGAAGCGGTTAAAGAAGAAATGCGAGTCATAACGCCTTCAAATTATACAGGAATTTAATTACCAAACAATGTAACATAAAAAAAGCTTCAGAAATTATCTGAAGCTTTTTTTATGGAATGTAGGTAGTGCGTTTTACTTTTTAGTAGCAGAACTATCAGTTCCCATACTTAAGATATCTCCTATTCCACTCAATTGGTCTATGTTAATATCACCGTTGTCAATAGAGTTCATTAATTTCATCATTTTATCAGGACGCATCTTGTCGCCTAACAATCTGAATACGGCAAAACCGCGTTCTTCGTCACTAGCAAAGACAATAAGTTCGTCAATAGCATCTTCTTCTCCAATGTATTTTAACGTAGCGCCACGATTGTTAGAGCCCATTTTAAGGAGGGTTTTGTACTTTTCTTCTGCAAGAATAGACTTCACCTTGTCTTTTTCAGTTTGGTAATCAGTGGTGTTCTCTCCTTTTAAAGGATACGCAACAACGTTTATCTTCTTTACGGTTGCCAGAATATCCTTTTCTTCTTGTGTAAGGTTGTTATTTTCATTTTGCAACAAACTGGTGGCTAAATCCACTTTTAAGAATTTATCGTCATCCTGTTTATCAACTAAATATTGTTGTAAGGATTCTGAGTTGTCGCAAGAAAATAGTGCAAGGCTCGCTAAGGTAATACCTAATATATATTTTGCTAGTGTCATAATTATTATTTTTTATCGTCAAGGTTTTTTAATGCATCGCTTCCAGGAACGTTTAGGTCTTTAGTGAGTTTCGATACCTTTTTAAGATCTATATCTCCGGTAATGCTCATAATTACAGTACGTTCTTTCCCATCAAGATTTCCGGTAAGGTGCATCAATAATTCGCTCACGTGATTCGAGTTTTTGCCTTCTTTTGAATAAAACTTGATGTTTTTACCATCATCTTTTACCCGCATTAGCTCAGAAAGGCTAGAATTCCCTGAAGTATACTTTGAAACTGCATCGTTCATTTTTGAAGCAACGGAAACATTTTCAGTAGTAAATATCTTGATGTTATCCAAGTTGTTTATCAAATCTAGGTATTCTTTTACCTCGGGATCATTGGAATCAAAATCCATTTTACTAAGGAGTTTGAACATATTTTTGGTAGCAACAAAGGAGGTTACATCCTTTTCATCTTCGAAGATATCGAATGCTTTTTGCGCCGAAGCGAAAAAAGGTACTGCTATTAAAGCAATTAAAATAAGTGACTTTTTCATTTTTATATAGTTAAGGGTTATTTTAAAATTTTGTTTTTTGTTTGTGTAAATGTTGATATATAACTGAGTTCTTCGGCTCCTTGGTTAAAGTTTTGAGACATCATTTGCATCGCTTCTTTTGTTTTTTCAAACGCGATTAATGCTTCTTGTTCTTCTTGCGTTAGTTGTGTTTCAGAAAACACAAATCCAGCTACACCAATGGCAATTACTACTGAAGCTGCAACACCATACCACCATCTTCTTACTGTAAATTGTTTTTCTGCTACCTGTACATCTCGTTTAGAAACCTCTTTCTTGGCAAGAGTAAAACCATCAAACATAGGTTTGTAAGCTGCTAAATGAGGAGCTACTTCGTTTTGAGCAAAATAGTCTCGCAAAATAGCTTCTTCAGCAAGGCTGGTATTGCCTTCAAAATAGGCATCTAGTAATTTTTCTATTCTAGCTAATTCCATAATTGTGTTTTTTAATCAATTCTTCTCGCACCGCTTTTCTGGCTCGGGATAAATTTACGCGCACTGCTGTTTCGGTACTATCCAACATTTTTGCGATTTCTGAAAATTCAAACTGTTCTACATCTCGCAGCTGCAATATAATACGTTGTTGTTCAGGTAAGGTTTCCATTATTCTAAAAACCAATTGTACCCCATCATTTGCTTCAATCTTCTTTTCTATATTTTCTGAAGTCTTATAATTGCTATGTACAATCTTTAAATTAGAAGCCTGTTTCGATTTTAACCGATCTAGACAATAATTTTTTGTCATGGTCACGGCAAACGCTTCTGGGTTTTTATAGTTTGAAATTTTATTTCTTCCTTTCCATAATTTCAAATACACTTCTTGTACTGCATCTTCAGCTTCATCGCCCGAAACAAGAATTCGCTTTGCAAGACGATACAGTTTATCCTTAAAAGGAAGCACGGTTGCTATAAATTCTTTTTGTTTCATTTTTTGGTGGTTGTTAGAAAGCTTTGTTATGGCTCTCTATAATTACGACGAACAACTATAACTTTTGTTACATTTTTATTTCTGAAACAATAAAACTACAAGTAAACAGTAGATATATTATATTTGATTCAGAAAATGATTCTAAACCCGTAATTTTCATATTTACAATATTGTAAGTATTTTAGGGTTATTAGACTAAATAAAACAAAAACCCCAACACCTTGAAAAAGAAACTTATACTGCTTTTATTGATCACCACTGGTTTATTTACTTCTTGTTTTGAAGATTCAGATGACAACCCACGTACTGCTTCAGAATTAGAAATTCAGAATTTCATTTATCGCGGCCTCAATTTTTTCTACCTCTATAAAGCGGACAAACCAGAACTTGCCGATGATGCTTTTTCAAATGAACAAGAACTGAATAACTTTTTAAGTAGTTATGATTCGCCTGAAAGCTTGTTCGATTTTTTAACAGTACCAGAAGACCGATTCAGTATTTTAGTAGATGATTATATAGAGTTGGAAAATTCACTTTCTGGAGTTTCAGAAAGCAATGGAATGGAATATGGTTTAGTACGCTACCCAAACAACCCAACAAATGTATTTGGTTACGTACGCTATGTGTTGCCTAACACCGATGCAGAAAACGCAGGATTACAGCGTGGTGATATTTTTAGCACGATAGATGGTCAACAACTTACTGAAAACAATTTCTCTGAGCTGTTATCCCAAAACTCCTATAGCATTGGTCTAGCTACTTTTAATGGCACAACTGTCACCTCAACCGGCGAAACAGTATCACTAACAAAACAACAATACACCGAAAATCCTGTTTATATAGCAAAAACATTAGACGTTCAAGGTCAAAAAATCGGTTATATAATGTATAATAGCTTTACTAGAGATTTTGATAACGACCTCAATGCTGCTTTTGGCTCTTTACAAGCAGATGGCATAACCGATTTGGTATTAGACCTTCGTTACAATGGGGGTGGCGCTGTAGAAACAGCTGTCGATCTGGCCAGTATGATCACCGGTCAGTTTAATGGGGAACTTTTTTATACCGAACAATGGAATCCAGACCGCCAAGATGAATATGCTGAAAATGGTCTTTTTGATTCATCTATCAGTGATGGAACTGCAACAAATAGTTTACAATTAACCAATGTTTACATTTTAACGACTGGACGGACGGCATCGGCAAGTGAATTGGTCATCAACAGTCTTAATCCTTATATAAATGTAATACAAATTGGACAAAATACGACCGGGAAATTTCAAGCCTCCTTTTTATTATATGATGCTCCTGCACCAGGGTTTAGACGTAGTAATGCAAATCCAAATCACACGTATGCTATGTTACCGTTGGTTTTTAAAACTGCAAACACTGCAGGAAACACCGATTATGTGGATGGATTAACGCCAGACATCGCTATGGATGAAGATTACGCCAATTTAGGCATGTTAGGCGATGTAAACGAACCTTTTTTAGCCACTGCCCTTTCCGAAATCGTGCCTGGTTTTCCTAAACCTGCTTCACGGAATGTTTTTAATGATTTAAAGGAAATATCAAGCAGCAAAGCAAACTCACCTTTATACCAAATTATGTTAGCTGAACACTAAACCAATCAACTCAATACCTTGTCAGGAAAATAAAAAACCGCCTAATTTTACATCAGGCGGCTTGCTAAACAAAAAATGAAACTAATTAATTAGTCATTCTCATAAAATCCGTTTGGACCAACTCCTACGGTATATGTTTCTAATAACATTCCGTCCAAGCTGTATTTAAAAGCTTTGCTGTTTGATGAAAAATCACCGCCATCGCTTATATAAATACCATCTTCTTCCACGTTAAAACCGTACATAACACCGTATTCTGAATTAGATTCATACGTTAATACTGGCTCTGTAGAGATGTCGTTTTCATCAACACCAACACTATACACAGAAGCTCCAGAAGTGAAGTATACTAAATCATCTTCAACCACCAAATTACTGGCTCTTCCTATTTCTGAAGGAACTGCAACCGTATCGGCTATTTCATTGCTAGCGAGGTCTATTTCAAACACCTTAGATTGTACGTCAAATCCGGACGTCAACACGTATAACACCCCATCTTCAACCTTAATGGAATTTGGAGAGTTGTTAGGACCAAGGTCTATAGTCGCTTCAACGGTATTGTTTTGTGCGTTAAAAACAGAAATAGAGTTCCCATCTCCGTAATAACCGTTTGCTATGTATAATTTTCCGTTTTCTTCCAACACTTTTTCAGACCAATTACTAAGGTCAATTCGAGTTGTACTGTAGTCTTGAAGATTGATTACCGTAAAAAAGTCATCATCGCCAGTTGCATAATCACCGGTGTTGGTCACATAAGCAAAGCCATTAGCTACGGCACCATACCGAGGAGCTTCAAAATCACCTGTTACTGTTTCAATGTATTCAAATGTATATCTGTCTAAAACGGTTACACTATTGGCCGATCCTGAAATGATAAACGCACGGGTGTCGTCGAAAAAAATGTTTTGCAAAAAGCTACCTATTTCTTCTGCATCAGGATTGACACTTCTAAAAATATCATTTACCAAAACTCCGTCATCACCTAAAAAGGCGATGGATGCTGTTGCAGGATTTCCATTTCCTTCGTTAAGTATAAACGATCCATTTTCGTAATCTCCTAAAGGAATTTCTTCTTCCTCTTCTTCGGTAATAGGTGCATCATCATCACTGCTACACGATGATAAACTAATGGATACTACTAAAGCTAAAATTAATAGACTTGTTATTTTTTTCATTGCATTTAAAAATTAAGGTTTATATGTAAATTGTAATTTCTTCCGGGCATTGCTCTACTGGCAACACTCTCGTATGCTGTATTCAATAGGTTACGTACTGTAAAACCTAATGTGTAATTTTTATTTTTTCCGAAGGAATAATCCAATCCTACTGTTGATATATTGTAAGCATCAACATTAAACTCAGGATCGTTATCTGAATTGGAAAACACCTCGCCCACGTACAATAATTGATAATACGCTGAAAGTCGATCTAAAGCATATCCAAGCGTAGCCGTCCCTTTGTGATAGGGCACGTAAATTAATTGCTTTTCGGTTTTATCGTTTTTTGAAACCGTGTATGCATAGGTTGCGTTTGCCGAAAAATGATGTTTGCCAATTGTATGGTTCCAACCTAACTGGCTTTCAAGTCCGTAAATCTTTACCCTATCAGTATTTACCGGCATCCAAGCAGAACCATTAGGCAGCCACCTAATCATATCCTGCAACGCATTATAATAGGTGGTGACTCCTATTTCAAAATTTTGAAAGTTGAAGTGGTTTCCTAATTCGGCTTGGTACGAGGTTTCTGGTTTTAAATCTGGGTTCCCGCTTCCTTGCCAGTATAAATCGTTAAACGTCGGTATTCTGAAATTTTTAGAGGTATTTACCTTAATTGTGTAAAAATCGGTTGCTTTAAAACTCGCTCCGGCCGAATACAAAAACGGACTCTCATAGGTATTGGTAATCTCTTTGCGAGCGGTAATTTCATATAAAAATCGATTCGATACTTGATGTTTCAGCAGCAAATTAAAAGCAGTGATATTTCGGGTTTCTTGCTGAATATTGGTTCCTTCGCCTTTATTTTGGGTAAAATCTAGTACGCCATTTACTTGTATGTCTTCAGAAATAGTAAAACCGGCATCGTACTTCGCTACAAAACTTTCTACGTTGGCGGTAGAAAAATTAGACTTCGCTATACTGGGGAAGTATTTATATTCTTCGGTTATGTAAGCAAACTTCAATTTTGAAGTAAAATCAGCATAATTTCCTTTCCATTCCAATAAATTTCGAGTGTTGAAATCCTTATATTTAGTAGGTAATTCCGAGGGGAAAATCAATGAAAAGTGACGCTCACCATCATAAACATAATTATACAAGGTCAGTGAGTTGACTTCATCGATTTTATAGCCAATAGTGGTGTTAACACTTGTATTGTAAAATGATCCGTTTAAATTTTTACCTTCTTTTTCTACATATTCAAAATCATTTTCAGAACCGCTCCGATTAACAGCTATTTTAGTGCTGAATTTATTTGTTACCACTTCCCCAGTATACGTAACAGCATAGGTGTCAAAGCTTCCATAATCTAACGACACCGAGTTCCGGAATCCTTTTTTATAACTTAGCGTGTTAGTTAGATGAATAGTTCCGCCAATGGCACCACTTCCGTAGAGCACGCTTCCACCACCACTTCTTACAGTCAGTTTATCAAATACCGTTGGATTGATGGTGTTAAAATCGGTTTGCCCATTTAATTGCGAATTAATGTTGATACCATTCCAAACGACAGCCGTTTGTTGCGCAGTAGTCCCTCTAAAAGAGGGAGAAGAGACCATTCCGGCCCCGTTTTCTTTAAAATAAATGGTGGTATTGGTGTTCAGTAAATTAGTGAGCGAGGGTTTACTTTTTCGTATAATACTATCGGTAAGGATTGTCGTTTCTTGGGTATTGCTAAAATCTTCCAGCTTAGTGTCGGCTACAATCAGCACTTCCCCTAAATCAATAGGCTTATCTTGTCCATACAATGTAGAGACAAACACAAAAGTTGCTAAAAACAGGAATATAGAATGTTTCATACACCAAAAACCTTTTTCCCGAAGGTTGTTTTGTTTCGTTAACAAATCTTGGCAGGTCTCCTGGCTTACCTTTTCTATGAACCTTCCCGTGCTAATAAAAACACAGTGGTGAAGTTTTCATAATCTCAAAAAATTGAGACGGCGTACAGTTGCGGGAACAGCTTCGGATTATAACCGAATTCCCTTTTTAAGAGAATCTTTACTCGTTGGTAGAGATACTCACCAAAATTCGCTGCAAAAATAAGATTTTATTTTCGTTGCACCACCCAAACAAAAATCTTTATTTTTGGATATGCAAAAATTCGTCTTACTTACCTCCGTTTTGTTTCTTCTTTTTTCGTGTAAGGAGAACAAAAAATCAACCCAAACTGAATCTGAAACCACTTCTCAAAACAAAAAAGAAAAGCAGGTTGCCATCAACTATGCAAACGGATTTACAATTGACAAATACGACGGGTACAAGGTAATTACCTTAAAAGAACCGTGGCCTGACACCGATACAGAGTTTACATACGCTTTGGTTGACGAAAAAAATTCACTTCCAGAAGGTTCTGACTTCGATGCAATTGTTACTGTTCCGGTAAAAAACATTGTAGTAACCTCAACAACGCATATTCCTTCGTTAGAGATGTTAGGCGAAACGAAATCGTTAATCGGGTTTCCAAACCTGGCTTATATTTCTTCTGAAGAAACAAGAAAACGAATTGATGCAGGCGATATTACAGAGTTAGGTAAAAACGAATCTATTAATACTGAAGTGCTGATTGATTTAAATCCTGACTTGGTAGTAACCTTTGCGGTGGAAGGAAATAACAAAACCGTCTCCACTATTGAAAAAACTGGAATTCCTGTTTTTTATAATTCAGATTGGACCGAGCAATCCCCGTTAGGGAAAGCAGAGTGGATTAAATTTTTTGGAGCATTATTCAATAAAGAACAAAAAGCAGATAGTATTTTTACAGAAATTGAAACTAATTATATTTCAGCAAAAGAAAAAGCTGCAAAAGCAACTACCTCACCTACTGTTATTAGCGGGGCCATGTTTAAAGACGTTTGGTATATGCCTAAAGGCGGTAGTTGGGGTGCGCAATTTATAAAAGATGCCAACGGAACTTATTTATGGAACGATACCGAAGGTACGGGGAGCCTTTCCCTAAATTTGGAATCTGTGCTTGAAAAAGGAAAAGACGCCGATTTTTGGATTGGTCCCGGGCAATTTTCCAGTAAACAACAACTAAAAGATGCGCACTCGGTGTATAGTGAGTTTTCAGCGTATCAAAACAACAATATCTATTCAAACACAACCTTGTTGGGCGAAACAGGCGGCGTAGTTTATTACGAGTTGGCACCCAACCGTCCAGACATTGTGCTAAAAGACATTATTAAAATACTACACCCAGAAGTGCTTCCAGAGCACGAATTGTACTTTTTTAGTAAATTGAAATAAGTATGCAAACCACCCAAACATATCGGGCTTATTTTATAATCTTATGCCTTTTTTTATTTGCAGCTTTTCTGGTGAATTTAAGTTTAGGATCGGTTTCTATTCCTTTGGATGAAGTAATAAAAGGGATTTTTGGTGGTAATGCTTCCAAAGAAACCTGGAATTATATTATCATCGATTATAGATTACCCAAAGCCATAACCGCTGTTTTGGCAGGTGGCGGACTCGCAGTTTCTGGGTTGCTTATGCAAACCCTTTTCAGAAACCCTTTGGCAGGTCCTTTTGTACTAGGATTGAGTAGTGGTGCCAGTTTAGGCGTGGCACTTTTAATTTTAGGAGCTGGCGCTTTTGGTGGTTTTTTAGGAACTGCTTTAGTAAGCGAATGGAGCTTGGTTATCGCCTCAGCTGTAGGCAGCTTTTTAGTTCTTTTAGCCGTATTAATGGTTACGTTTCGGGTAAAAGATACCATGGCGATATTGATTATAGGATTGATGTTTGGTAGTGTTACCGCCGCAGTGGTAGCCGTGCTCTCCTATTTCAGTAATGCTGAAAAATTACAGCAATACATTTTTTGGAGTTTTGGGAGTTTAGGCAATCAATCGTGGCAAGGTATTTTAATTTTAAGCTGTTGTACGTTTTTAGGGCTGTTAATTGCTGTTATAAGTAGTAAATCGTTAAATGCGTTGCTTTTGGGGGAAAATTACGCCAAGAGTATGGGGCTCCATATAAAACGCACCACCTTTTTAATCATCATTGCCACTAGTGTGTTAGCTGGTAGTATCACCGCCTTTGCAGGTCCCATAGCCTTTGTAGGCTTGGCCGTTCCGCACATTGCACGGCAGTTTTTTAAAACTTCCAATCATCTGGTTTTAATTCCAGCGGTCCTAATTTTTGGTAGCCTATTAATGTTGATATGCGATACCATTGCACAACTTCCTTTTAGTGAATATACATTACCTATAAATGCTATCACATCTCTAATTGGCGCCCCAGTTGTAATTTGGTTATTGGTTAGAAAACGTAAATTGCTGTTTTAATGGCTGCGGAAACAAAACATATCACCTTACAAGCACAAAATTTAAGTGTAGGATATTTCAAGAAGAAAGAAGGAATACCTGTCTCACAAAACATAAACTTCAGTTTTTCTGAAGGAGAGCTAATCGGTTTAGTGGGTGCTAACGGAATTGGTAAATCTACATTACTAAGAACGTTAGCTGGCATGCAACCGAAGCTTTCTGGAAACATTTTGATTAAGAGGAAGCCTTTGCAGGCCTATTCAACTTTAGAACTAGCCAATCAAATAAGTGTGGTATTAACCGAACCACCAGCTTCTAAAAATCTAACTGTTCTAGAACTTATTTCTTTAGGAAGACAACCCTACACCAGTTGGATGGGCACACTAAGTGACAAAGATAAAGTGGCAGTAAATAAAGCACTTCAAGCCACCGAAACCCAAGCGTTAGCCGAAAGAAAGTGTTTTGAATTGAGCGACGGACAGTTGCAACGAGTAGCCATTGCAAGGGCTTTGGCACAAGATACACCTATTATCATTCTCGATGAACCTACTACGCATCTGGATTTATACCATCGTGCGTATATTTTAAAATTATTGAAGAAACTCGTTTCAGAAAGTAATAAAACAGTCTTATTTTCAACTCACGAAATAGATTTGGCCATTCAACTGAGTGATAAAATGATGGTCATGACAGACAAAGCCAGTTATTTTGATACGCCTTGTAACTTAATTGAAGCTGGTCATTTTGATGCGCTTTTTCCAAAGGACACCATTCATTTCGATAAAACAACAGGACGATTTAGTATTAAAAAGTAACCATTCTTGATAAGTCTCCTTATTATTTTCATGCTGTAGTTTTCAATTTAGTATCTTTACGATATTGGTGATAACCTCTATTTATTAATTTAAAAAAAATACCTCTTTAGGTTAATTTTCAATGAACGAAACACTATTATTTTTACTGCTCGCCGCTGTTTGTCTTCTAGCAGGTGCCTTTTTAGGCAATCTGTTTGCACGACTAAAACTGAAAACCGAAACCGGAAAACTGGAAGAACGCATCAACCAACTATTAAACCAAGAAGAAAAACTGCTAGAGCGTATTGGCACTGTAGAAGCCGAACGGGAAACTATACGAGGCGAAAAAGATGCCCTCAAAAACCAATTAGTCCGCACGGGTGCTGAATATGATAGTTTACAAGAAAAAAATAGGGAGCAAAAAGCCGAGGTTGAAAAGCTTCAGGAAAAATTCACTAAGGAATTTGAAAACCTCGCCAACAAAATCTTAGAAGAAAAATCGACAAAATTTACGAAACAGAACAAAGAGAGTTTGGAGGTTTTACTGAACCCGCTTCAGGAAAAAATAAAGGTATTCGAAAAACGGGTGGAAGACACTAACAAAGAAAGTGTAGGCCGCCATAGCGAACTAAAAGAACAATTAAAACACCTTTCTGAGCTCAACCAACAAATGAGTAAGGACGCCGACAACCTGACCAAAGCCTTAAAAGGTGACAGCAAAATGCAAGGTAATTGGGGCGAATTAATTTTAACGCGAATCCTTGAAAAATCCGGACTTGAGAAAGACCGTGAATATACTATCCAAGATAGCCACACCACTACCGAAGGAAAACGATTGCAGACCGATGTAATGATCCACTTACCCGATGGAAAGAAAATGATTATTGATAGTAAAGTTTCCTTGGTACATTTTGAACGTTTGGTTTCTGAAGAAGATGAAGAACAAAAGCAAGTTCATTTAAAGCAACACATTGCTTCCATAAAACGCCATGTGGAGCAACTAAGTGCTAAAAACTACCAATACCTAGTTGACGAAAGTCCAGATACAGTATTTATGTTTATCCCAATTGAACCGGCCTTTGCTATTGCCTCAGCCCATGAACCTAATTTATACGAGCAAGCTTTCGATAAGCAAGTGATCATTGTAACTCCAGCAACCTTGTTGGCAGCTTTACGCTTGGTAGATAATTTATGGCAAAACGATCGTCAAAAACAAAATGCTCTGGATATTGCCAAACAAGCAGGAGCATTATATGACTCATTTACCAATTTAACAGACGAATTAATTAAGATTGGCAAACAAATTGGCACCGTACAAAACAGCTATGAAAGTGCCATGAAAAAACTCACCGGAAAAGGAAATTTAGTCCGTCGGGTAGAAAAATTAAAAAAACTAGGTGCCAAAGCCAGTAAAACCATTGATAGTAAGTTATTGAAGCGTTCTGAGGAAAACGATGATGACGAATAATGTATATTAGCAATTAAATAACACCCCTGCCCAACAGGAATAGATATGAAAAAAATACTCTTTATCATCTTAGGAAGCCTATTAGCATTGTATTTAGCTTACTTTGCCTTTGTGTATTTTGTAACTTTTAGTGAAGGTACTCGGGCTGGCGAGCTTATAAAATTCAGCCACAGGGGCGTTATTGTAAAAACGTGGGAAGGCGAAATAAGCCAAGGCATTAGCGGGGCACAGATATTTTCGTTTTCAGTTTTGGACCAAGAGGCCGATGTGATCAAAAAATTAAAAGAATATCAAGGGAGTTACGTAAAGCTGAGTTATGTTGAACGCTACGACACCTTTTTCTTTTGGGGCGACACCAAGTATTTTGTCACCGATGTTACCCAAGAAAATTCACCACACTTTAATAGAAATTAGATGAGTACAGTCCATAAACACGTAGAAGAATCGCAAGTAACCATTTCACAACTCATGTTGCCCTCCCACACGAATTTCAGCGGAAAAATACACGGTGGGTACATTTTATCACTTATGGACCAGATTGCCTTTGCTTGCGCCTCTAAACACAGTAAAAACTATTGTGTGACCGCTTCGGTAGATACCGTAAATTTTTTGAGCCCTATTGAAGTTGGCGAACTAGTAACAATGAAGGCATCGGTGAATTATGTGGGAAGAACCTCCATGATTATTGGCATTCGTGTAGAGGCTGAAAACATCCATACGGGCGTTAAAAAACACTGTAACTCTTCTTATTTTACGATGGTTGCCAAAGATGATGATGGCAATAACGTAGGAGTTCCCGGTTTAATTTTAGACTCAAAAATAGAGATTAGGCGTTTTTTAAAAAGCGCACACCGTTTAAAAATTAAAAAGAATAGACAAAACGATTTTAAAGCTTCTGAATTTAAAGTTGAAAAACATTTACACGAACTGAAGGATCAAAATGTTACTGTTTCCTTTAATTCTAAAGAATAAACTTATACTTTTTTAAACATAACTTTCTCTTGGCTAAAGTCATAAGCGGTTTTTAACCAAGGTAACATGCTATCCCATTCTTCTTCTGTATATTTTCTTTTAGAATAGGTTTTTGTTGTAGTATAAACTAATGCTCCATTCTCTATAACAGCAGAGCTTTTAAAGATACCGGTATTATTAGTTACATTTTTCTGAAGTTTATCTAAGCCTACTACTTCATACCCTTCAGGAATATCTATGTTAACAACATATTCATACGTTTTTGCAAAATCTAAATAAACCCCTACATTTCTTTCTATTTCATCATCTTTAATTTGAACCTGTCCACCAATAAATTTGCCTACTTCAACTATGTAGTTGGGTCCTGCCCTTTTTATAAATTCATCATTTATTGAAAACTGATCCTTAACTATTAATGGATCATTAGAATACCTAGAAGCTTCTATAACTTCTGAGCTATAATCTTTTACCTCAACGTCAAAAACATTGGAAGAAAGCTCTTCCAAGTACGTTTCTTTCCGTTCCCGGTAACTGTCCATTAAAGAATTCATTTTTGTTTGAGCCTCTTCATCATTATTACGTTGTCTTTTTTTACAATGGTAAAAGTGTTTGGTTCCGTAGCGGTCAAATTCTTCATCTAAAAAATCTCCAAAAAATAAATGTGTACTTAGATTTTCTGTTTTAAAATGTCCCGAAAACTGTAATTCCCTTTTAACTTTTATATTCTTGAAATCAGTTGAAAAAGATATATCTATATTTTCAACGCTTTTATTCTCTTTAGCGGTTGTAAGAGGTAACTTATCTACTTTTACATTCTCTAGCTTACGGTCTCTCTTTACGTTCATTTTATAAACGTTCACACCTTCAAGGTAAGAAGGGAAATATTCAGGCTGAATATGTGGTGTCAAAGAAAAAAGGTATAATGGTTCAGTAAAATTGAAACGAATTCCCCAGACCACATTACTCCTTATTAGTAAATTTTCTAGACTTCCATTAAAGTCTGGTGTAGTGACAATGACATCATAATCTATTTCAAGTTGTTTTGCTAATCCTGCCATATATGTTACAAAACGATCTTCATCGAGTACAACAAATCCAGAATCACAAGGTTCTGCATAATATCTAATTTCATTTTCTCTCGCCAAGTATAACTCAATAAACCGGTTAAAACTCATATGCCTAATGTAATATAGGCCTTGAATTATTTGTTCTCTTTTATCTGTGATCCCCTTGTCTTCAAGGTAATCTACAACATCCCTTACGTACCTTCTAGAATCTGCAGAAAATCGTTCTCCGTAATATTCTTGTATTTCTTCTTTTGTTACATCGGCTTTTCTTTCAGCATCATCGTCTGATAAAAAAACTTCAGCATTATTTTCATTAATGGACTTTAAAGCAAATGTTACTTGAAATTTTAAGGATGGTAACACATCAAAAGGGTAAAACCATCTAGGAAATTCAGATTTTTCAATATCACTTGCTTCTAAAACGTATTTTCTTGTAGCACGTTTATCGGTTTCTTCTTCTACAATTTTTGGGGCTCCGTTAAACGATTCCATATTTAAAAAGTAATCGTTTTCTACTTCCAAAGAAAGTTTACGGTATAAAATAGGGTAATCTGTGCTTAGTATCTTTTCAACAGGTTCATAGTAATGAATTCCGGTATTGCTACGTAAAAAATCATCTTCATAAATATATATATCTAAAATATCGCCTACTTCCAATCCTGGGATTGCAATTTTATTTTCTTCATCTTGTGTAATCTTTTCTGAAGAGATATCTAATATTTTTTCATCTCCGTTAGGTTTTATAATTTTTATACCAACGGTTGATTTTTCTTGTAAGAAATTATAAAAACCAGCACCTACCTGCTCATCTTTCTTATATTTAAATTCTGAAAAATTATCAACCGCTGCCCTATCTTGAAGTTTTAGCCGTTGATGAAAAAATGAAGGGTTATACATTTTCTTTCCGTTATTGGTATAAGTATACCCTTCTTCGTAAAAAAGTATCACAGCACTTTCATTTTGCCATTTTTCAGGTATTTCGGTTATGTTTTTTTTTGAGTCATTGCTCCAAAACCTATTATTAAGCTCTATTTCTTCTTTTGTCTGTGCAGTAGTTGCTAATGAGATTACCATAAACAGTAAACTCAAAAAATAATTTTGTTTCATCAAAATTTAAAGTTTGGCAAGTGTTATTTGTTGAGAAAGATTTTCTTTCAGTTGATAAAAAGAGTTATTCCATTGTTCAAAATCACCTTTTTTAATCAATTGCTTTTTAAAATTTATATTTCTTGTAAAATATATTTTATTTTCTTTTTGGGAGTAATTCACGTCTATATCAATAAAATCATTTGAAATGGAAAGGCTTTTCGGAAGTGCTTTAACCTTGTAGTTTTCTGGTATATCCAAAGAAATTTCGACAACCTTTTTTTGTTTAACGGGTAATTTAAAATCTACTTTTCTATCAGTTAAAATATATTCAGAGCCTGTTTTAATGGGGTCAATATCTATATACATAACACCATCAAACTCAACTACAGCGTTGTCAATATTTAAAGTGTAGGCTACATTTAAGTCTTTTTCACGACTTTCAAAATCAAAAGGCTGTATATCGTTCACCTTATAATTAGAATTACCACTCGCTAGATAGCCTGATAAAGCTTTATCTTGATCTCCTTTTGCTAGACTTAAGTAATTATTTTGAAACTGTACTCGACATTCTGACACATAAGACCGTATTGCTTTTCCAACTAGCGTTTCACCTTCTAATGAAAGTGAATAGTTGGTTTTGTCCATATTTGATACTTCTGAAACAGGAGGTACCATTATTAATTTGTATCCATCCTCATCAGGGCTTTGCATCATAGCCTGTTTATTTTGAATACGTGAAGCATACTCGCCAAAACGGTTATACTTTTCTGTTGCATCTAAAAAAATGGGTTGACCATCTACCAATACAGAGCAAATCATATGATTATCAACAGACAACGAAGGCGTAGAGTAATCATAAGCGAGACGATCTGTACCAATCCATACAAGACGGGAGTCAAAGCCTGCTTGTTCTAACATAGCTTTAGTTAAAAAAGCCATTCCTTTACAATCCCCATATCGCTTCTCAAAAACTTGCTGCGGACTATCCGGTTTAAAGCCAGCAATACCATCCTCAAAAGCTATATATCTAATATTATCTTGTACCCAATAATATATATTTTTAATTTTTTCTTCATCTGAAGTTGCATTTTCAGTAAGCTCTTTCACTTTATTGGTAAATACAGACGAATCTACTTCCACACTTTCTACCAAGCTGTTATACCATTTATAAAGATCACTTGTACTATTAAACAATATCTTAGAGTCTTTTTTATCGTTAATAGATTTAGCAACAAACAATACGTGAGGATATAAAAAAGAAGGGCCAGGTGCATAAGGCTCAATCGAGCGTGGCGGAATATTATTAAAGTTAAAGGTTATGAGGTTTCCTTTTCTAGTAGGTTCTGATTTTTTGGAAATATCAAAACCTTCAAAATTAAATTCCTTTATATCTAAATTAAGCCATTCTGGAACTTCAATATTTAATGTTCCTGAAATGACACGTTTTGAGCTTGAAAAATATTCAGAAGTAAAATACTTTATATCTTTAATTTTCTTTTCAGTAAGAATGGTGAAAGTAGCTGCTTGTACCGGCAAGGTTAAGTTTGAATATTTTACCCGATAATCTGAATGAAATAAGTCTTCACTATTAATATATTCATCAAAAATCCTAGAGGATTTACTTTGCCCTGTACGTTCCATAATATCAAAATCTTCAATCTCAGATTCTGAATCATAAAAAACAGGAAATTGTAGTCGTGCCGTGGACGAAATGTTAATCAAATGAATTTTTGAAGTTTTTGTAACTTCCACTAAGCCGTCTCTATTCTTATCAAATGTTATGTCCACATTTTTATAAAGAAACACAACATCCTCATCTTCATATTGTTGCTTTAAATATTGGGCTTTTATAATGTCGTCTTCAAGAAGATCCAGCCCCTTTTGTGAAAATCCAGCAGTAATGCCAACAAGAAAAAAAGTGATAATAAATATTCTAGCCATTTGGCAAGTTTACAAAATTTTAAGAAAACTTTGGCACTATTATGTTAAATTCATTCTCTTATGATTATATAATTTGTAAAAATCGTTGTTTTTTGAACTATCAATAAAGGGGGTTCTTTCGGCAGTATTTTTTTCATTTTCATACCCAAAATTTAAAGTACAGGATTATTTGAAATGCGAATAGTATTTAAAAAGTGATGATATAATAATTCTTAGGGCTCAAGATTTGGAATAAAAAAAACATAAAAGACCTTAACGGTTCAGACTATTATACTAACCTATAAAAACAAAAAAAGCAGGATGTTAAACATCCTGCTTTTTTAAAAATTGATTTATTGTGTTTTATCCTTATCGCGTTAAATACATCTTTCTTCTAGAGTATAATTCGTAAAACTCGTCATCTTTTAAACTATCGATAAACAAAATACTCTCTCCTGTACTTTTCATCTCTGGTCCCAATTGCTTATTAACATTCGGGAATTTATTGAAACTAAAGACCGGTTGCTTGATGGCATAGCCTTCTAGTTTTGGGTTAAAGTTGAAATCTGAAAGTTTCTTCTCACCCAACATCACTTTAGTTGCATAATTTACATAGGGTTCTCCATACGCCTTCGCAATAAAAGGAACCGTTCTAGAAGCTCTAGGGTTGGCTTCAATTATAAAAACCTCATCATCTTTTACGGCAAACTGGATGTTAATAAGTCCAACTGTATTAAGTGCTAAGGCGATTTTCTCAGTATGATCTTTTATTTGCTGAATAACCAAGTCGCCTAAACTAAATGGAGGTAGTAATGCATTGGAATCACCACTGTGTATACCACAAGGTTCAATATGTTCCATAATACCTATAATATATACATTTTCACCATCGCAAATGGCATCAGCTTCGGCTTCAATGGCACCATCTAAGTAATGGTCTAACAAGAGTTTGTTGTTTGGTATTTTCCGAAGTAAATCAACAACGTGTTCTTCTAACTCTTCTTTATTAATGACGATTTTCATTCCTTGACCTCCTAGTACATATGAAGGACGAATTAACAATGGAAAGTCTAATTGATCGGCTAATTCTAATGCTTCTTCGGTAGTTTCAGCAGTTCCAAATTCTGGATACGGAATATTGTTTTCTTTCAGAATATTTGAGAAACTTCCTCGATCTTCAGCTAAATCTAAAGCTTCGAAGCTGGTTCCCATAATTTTAACTCCGTAGCGTTCTAACTTTTCAGCAAGCTTTAAGGCCGTTTGACCACCTAACTGAACTATAACGCCTTCTGGTTTTTCGTGACGAATAATATCGTAGATATGTTCCCAAAAAACAGGCTCAAAATAAAGCTTGTCGGCTATATCAAAATCAGTCGAAACTGTTTCAGGGTTACAGTTAATCATAATAGTTTCGTAGCCACACTGAGAAGCAGCCAATACCCCGTGTACACAACAATAGTCAAACTCAATTCCCTGCCCAATACGGTTAGGGCCAGAACCTAATACTATAATCTTCTTTTTATCTGAAACTTTACTATCATTTTCAACATGGCGGTTACCGTCTGCTGTTTCAACTTCGTTTTCAAACGTTGAATAATAATAAGGAGTTTTTGCTTCAAATTCGGCTGCACAAGTATCAACCAATTTATAAACCCGTTGTACTTTGAGTTCTTCCCGCTTTTTATACACTTCGCTTTCCAAACATTTCAACATATGAGCAATCTGGCGATCCCCATACCCTTTTTGTTTGGCTTCGAGCAATAGTTCTTTAGGAAGTGAATCTAATGTATATTCTGAAATTTCTTTTTCAAGCAAATACAATTCTTCGTATTGCTTTAAATACCACATATCTATTTTTGTAATCTCGTGAATACGACTTAATGGAATGCCTAATTGTATTGCATCGTAAATTACAAAAACTCGATCCCAGCTCGCATGTTTAAGTTTGTCTAGTATTTGATCGTAGTCGGTATAACTTTTTCCATCGGCACCTAAACCATTTCGCTTAATTTCGAGCGACTGTGTGGCTTTATGAAGCGCTTCTTGGAACGAACGACCAATCCCCATCACCTCGCCTACTGATTTCATTTGAGGACCGAGAATACGGTTAGATCCTTCAAACTTATCGAAATTCCATCGTGGAATTTTCACGATTACATAGTCTAAAGATGGTTCAAATAAAGCAGATGTGGTTTTAGTAATTTGATTATCTAACTCATCAAGTGTATAACCCAATGCGAGTTTGGTAGCTATTTTTGCAATAGGATATCCAGTTGCTTTTGATGCCAATGCTGAAGAACGTGAAACACGTGGATTGATTTCAATAGCAATAATATCTTCTTTCTCATCAGGGCTTATCGCAAATTGAACATTACAACCACCCGCAAAATCACCAATATTTCGCATCATTTTAATAGCAAGATCGCGCATACGTTGGTAAGCGGTATCACTCAAAGTCATAGCAGGAGCCACGGTGATGGAATCTCCCGTATGGATTCCCATGGGATCCATATTTTCTACAGAACAAATAATAACAACATTATTGTTTTTGTCACGTAATAGCTCTAATTCATATTCTTTCCAACCTTGTAAAGCCTTATCAATAAGCACTTCATGAATAGGGGAAACTTCTAAACCGTGAGATAGCGCTTCTTCAAACTCCTCTTCTGTTTCAACAAAGGCTGCTCCCGCTCCACCCAAGGTAAAAGAAGCACGAATAAGCAATGGTAAGCCAAATTCTTGGGCAATTTCTTTACCCTGAAGAACTGATTTAGCTGTTTTTGCCGGGGCCACAGGAACCCCTATACGTCCCATTAACTGTTTAAATTCTTCGCGGTCTTCAGTAATATTAATTGCATCGATATCAACACCGATAAGTTTTACACCAAAATCTTCCCAAATTCCTTTTTCATCTGCTTCAATACATAGGTTTAAGGCAGTTTGACCTCCCATTGTTGGTAAAACAGCATCAATTTGTGGATGTTCCTTTAAAATCTTAACCAAGGATTTTGTGGTAAGTGGCAATAAATATACGTGATCTGCCATAGCAGGATCGGTCATAATTGTTGCCGGGTTGCTGTTTATAAGAATGGTTTCAATTCCGTCTTCACGAAGTGAACGTAGTGATTGAGAACCTGAATAATCAAATTCACATGCCTGGCCTATAACTATAGGACCAGAACCAATAATCAAGATGGATTTTAAGTTTTTGTTTTTAGGCATTTTTAAAGGAATTTTTTATCTGGTATGTAAAATTACGAAGCATTAGGGTATAAAAAAAGGCGTTGTATAAAAACAACACCTTTATTATTTATAAGATATAAACATTATTTTTTGTGACGTGTTTCAGAAGACACAGATAGTTTCTTTCTGCCTTTCGCTCTGCGGGCAGCCAACACTTTTCTACCGTTTACTGAAGCCATACGCTCTCTAAAACCGTGTTTATTTTTTCTTTTTCTCTTTGATGGCTGAAATGTTCTTTTCATTGTATCTAATGTTATAACTTCTTCTGAAAAAATTTTTAATAAGACCCTGTTAAAATAGGTCTACCTAATAAAGCATGTTTCACTTTCCGTAGGCGGGTGCAAATATACAATCATTTTTTATGTTTCCAAATGGAAAATTAAAAAAATATTTATTTGTTTTTAGTACCTTTGCCAACCCTATAAAAATAGACTTTACATGTTCAACAAAAATATAAAATTAGTATTAGCTGTACTTGTTATTGCGGCAGGAGTTTGGCAGTTTTATGAAAATAATATCGGCAACGGGATTATGTTGATATTCCTTTCTTTAATATTCATCTTTCTCTACTTTAAAAATGAAATTATATTACTTGCTTTTCTACGGTTAAGAAAGCAAGATTTTCCCGGAGCTAAAAAATGGCTGGACCGAATTAAGAACCCTGAAGCTTCTTTAGTTAAAAAGCAACAAGGGTATTATTATTACTTAAACGGCTTAATGGTTTCACAAACTAATATGAATGAGGCTGAAAAGCACTTTAAAAAAGCTGTTGATTTAGGGTTGAATATGAGCGCTGATATGGCGATGGCAAAATTAAACCTTGCCGGAATTGCCATGACAAAAAACCGTAAACGGGAAGCTCAAATCTTAATGAAAGAAGCAAAAGCACTTGATAAACACAATATGCTTGACGACCAACTAAAAATGATGAAACAGCAAATGAAAAAAGCTGGGCAACCTAAGCAACATTTTGGTGGTGGGCGTCGCGGTGGAAGACGCTAAACTCTTACAATAGTATACGTGTATACACGTAGATTCTTACAAGAATTTGCTTTTTAACGATTATGTAATTGCTTTAATCGAAAAATTACCGTTTTCTCTTAACACCTTTATACCTTTGATGCGTTAACTTTAATAAACGCTTATGGGTAGAAAACTACTTCTTCTATTCTTATTGGTTTCATTTACAGGGCTCGCTCAAGAAGTTGAGTATGAAAACCTATTCTCTCAAGCGATTGAAAAAAATATTAAAAAATATAAAATTCAATCGAAGCAGGCTTATTTGGACCAAAATTATGAGCGGGCAGATTTCTTGTTCGATTCACTAATAAATAATGTAGTCAACGGAAGCCGCCTTGACAACTTCGATATTCGAAAAACTTCAGGAAAAAAGATAGATTTTTACGATTTTGAAAAGCCAGTTTTTTTAATAACCTATGCTTCTTGGTGTACTCCCGGAGTAGGTGAAATTCCAGCGTTAAATAAAATTGTAGATGAAAATTATAAAGAGATAGATTTTGTTGTACTTTTTTGGGATTCAAAAAAGAAAGTAAAAAAGAAAGCACGTGATTACAGTAATAAAATAAGAGTTGTGTATGTAGATGAAACTGAAAACACCCACGATCATATTGTGCAAACAATGAAACACAGTTTAGGGTTCCCTACATCTTTTTTTATAGACTCTAACAAAACCATAATTGATGTAAGGCGAGGCGTTTTACACCCATATAATGAAGCGTATAACGTTTCATATGAAATGAACTATGATTCATTCCACAATGGTATTTCACTCATTAAAAGTTTTGATGTCAACAATCAAAGCGATATTGTAGCAAAAGACAATCCGTAACAAGAATAACTAACCAAAGTTAGAAAGACCGGTACTTTACATGTACCGGTCTTTGTCTTTTAATGAAATTGTTATTCTTATTTTGTGGATTTATTATAATATCCTTCTTTAGGAATCTCTATAAAGTATTCTTTCCCTGAAGCATTTTTAAGGTAGGTTTCGCGTAACCATGGGTTATGAATTTTCAATACCTTATAACTGATTCCATACTTTTTGGCAAAATCTGGAAAACTAGTAACAGCCGTATCCACTTTTACTTTAGTAGTTGGTATAGTTTGATATAAATCTTGTTCTCTGTAGTTAAATCCGTACTTCTTCGGATTTGAAAGTATTGTTTTAAAGGCTAAAATTCTAAAAACATAACGACTTGTTTCATCATTTAAAAGCACATCATAATAATCATTCTCCGATTTTTGACGGTCTATCTGCTTACTCACACCATAGTTCCCTGCATTATAAGCAGCTGCTGCCAAAGTCCAGCTTCCAAAGCGTTCTTTAGACTTTTTAAGGTATTCTGCAGCCACTTTAGTAGCTAACTCTAGGTTATAGCGCTCATCTACATAATCATTGATTTCCAGCCCATATTCACGCCCTGTGCTGCTTAAAAAATGCCAAAAACCTGCAGCTCCCGCTGGGGAACTGTTATTCATCAGCCCACTTTCGGCAACTGCTAAGTATTTAAAATCGTCTGGCAAACCATACTTTTTGAGCATCGGCTCTATAATTGGAAAATATTTATTGGCGCGCTTTATAATTAGTAATCCATTAGATTGCCAATAGGTATTTACCAGCAACTCTCTATCTAAACGTTCCCGAATATCGGGTTCATTTAAAGGAACGGGCTCTCCGGCAAAATCCATCGTTTCAGGAATTGGAAGTGCATATACATTATAATCATTCACTAAACTTTCTTCCATTTTTTCATTGACAGGCGGATTTTGTTCCGTTTCATCACCAGAATGGTCCTGTACTGCATTGATTGACAAACCACTAATCACAAACAAAATGGCACCCAATCCTATTTTAGATAAAAAACTCATAACTTATTTTTTTTGAAATATACTCAATAATATACCTCTTTTATAGAAATTAACGTGGCTTTAGGTCGAAATTATTTCAATTAATTTTTCTGAAACTTTTTTTCCTTTATCCAATAGCATAATATGGGTGCCACCTTCCAATTTAATGCAGTCATTAATATTTTTAACAGGAAAAACCACATCGCTGTCGCCATGAATGTGTACTACACCTTCCATTGGTTCTTCCCGCTGCCATTTTACCATGTTTTTTATCGCCCAATCTAAATAACGTTTATCACGAACATGAAGAAAATCTTGGTATAGTTGAAGTCTTTTCTTAGATCGTGGTCCTAACGAAAACTTAGTGAGATCATCAGCGCTGAGTACTAAACGAGTAGGGATAAGCTTGTAAACACCCGTTTTACGAGCAAATTTCATACGAGTAGGTAATTCTTTTTTAGACTTTACACTCGAAATGATTATTAAATTTTTCAAGGTAAGGTATTGCGCCATTTCTTGCACAACCACCCCACCAAAAGACACTCCTACTAAAACCGAATTAGCTTCTTCTACTCGTTCAGCCATACGTTTGGCATACAACTCTATAGCTTCATTTTTTTTAGGTATTAGCCACTCGAGAATATGGATTTTAAAACGATTTTTTGGAAGACGAATGTTTTTAAAAATTTCTTTCCCAGCCGCCATTCCTGGAACAAAATAAACGTGTGTAATTTCAGGATTCATAAAGGATTATCGAAATTATATGCCTTTCAACAAGCTATTTTTTTGTAACTTTGTTAGGCAAAGATACTATTATCTTATAGCTATTGGAGCGTATGAAAAAGATTTTACATCCTGCTACAAGTCGTGGAACAGCAAATTTTGGTTGGTTAAAAGCCAAGTATTCTTTCAGTTTTGGTAACTATTTTAATCCAGACCGTCTTCAATTTGGTAAACTTCGTGTTTTAAACGATGACCAAGTTGAGTCTGCTATGGGTTTTGGTAAACATCCCCATAAGAATATGGAAATTGTAACCATTCCGCAATCGGGTGCTTTAAAGCATCAAGATTCGATGGGAAATAGCGGTATTGTCAAATCTGGCGATATTCAAGTAATGAGTGCAGGGACTGGAGTTGAGCATAGCGAAGTTAATGCCAGCACTACTGAACCTGTTACCTTGTTTCAAATTTGGGTTATACCCGATAAAGAAGACGTTTCCCCACGTTATGATCAGAAAAAAATCGCTCCTTTACTGAAGGATAATTCATTTAGCACCATTGTTAAACCTAAGTCTGAAGCTCAAGAAAACGAGCTATGGATACACCAACAAGCCTTTTTTAGTATTGGTACATTTTCAGAAAAAACTGAAACTTCCTACTCATTATATAACAAATCCCACTGTGTGTACGTTTTTGTAATAGACGGCACCATTCTTGTTGATAATGAAACACTTAACAAACGTGATGCCATAGGAATATGGGATACAGACACGATTAGTATAACTGCGAATGGAAACAGTCGCGTGTTACTTATTGAAACACCAATGAACTAAATTTAAAAAAATAACTCCCATGATTGAAGATGTAGAGATTACCGACAACGAATTTTTAAGACAATTCGAATTGGAAATTGGAGATAATATGGCCCGAATAGAATATGCACTTCAAGACCGTAAAATTTTCCTAACTAAATATGATATGCCCGAAGACTTAGAAGACCAAGGTTTTCGTGATATTTTTATTAAAGCTGTTTTTGATGAAGTAAAGGACCGCGGTATCAGCTTGGTTCCTACTAGCCCTGAAATAGCGGGTTTTATGCGTAAAAACAGAAGAAAGTATAGAGATTTATTACCTGTAGGTATTAGTATCTAGCTTGCAATCGCTTTTTCATTTACAAACTCAAAACGCACTAACCCATCTTCGCCAATTTCGGTAAGTTGAATGGTATGCAACGTATTAACTAACTCTGGATTCCAAGGAGTTTTTACTTTCACATAATTTTCAGTGAACCCGTGTATGTAGCCTTTTTTATTTTCGCCTTCAAATAGAACCGTTCGTGTGCTATCTAATTGACTTTCATAAAAAGCTCTCCTTTTTTTAGCTGAAAGACCACGTAGCATTTTACTTCGCTTTTTACGTATTTTCGTAGGCACAACACCGTCCATTTCAGCGGCTGGGGTATTGTCTCGTTCTGAATAGGTAAAAACGTGTAAATAGGAAATATCCAATTCATTTAAAAATTGATAAGTTTCTAGAAAACGTTCTTCTGTTTCACCAGGAAAACCTACAATTACATCTACTCCTATACACGAATGTGGCATCACTTTTTTAATGCGTTTTACCCTATCTACATAGAGTTCACTCATATAACGGCGGCGCATTAGCTTCAATAAATCATTGCTTCCACTTTGCAATGGTATGTGAAAATGGGGTACAAAAGTGTTTGAATCAGCAACAAAATCTATCGTTTCATTTTTCAAGAGATTAGGTTCTATGGAAGAAATACGCAAGCGTTCAATTCCAGAGACTTCATCCAAGGCTTCGCATAATTCAAAAAAAGTATGTTCGTGCTTTTTATTACCAAACTCCCCTTTTCCGTAGTCGCCAATGTTTACACCGGTTAAAACGATTTCCTTAATTCCTTTTTCTGAAATTTCAGCAGCATTTTTAAGTACATTACCCAAGGTATCACTTCTAGAAATTCCTCTTGCTAACGGAATGGTACAATACGTACATTTATAATCGCAACCATCTTGTACTTTTAAAAAAGCACGGGTACGATCACCAATAGAATACGAACCAACATAGAAATCTGCTTCGTCTATTTCACAAGAATGCACTTCTCCAAAGTCATTTTTAGAAAGGTCATTTAAATAATCGGTAATTTTAAATTTTTCGGTAGCTCCTAACACTAAATCAACTCCGTGAACATCGGCTAATTCTTCAGGTTTCAGTTGCGCATAACAACCTACGGCGGCCACAAAAGCATCAGGGTTTACTTTTTGTGCCTTTTTTACAATGGTTTTAAAACGCTTATCTGCATTTTCGGTCACACTACACGTGTTAATGACATAGATATCAGCTTTTTCAGAAAAATCTACCCGGCTAAACCCTTCGTCTTTAAAGTTTCTAGCTATGGTAGAGGTTTCACTAAAATTAAGCTTACAACCTAATGTATAAAATGCGACTTTTTTTGTAGCGTTCATTCTTGTATTTTTGGCAAACGTGGGCGCAAAAATACAAACTATTATCGTTTCGTGAAAATCTATGCAACAACTATCAAATTCAGTAATACACAGACTATCAATAATTTGCATGATAGTATTGTTTTCTTCATGTTCAAGTGACACGAATAATGAAAAAGATCATTTAGTTTTTAGATATAACGAGCACAGCAACATTAGTTCACTAGACCCTGCTTTTGCTAGAAATCCCCAAAATATTTGGCCTACAAATCAACTATTCAACGGTTTGATTCAATTGGACGATTCGCTAAACATTAAACCTGACATTGCGAAACATTGGGAAGTAAACGACAGTACAAATACCTATACATTTCATTTACGAGACGATGTTTATTTTCATAAAAACAAATGTTTTGGTAGCGACTCGACGAGAACGGTTACCGCAGACGATTTTGTATTTAGTTTTGACCGTTTAACTGATGAAGATGTTGCTTCTCCCGGAAGTTGGGTAATGAGCACGGTTGAAAGCTATAAAGCTAAAAATGACACCACGTTAGTCATTCAATTAAAACAACCCTTTCCCGCTTTTTTAGGGTTGCTATCGATGCGGTACTGCTCGGTAGTTCCAGAAGAAGCCGTTAATTTATATGGAAGTGAATTTAGAAGTCACCCCGTGGGTACTGGACCATTTCAATTTAAAATATGGGAAGAAAATGTAAAATTGGTGCTTCGGAAAAATCCATTTTATTTTGAAACCGATGCAAAAGGAGATCAACTTCCCTATTTGGAAGCGGTCGCCATTACTTTCTTGCCCGATAAACAAAGTGAATTTTTAGAGTTTGCTCAGGGAAAGCTGGACTTTATTTCAGGATTGGATAATTCGTATAAAGACGAAATAATTACTACCCAAGGGAAGCTTCAGAAAAAATATGAGGAACATGTAAACCTAATTACAACTCCTTACCTGAACACAGAATATTTAGGTTTTTTTATGGAAACTGAAACTCCTGAAATTAACTCAAAAATATTGCGCCAAGCAGTAAATTATGGTTTTGATCGTCAAAAAATGGTGACGTATCTACGAAACGGAATGGGCACGCCTGCTACACATGGATTTATCCCTAAAGGATTACCGGGTTTTGCATCCATAAAAGGATATGATTACAATCCTGAAAAAGCGCGAGAGCTTATAGAACAATACAAGATTAATACTGGAGACACCCAGCCCGAAATAACTATTGGCACCAATAGTCAATATTTAGATATTTGCGAGTATATACAACGGGAACTTGAAAAAATAGGAATAGCAGTGGAGATCGATGTGATGCCGCCATCTACCTTACGCCAAATGAAAAGTAGCGGTGAGCTAGATGTTTTTAGAGCTAGCTGGATTGCAGATTACCCCGATGCTGAAAACTATCTTTCATTATTTTATAGTGAAAATTTCACTCCCAACGGCCCCAATTATACACACTTTAAAAGCATTGTTTTTGATAGTTTGTATGAAAAATCATTGACCATCTCAGATATTGAAAAAAGAAAACAACTTTACATAAAAATGGACTCCATCGTGGTTACAGAAGCACCTGTAGTCCCTTTATTTTATGATGTAGCCATACGGTTTGTAAGTAAAAAGGTATCCGGTTTAGGCATCAACCCACAGAATTTTTTAGTTTTGAAGCGAGTTAAGAAATTAAAATAATTTTTATTATGGGTTTTGGGGGTTCGGCTCTAACAATGATGCAAACGCTTAAAAACAATGCAAAGCAACTTGCAAAGCGTAAAAGGTATTTTGATAAAAACAAAGCTTCTTATAGTACTTACGGAAAATTTGTAGACCATAAAAAAATGAGTCCGGAACAATTTGCTGCCTTTCAAAAACAACTAAAAGAAGATAACGCAAAAAACAGACGCAGATTATTATTGGTTTTTAGCGCTGTTATGCTACTTATTCTTGTAGTAATAATTTACTTTTTATTCTTCTATGAAATGGCTCCTGCAAAACCTATTAAATTTTAGCTACGTCGCCACTTAGCAGTTTCTTCAAAAACATGCTCTAAAATTTTGGCATCTGCTTCAAGAAACTCAACCTTTCTTCTTGCCATCACCACTTTGGCCACTTCAAACGCTTTATTGGTTTTGTAGGTAGTCATGCCGCCGCTTCCACCCCAACTAAAACTTGGAACAAAATTACGTGGAAATCCGCTTCCGAAGATATTAGCACTCACCCCAACCACTGTTCCTGTATTAAACATAGTATTAATACCACATTTGCTGTGGTCTCCCATCATTAAACCACAAAACTGTAGACCCGTTTTAGCAAAACCTTCAGTTTCGTAATCCCATAAACGGACTTCAGCATAATTATTTTTTAAATTGCTGTTGTTTGTATCAGCACCTAGATTACACCACTCTCCGATTACGGCATTTCCTAAAAAGCCATCGTGACCTTTATTAGAATACCCCATAATAACGGAATTATTAAGCTCCCCGCCTACTTTACTATGTGGACCAATGGTACAACCTGTGTAAATTTTAGCATTCATTTTCACTGTAGCATGATCGCAAAGTGCAAAAGGTCCACGAATCATAGAACCTTCCATAATTTCAGCATCTTTACCAATATAAATAGGACCTTCGGTAGCATTTAAAGAACATAAAGGAAGTTTGGCCCCTTCTTCAATAAAAATTTGCTCTTTATTAAAAGTAACTGTCATTTCCGGGATGGGCTGCGACTCTCTGTCTTTGGTAATAAGTTTGAAATCGTGTTTTATAGCTTCATGGTTTTTCGAAAAGATATCCCACGTATGCTCTATCCGAAATATATCATCGGCACTATACTGAACAATATCATACGATTCAAAGTCTACTTCTTGTCCTTCTAAAGTAAAAAATGCAACTGGTTCATCATTATAAAAAATTGCCTGATTTTCAGAAAGACCTTTCACCGTTTTCACTAAATTTTCTGAAGGAATGAAAGAAGCATTGATGAAAATATTCTGCTCCATTTCAACCATAGGATACTTTTCTGATAGATAATCTTCCGTTACCGTAGTTGTAGTAAAGCCCAAGAGTTTTTCCCATTTTTCACGAATGGTCAATATGCCGATGCGTATGTCTGCCACCGGACGGGTAAAAGTAAATGGAAGTAATTGATTGCGTACCGTGCCGTCAAAAAGGATGTAGTTCATGTTCGGTTGTGGATTTTGAGTTGTCGGTTATTGACAATGTTTTTATTGCAAAGTAAATATACAAATCAAAAGTAAGGTGGTTGAGTGATTTTTCAATTTTGCAGTAGCAAACTTGAAAAATTGTATTGAAACTACCGATTTAAAAGTAAACAAATAAAAAAAAGCCCTCGAAAAATCGAAGGCTCCTTATATCTTATATATCGTATCAAAAAAAGATTACTCGCTATCTTTAGCTTCCTCTTTTTTAGGTGATTTTTTGAATTTTGCGTATTTGTTTTTAAACTTATCAATACGTCCAGCAGTATCAAGTAATTTAGCTTTACCTGTGTAGTAAGGATGAGAAGTTCTAGATATTTCCAGTTTTACCAATGGGTATTCTGCACCGTCAACCTCTATCGTCTCTTTTGTCTCTGCAGTAGATTTAGTTAAAAAAACATCGTCGTTTGACATATCTTTAAAAGCAACTACTCTATAATTTTCAGGATGGATACCTTTTTTCATCTTGTTATCTTTTTAATAGGGTCTCAATTTTGAGAATGCAAATTTAATTATTTTTAATAAACAGACAATACTAATTAGATTTTTTTTGAAAAGAAAATCAATCTTTCATCCAAAATTACATAGATTGTATATTTCAGAAAAATAAACCGTAACAATTTACTACTTTTGTTAACTAACTAATCAAACCTGCCTACCAATAATTGGAGGCTCAAACTTCTTGAAAATGGAAAATCAAACCGCATCAGTTAAAAAAATTGGCCTTAATTATGGTCTTATTCTTGCCCTATTAACTATAGGTGTCTCTGTTATTGTTTATGTACTGGGGATGCATTTAGAACAGCCTTGGTGGCAATCTGTATTGAACTTTATATTTATGACAGTATGCATTGTATATGGTTTAAAAGCTTTTAAGAGTGGAAGTGGCGGATTTATGTCTCTTGGTGATGCTCTTAAAACAGGTCTTTTAATTTCACTTATTGCAGGAGTTATAGGCTCTATTTTCACCTATTTATTTATAACTGTTATCGAACCTGATTTTATTCCTCAAATGCTCGATGCTACCCAAGAAAAAATGATTGAGCAAAATCCTAATATGACTCAAGAACAAATGGACATGGCCATGGGAATGACAGAAAAGTTTATGAGTCCGTGGATTATGTTCGCAATGGGAATGATTGCTTCACTTTTCTTCGGATTTATCATTTCATTAATTTCAGGTTTAATAATGAAACAAAACCGCCCAACCTACGAATAAAAACAATACATGAACTTATCTATCGTCATTCCACTTCTTAACGAAGAGGAATCCATAAAAGAACTCTATCATTGGATTGCAAAGGTTATGCAATCCAATGGTTTTTTATACGAACTCATATTTATAGACGATGGTAGTACAGACAGTTCTTGGAAGAAAATTGACGAATTGGCACGCGAACACAAAGAAGTAAAAGCCATTCGGTTTTTAAAAAACTTCGGAAAATCGCAAGCCTTGCATGCTGGTTTTGCTCTTGCTATTGGCGATGTAGTAATCACAATGGATGCCGATTTACAAGATAACCCAGAAGAAATACCAGAACTTTATAAAATGATTACTGAGGATGGTTTAGACTTGGTTTCTGGTTGGAAAAAGAAGCGATATGACTCGGTTGTTTTTAAAAACATGCCTTCTAAGCTGTTTAATTTTGCAGCTCGAAAAACTTCGGGTGTCAAATTACACGATTTTAACTGCGGTTTAAAAGCTTACAAAAATGACGTAATTAAAACCATTGAAGTTACTGGCGAAATGCATAGGTATATCCCAGTATTGGCCAAAAACTCTGGTTTTAACAAGATAAGTGAAAAAGTAGTGAAGCACCAAGCTCGAAAATATGGCACGACCAAGTTTGGAGCCGAACGCTTTGTTCGTGGTTTTCTTGATTTAATTACCATTTCCTTTTTATCACGTTTTGGTAAACGACCTATGCACCTTTTTGGAGCTTGGGGAGCCTTTATGTTGTTTGTAGGCTTTTGCTTTGCCTTATACTTAGGAATAGACAAATTATTTATTCATAAACAAGCACGCCTTTTGGCTCAACGTCCGGAGTTTTTTATTGCTTTAACCGCTATGGTTTTGGGAACCCAACTTTTCCTAGCAGGATTTTTAGGTGAATTAATTTTGCGCAGCAAGAAGAATTCAAAAAACTACACTATTAAAGAACACCGAAACGTTAAAGAATAACGAATTGGTTTCCTTATTTTTGCACTTTTAATTGTACCGAATGATTTACGTAGACCCTACTATATTAGAGCGCGTCAACAAATGGCTTACTCCTTTTTTTGATGCTAAAACACAAAAATCCATTAAAGAAATGATTGCCCACGACCCAGAAGGGCTGGAAGATAGTTTTTATAAAAACTTGGCTTTTGGTACTGGTGGCATGCGCGGCATTATGGGGGCGGGTGATAACCGAATTAATAAATACACCCTAGGGAAAAATACCCAAGGACTTTCCAATTATTTAAAAGAACAGTTCCCAGACCAGACGATAAAAGTTGCGATTGCGTACGATTGTCGTCATAATAGTAAAGAGTTGGCGCAAGTGGTTGCGAATGTGTTTTCGGCTAATGGCATTAAAGTATTTCTTTTTTCAGATTTACGGCCTACGCCGGAGCTTTCTTTTGCAGTAAAGCATCTCAATTGCCAATGTGGGATTGTATTAACCGCTTCTCATAACCCACCAGAATATAATGGCTATAAAGTATATTGGGAAGATGGTGGGCAATTGGTGCCACCACAGGATGGCGAAATTATCGCTAAAATAAATTCGTTGGAATATTCAGATATTAATTTTGAAGCCATTTCAGAAAACATCAAACTAATAGATGCTGAAGTAGATGATACTTTTGCTGCTGCGTCCATTAAAAATGGTAGTTTTAATACTTCAGAAAAAGCTAAAGACAATTTAAAAATTGTTTTCACATCACTTCACGGAACTTCCATTACTATGATTCCAAGGGTTTTGGAAGAAGCTGGATATAAAAATGTAACTGTTGTAGAAGAACAAGCCAAACCTGATGGCGATTTCCCAACCGTACAATCACCTAATCCAGAAGAACCAGCCGCATTAAAAATAGCTTTGGAATTAGCAGAAAAACAAGGAGCAGACATTGTAATAGGAACCGACCCCGATTGTGACCGTTTGGGTATTGCCGTGCGGAACAACAAAGGAAAAATGACTTTACTGAACGGCAATCAAGCCATGGTACTAAAAACTCACTTTTTGTTGGAACAATACAAACAAGCAGGGAAATTAAATGGCACACAGTTTATAGCCTCTACGGTGGTTTCTACTCCAATGATGCAGAAATTAGCTGAGAACTATCAAGTAATCTACAAAGAAGGCCTTACCGGCTTTAAGTGGATTGCAAAAATGGTAAAAGACTTCCCGGAACTTGAATTTATTGGCGGTGGTGAAGAGAGCTTCGGTTTTATGGTTGGTGATTTTGTACGCGATAAAGATGCGGTGACCGCTACTCTACTCGCCTGTGAAATTGCAGCCCAGAAAAAAGAAGCCAGCAGTAGTATGTTTGAATACCTTCAATCTATTTATAAAGAATACGGCACCTATCACGAGCATTTGGTTTCCTTGGTTAAAAAAGGGAAAAAAGGAGCTGAAGAAATTTCAGAAATGATGAAAACCCTTCGTGAAAAACCGTTTACTGAAATAGCCGGAAGCAACGTAATTCGCTTTGAAGATCTTCAGAAACAAGAAGCTGTAACATTTCCTTCTAAAAGGAAAGCCAAATTAGACATTCCGAAATCGAATGTGTTAATTTATTACACCGAAGACGGTAGTAAAATTGCGATGCGTCCCAGTGGGACAGAGCCCAAGATTAAGTTCTACATGAGTGTGAGCACAAAGTCCACAGGAGATGATGCTGTTACACAATTACAACATAAAATTGATACCATTAGTACACACTTAAACATAAGCTAGTAGTGAAATACTTTAAAAAAATACTCCGTTTTGCACGACCTTATAAAGGGTATGCATGGATGAATATAATTTCAAACGTTTTTTATGCGTTGTTTGGCACCTTGGCATTTGTTTCGCTTATGCCGATGCTGAAAGTATTGTTCGGAAATTCAGAAAAAGTTTCTAAAATACCGGAATATACAGGGATTACTGAAATTGGAGGCTATTTAGAAAGTTACTCTAATTATTACATCAACCAAAAAATTGAAGCTACAGGAGAGTTAAACGCTCTCATGATTATGATTTCGCTAGTAATCGGTACTTTTTTATTAAAAAACCTATTCGGTTATTTGGCGATGTATTTTATTACTTATTTGCGTAACGGTGTGCTAAAAGACCTTCGGAATGCATTATACAAAAAAACAATAGACCTACCAGTTTCTTTTTATTCAGAAAAACGAAAAGGAGACACCATTGCCCGTATAACGAGTGATGTATTGGAAATACAGCATTCATTTCTATCTATTTTAGAGTTAATTGTACGCGAACCCTTAATGATCCTTTTTACCATTATCGCGATGTTGGTTATAAGTCCACAGTTAACGTTGTTTGTTTTTATCTTTATACCGGTTTCCGGGTTGATTATTTCACGTATTGGTAAAAGCCTGAAACGAAAATCGGACAACGTGCAAAAGGAACAAGGAATGTTTTTGAGTATTTTGGAAGAAACCCTTGGCGGACTTAAAATTATCAAAGGTTTTAACGCCGAACGTATTTTTAACCGAAAGTTTAACGATTCTACCTCACGGTTTTATAAGTTTTCAAACTCTTTAATCAATAGACAGAATCTTGCTTCGCCTACCAGCGAATTTTTGGGGATTGTGGTCATTGCCATTTTATTGTGGTACGGAGGTTCTATGGTGTTAGTAGAAGGAACCCTAGAACCCGAACAATTTATTGTTTTTATGGGTCTTGCATATAACATTCTTACTCCTGCAAAGGCAATTAGCAAAGCAAGTTATGGGGTTAAAAAGGGAAATGCCGCTGCCGAACGTGTTCTGGAAATTTTAGAAACGGAATCTACCATTCAAGATATTCCCAATGCTATGGAGAAAGAAGGTTTTAACAATAAAATTGAAATAGATAACATTTCATTTAAATATGAAGATGACTATGTACTCCATGATTTTTCGTTAACCGTTCCTAAGGGCCATACTGTAGCGCTAGTAGGACAAAGTGGAAGTGGAAAAAGCACCATCGCTAATTTACTTACGCGTTTTTACGATGTAAACGAAGGATCTATAACCGTAGATGGGTATGACATTAAAACCATCTCACAGAAATCGTTGCGCAGCTTATTAGGACTAGTAACTCAAGACTCTATCTTGTTTAATGATACTATTAAGGAAAACTTATTGGTCGCCAAGGAACACGCTACTACCGAAGAAATTGAAGACGCCTTAAAAATAGCCAACGCCTGGGAGTTTGTTAAAGATTTACCTAAAGGAATTGACACCAATATTGGTGATAGCGGTAATAAATTAAGTGGTGGCCAAAAACAACGGTTGAGCATCGCAAGAGCCGTACTTAAAAACCCACCTATAATGATTCTGGATGAAGCTACTTCGGCTTTAGATACCGAGAGTGAACGTCTGGTACAGGACGCATTAGAGAAAATGATGAAAAACCGTACGTCTGTTGTTATAGCGCATCGGTTATCAACCATTCAAAATGCCGATAAAATTGTTGTTCTCTCCAAAGGAAAGATTGTAGAACAAGGAAAGCATACTGAACTATTAGCAAAAAAAGGTGTCTACCACAGTTTAGTTGAAATGCAATCTTTAGCCTAATTAAGCTAAACACATATAGAAACACAAAAAAGAGCGGTTGGGGAACCGCTCTTTTTTAGTTTTAATCACCATATTTGGGGCACATGGTGATTACATAAGTAAGTTATTTGATTCAAATATATATTCTTTTTTTAATTCCACCAAGAAAATATGTATTTAATCTTGATTATTTACACTTTATCGATTATTTCGTTTTGATAATTATTTATTTTCCTACAATAAAAATAGTACGAACTTCGACGTTTCAAAAAAATAAAAAAACGGGCCAGCCCCCGCTTAGACCCGTTTTTAACTCATTTTTGCTATACTTGAGGCTTATAACAAAAACACACACATAAGTAGTGTTCCTCAAAATTAGTAATTATTTTCCTACAAAAAAACTATTTACGCTTTTTATCGTTAATATTTGTTTTTAATCGATTTTTATAATTAATAATAGTAATTTGAAAAAGGTAGCCTTACAATTAAACCTTTTACACTTAAAAGTGTCAAAATTAATAAATAACTATTTTTTTGGTAACAGAAAACGATTTAGTCACTGCTTTACAAAACGATAAGCAAAAAGAAGCTGCTTTTAGGGAACTCGTGTCTCAATATAAAGAACAGCTGTATTGGCATATTCGTAAAATAGTATTGAATCATGATGATACCGATGATGTATTGCAAAACACATTCATCAAAATTTATAAAAATATTCATTCATTTAAGGGTGATAGCAAAATATACACATGGATGTATCGTATTGCTACCAACGAGTCCATTACATTTATAAATAAAAGGGCTAAACGGAAGCAAATTACTTCAGAAGAAGTAAAAGAGCGTGCTATTGAAAACTTAACAAGTGATGTTTATTTTGAAGGAAAGACCATTCAAATACAACTACAAAAGGCAATAGCCACGTTACCGCCCAAACAGCAATTGGTGTTCAATATGAAATATTTTGATGAACACACCTACGATGAGCTTTCAGAAATTTTAGAAACTTCAGTAGGCGGGTTAAAAAGTAGTTATCACATTGCGGTAAAAAAAATAACTGAATATTTAAAAACACATGAGAGTGGTTTTACAACTATTTAAAACAAAAACTATTACAAAATGAAACCTTTTCGTGTTTCTATAGTCAAAAGATAAATGGACAAGCAAAAACATACATCCGGTTTTAAAGTTCCGAAGGGATATTTTGAAGCTTTTGAAGAAAACCTCTTCAAAACAATAGCTTCAGATAAAGTACCTAAGGAAACGGGTTTTGCTGCTCCAAAAGGTTATTTTGATTCGTTAGAGGAAACCATAATGCAGCACCCTGACATTTCTGGAAAAAAGACAAAAGTACGTTCGCTGTTCGCAAACAAGAATTTAAAATACGCAGTTGCAATTGCCGCCTCTATTGTGTTAGTGGTAGTATTGTTTAATCAGAACAAAACAGTCGCTTTAGATATAAACTCGGTCGATTACTTAGCTATTGAAAATTATATAAACGAAGGGGAGCTCGATTTTGATGTGTATGATGTTTCTAGCATGCTTTCAGAAAACGATAACAGTTCATTATACTATGAAACTGAAACTATTTCCGAAGAAGATATGGAAAGTTACCTTTTAGAAACTATTGATGAATCCATTTTATTAGATGAATAATATGAAAAATATACTCATTCTGTTTGTTTTAATCACCTCAGTTACCTTTGCTCAAAAAAAGGATAGAGAAGAGTGGCATAAAAAGATAAATGCCTTAAAAACCGCTCATATAACTGAAGCGTTACAATTTTCTTCTGATGAAGCAGAAAAATTTTGGCCCGTTTATAATATATATGAAGAAAAAATGCACGATTTGCATAAAACAAAGAAAAGAGAAATCTATGCAAAATTAAAAAACGGTGTAGAGTCTATGAATGACGCAGAAGCAAATACATTAATTGATAAAGAACTACAATTAGAGCAAAAAGAGCTACAATACCGAAAAGAATTGATAGCTGAGCTTAAAAAAATAATTTCTCCCGGTAAAATAATTATACTGAAAAAAACGGAAGATGACTTTAAAAAAGAACTCTTAAAACGCTATAGACAACGAAAAAATAGAAAAAAATAATAATTGGTTGGTTTTTGTTTAGCTAAAAGGGAATGTATTGTAAAATATGTTCCCTTTTACTATTTATTTAAAAATGAGCTTGGATATTTTATTTTTACCACTAGCAAAAGCAATGGAATCGTTTACAAATTCAATCGCATAAAACCCTTCTTTTGATAGCTCCTGCCACGTTTCTCCTTGGTCATTGCTGTATGATAACCCAGGCGAACCTACAGCAACAAAATCATTCCCATTTGTGTCAGGCACAAATTTAACCGACGATCGATAGCCGGGTCCTTCACCATTACTTAATAAGCTCCACGTTTTTCCACCATCAGTTGTAATTGCTTTATTGCCTTCATTGAAGTCCTTCTTGTCCCAGTCGCCCCCAAATATCACCCCTGTTTTAGCATCAAAAAAATCAACACTATAAATTCCGGTCATGGCTTTTCCTTGTACAATAGGCGTATCAAAAACTTCCCAATCCTTTCCTTTATTTTTTGAACGAAATATACGTGCTTGCTTCCCTCCTGTTGCAATCCAAACATTATTTTTATAAAGCGCTATATTACTGTTACTGGCCGCAAAAGCAGCTTCTCCTGTTTCAACCTTTGGAAGATTGTCGCAAGGGAGTTTTTGCCACGTGTTTCCACCATCTTGAGTAATAAGTATAGACAGACAGCCATCAATTGGGTCACCCATTGCAATTCCTTCTTTATTATTCCAGAATTTCATAGAGTCATAAAAAACGGTTTCTGCATTTTCGGTATATACTTCTTGAATATTAGTTGCTTCGGTTCCATTAAAACCAATTCTATACAATACGGCCGGATTTGCTATACTCAATACAAAAGCAGCAGAATCGGTAGCCGCAATGGAACGGAAATGCAATAGAGAATCTTCATATTTAATGGTTGCTAGCTTAGGTTGCTTATTATCAATGAGCCCGACAATCCCTTTATCTGCAGCAAACCATATCCTATTTTCATCCAAAGGTTCAATAGCTCTAATACTCAAACTGTCCACAAACACAGGTTCTATGGCAACAGATGTAAAATTTTTTGAATGATTTGATGTACAGGAGGCTAAGCCTATAAATATAAATAGAAAAGGGGAAAAGCGCATATATAAAATTTTTCGCCAAAAATAAAGAAAACAACGGGATTATAATACCTTTGCAATCCAAATTAAAGCCATGAGGTTACACCGAAATTTAGTATTTGCAACAATCGATTCCTTGCACTTAATTTTCAATGAAAATAAGCAAGCTGACAAAGTTTTAAGAGAGACTCTAAAACGTGATAAACGTTGGGGGTCTCGCGATCGAAGTTTTATTGCAGAAACCACCTACGATATTGTACGTTGGAAACGTTTATATGCTGAAATAGCAGAAGTTAAAGAACCTTTTGACCGTGCAAACCTATTCCGTCTTTTTACTGTTTGGGCAACGCTTAACGGAATTAAAATACCGGAATGGCCACAGTTTGAAAATACACCTACCCGCCGCATTAAAGGTAAGTTTGATGAATTATCAAAAATTAGAAAATACCGAGAATCCATTCCAGATTGGATGGACAAATTAGGTGAAGCTGAATTAGGTAAGAAATGGACTGCTGAAATTAGTGCTTTAAATCAATTGGCCGATGTAGTGTTACGGGTAAACCCATTGAAAGCTACTGTAAAACAGGTCCAAAACGAGCTATTCGATGCTGAAATAGAAACCGAAACCATTAATGGCTATCCGTATGCATTAAAATTGAAAGAACGTGCTAACGTGTTTATTACCGATGCATTTAAAAATGGCTGGTTTGAAGTCCAAGACGCCTCGTCTCAAAAAGTTGCAGAAGTTTTAAAACCAGAACCTGGAATGCGTGTAATCGATGCTTGTGCCGGCGCTGGTGGAAAAAGTCTTCATATTGCTTCGTTGATGGATAACAAAGGACAGGTGATTGCGCTTGATATTTATGGCAATAAACTGAAAGAACTGAAGCGTCGCGCACGCAGAAATGGAGCCCATAACATTGAAACGCGGGTAATCGACACTACAAAGGTGATTAAAAAATTAAAAGGGTCTGCTGATAAGGTTTTAATAGATGCTCCTTGTTCTGGTTTAGGTGTTTTAAAACGTAATCCAGATGCTAAATGGAAATTACAACCTGAGTTTCTAGAAAAAATAAAAAATACACAACAAGAATTGTTAACATCGTATTCAACGATGGTAAAACAAGGAGGACAATTAGTTTATGCTACGTGTTCTATTTTACCTTCTGAAAACAGCGAACAAGTTTCCACTTTTTTAAGTAGTGAAGCTGGAACTAACTTTTCATTAGTACAAGAAGAAAAAATATATGCCAGCAAATCTGGGTTTGATGGATTTTACATTGCTTTACTTCAACATAAATAAATTACAGGATGAACAAATTTTTACTTATCCCAATTCTATTTATTGTTCAAATTACGTTTGCTCAACAATCGTATTATAACGATGTGGATCTCACCCTAACGGGTCAGGATTTGTATTTTGAGCTTCAAAACAAAATTGACATTAATAACACCACCTTTACTTATGGTGATATAAGGGACGTAGTAAAAATTACGGACGAAGATCCTTTAACCAACTCCAATGTGTTGCTTATTTACGGATATGATGACAGTGATGGCAATTGCACTACGGACAGGAGCCGAGATAAAGACGATTTTGGAGGAGGAAATTGTGAATATAATAGAGAGCACACTTTTCCGCGGTCTTTGGCCAATCCACCTATGCCCAATAATGGCAATAATACTGTCGGTATCGGCGCTGATCCGCAAAACCTGCGCCCATCTGATGTGCAAGCCAATGGAAATCGTGGCAATAAGAAATTTATCACCGGAAGTGGAAATGCTGGTTCGGTAAGCAGTTCTTGGTACCCTGGCGATGAATGGAAAGGAGATGTAGCCCGTATTATGATGTATATGTACACACGATATGGCGACCGTTGTTTACCCTCTTTAGTTGGAAATGGAGCCACTCAAGGATCAACTGATATGCTTGAACTATTTTTACAGTGGAACGTTGATGACCCTGTAAGTGAGTTGGAAGATCAACGAAACCCATATTTAGAAGATGAATATGGCAATAGAAACCCTTTTATAGACAATCCTGTATTGGCAACAATTATCTGGGGTGGCCCACAAGCAGAAGACCGATGGGGACTATTGTCTTTTCAAGATTTTTCAGCTAATGCTCTAAACCTATATCCTAACCCTGCTTCAGAAAAAATTTGGGTTCAATCAACAACAGCTTTTCAAGCAAAAAGCTATGTGCTTTTTGATTTAACGGGTAGAAAAGTGCTTGAGCAAACAGCTACGCAAGAAAATTTCATTAATGTTTCAGCTTTTAAAAGCGGTATGTATTTATTGCAAGTTACTTCTTCAGAAAAAAGAATCACTAAAAAAATTATTGTAGAGTAACTGTTACATACAGTTAATTGAAAATTAAAAAGCGTCCCTGGATTTAGGGACGCTTTTGTAGTTTATAAAAGGATTATTTTACTGAACAATCAAACGTTTAACAGTACTAAATTCATTATTGTACAGTTTAACCAAGTACATACCAGAAGCTACGCTTGCAAGATTTACAGTAGTTTTGTAGCCATCATTGCTATTATCCATATTACCAGCAGTTATTTTTTGACCCAAGGTATTGAACACCTCATAATTAATTGTACCAAAATCGGTTGTGGTATTGAATGAAACCTCATAGATTTTATTAGATACACGATATATTAATACATCGGTATTGTTAAATTCCTGTTGTCCCACAGCCAAATTAGGATCAGTAATGGTCACTGTATAATCTTCGGTTTCACCCCAAGTAAAATCAATACAAGGATCTGCCGTAGTGTCCTCAGTTTCTGAGTATCCAGCTCGAACACGTAATAAGTGTGTTCCTAATAAAGCTTGATCATCGGGAATAGCTATAGATACTGTTACTTCTTCTCCTGCGTTAGGTATAGCTACATCTTCAATAAGCAGTTCGTCACTATCAAAAACAGAGTTATCATTATAATCAATCCACAAAGAAAAGATTTGACTAATAAAACCTGAGGCAATTGTAACTTCTACAGTTGAATCAATATCAAGTTCTGTGTTTAAATCTGTGTAGTCTCCATATCCATTTGGGGAGCACGAGGTGGTGTTGTCAATTGTACCAATTACAAAATATTCAATACCATCTCCATCACTACAATCTGCTGTTGGAAGACATTGCAGGTTTTCAACAGTTACCTGAAAAGCATCGTTATCGGTATTTTGATCTGAACTTAGATTTGTCTGTGCGTCAATTTCATAAGTACCTAATATGGAAAGGTCTGCTGTTTCAGAAAAACTAAAATCAACTTCTTCTTGAGAGTCTATAGTACCTGTGAAGGTTTCGACAACTGGCGTATCGCCATCTAGGGAATATTGCACATCGAAATTAGATTGTGGATTATCGCCAAAATTTGTAATGGTTACAGTCACGGTTTCTATACCCAACCCTTCTCCGGATTCTGGTGCAGGAACGGCTGTTATTCCTACATCATCTCCTAAATAATGAGTAGCATCTTTAGTAAAACCGTCGTTGTCTGTAAATTCATCGCCGCTTAAAACGGTTTTGGCCTCAATCGTGTATGTATCCCCTTCGTTTGAAAGATCTACGGTTTGACTAAAACTATACGTTCCTGTTTCATTTGGGTTTATCGTACCTGTAAAAGTTTCGGAAGCTTCAAGGGTTCCATTAACACGTAATTCTAAAGGAATATTAGATTGTGCATCTGCACCAAAGTTACGAATAACAACTTCTACAGTTTCGGCATTAGTCAATATCCCGCTTTCTGGTGCTGTAATATTATTCACCCCTACATCATTAGCAAAACCTCCAGATAGGCTAAAAGAAGCTACACGCGTAGTCCAAAAGTTATTAGATGCAAAATATTCCGCAGTATGCCAGAATGTAAAGTTATCTGGATCCATTGTTAAGTGTGAATAATCTCCAAATCGATTTGTATTTGATTGTACTCCAACACCATCTATTATGGTAGTTTCGGCTACAGTCATTTCGCCCAATGGATCTCCATTAAAGCGACCAGTATATCGAATTCCCGCTGGTAAAGTAGGGCTAGCTATGTTAAAGCCTATACCTATGTTCCCAGCTGCATCCATTGCAGCACTTCCCATAAAACGGCTATTGCCGTCTGCTGGTGCATACGTGCCTTCTTGAAAAATGGACCAATCGTTAGAGGCATCATTACGGAGCTCTATCCAACGAATACCCGAGGTATCATTGCCATCTACATCTACATTAAAAGTAATTACCCAAGAATTATGGCTGCCAAAACTACGATAATTAGCGGCATAGGAGATTACCCCTCCAATCATATCGATTTTTTGATTTGTTCCAGGCTGTCCTACATCTCCTGTTCCAAAGGGTGCAAAAGTAGCTTCAAAAGGGGTTGTTGGTATTTCAAGCGGTGATGATATGGTTGAGTTTGAAGTAGTACTCCAATCCAATTCAATCTCCCAAACTTTTAAGTGATCGAAAGTTACTCCAGACCAACCATCATCTTGTAAGTACACTATATATCCAGGCACATCTGCAGGAAAGGAAGTACCGGTTAAATTAGCAGGTTCTGGACTAAATACTGTATCTGGATTATTGGTTACACCAGGGAGATTAAATCCTATAATTTTAGGTTCCGGATCTCCAGCTAGTAATGCATCACGTTCTAAAGCGTAGGTAGTATTTCCTGAAAACTTATTAGCAGTTAGGTAATAAGCATCCGGCCAAACAGAGTAATGTGGATAATCTGGAAAAGCATCTAATGGAAACTCATATACATTGTATGAACCTGTTGGATCAGAGGTTTCAGAAACTCCTATAATAAGGCTATCATTACCTGTATCAAACTGGCTTACAAAAAAGCGATCTGCCAATTGATCGTACAATACAATTGGATCTCCACTGTTATTACCTGATCCTAAAAAGTCTCCTAAAAAAGTAGGCCCCGCCAAAAGGCTCCCGGACTTATCAAATATTTTTACCACTAAATTTACAGCATGAACATAGTGATTTGGTCCTACTGCCCCTGTAGGGTCTGGGGGTGTTGCTTGACCTTCTGAGGCATCGGCACCATCAAAATTTTGTTCGATTGCCTTAGTGGTAACACCACCAAACTTTTTTTGTGCTAAGCCATCACCGTCCAAAGGAAGAGCATTTTCATTCGTCTTTCTATTTGCACGCAATCTATTTTGAATGATTTTAAGGTTGCTGGTTTCTTCTTTTTCAATAGTTGTCCTTACGGGCATATCACGTAAAGGAATAGTTTTTTTAACAAATTTACCAGTAGCAATTACGTCTGGCTCATGGACGTCCTGAGCAAAAGTAGCATAAGTGCAAAAAAAAGTAAATAAGAGTAGTAAATTTTTAATTTTCATACGATTATTTTAATGTTCTTAATTTTTCACAATATACTATTAAAAAATCAAAGAAGTTAAGGTTTAAAAGCTGGTATAAGTTGTTATAGTTTTAAAATTGTGTTTTTAAACAAAAAAACCTGTGAAAAAATTCACAGGTTTTTTATTAAAGATATTAAGTTTTAAAAAAGCTATTCTTACTCAACAATAATCCTTGCTGTTTTATAACTTGTAGTAGAAATTCCACCCATCTTCAAGATATAAACACCACTTGAAACTTTGGACATATCTAGAGAAGCTTTGTATGTGTTTCCTTCTTTAGACACTGATTTATTCATCGCTACTTCCTGTCCAAGTGTATTGAAAATTGATAAATACACACCACCATCAAAAGTGGTAGACAATGTAACATCATATTTATTGTTTCCTAAAGTAGTAACAATCAATTCAGAATCTGAAATTTTAAAATCGTTTACGCCAAGGCTTCCAATATTCACTGTGTAATCTTCTACTTCACCAACACCGTCATCAATACATCCATTTGGAACAGCAGAGTCTCTGCTACTTCTAACCCTCATAATATGTTCTCCAAGGGGAGCATCAGAAGGAATAATCAAGTCTAATGTTTCGGTATAAGAACCTGCAGTTTCACCAGGAGCAATTTCGAAATTAGGAACTACCACTTCGTTTCCTGCAAAGTTAAAGTCATCATTAAAATCTATCCAAACCTTTACATTTTGGCTTCCATAACCAGTTGTAAGAGTAATATCATTGGTACTTCCTGGGTCAAGATTTGCTATCTGGCTTCTAAAATCACCATAGCCCTCGCAACCTGAAACGTTGTTTATTTCTGCAATTGAAACTAATTGGAACCCGTCTCCAAGAATACAGAATAATTCTGGCTGGCAAATCAAGTTTTCAATAATAACAGTAACGGAGTCGTTTGAAGCCTGCTCATCTCCAGATAAATTGGTAGTAGCAGTTATTTCATATTCCTTCAATTCTGTAAAGTTTACCTGTTCTGTAAAATCAAAGCTAGCAGTTTCTCCAGAATCAATTGTTCCAGTAAAAGTTTCTACTACCGGTGCTTCACCATCCACACTGTATTGAACATCAAAATTAGATTGTTGGTTAGCACCAAAATTTTGAATTTCTATAGTAACAGTTTGCATTCCCAAACCATTTCCAGTTTCTGGAGACGTAATAGCTAATGCTCCAACATCTTCAGCAAATAAACTGGTTACATCTTTAGAAATTCTATCATTACCTTCAAATTCATCTCCAGACAAATCAGTAGCAACTTCTATAGTATAGGTCTGCGACTGGTTTGAAAGATCCAATGTCTCGTTAAAAGTATATGTATCTGTATCATTAGGGTTTATTGTTCCTGAAAAAACTTCGGTCGCAACTAAGTTTCCATCTAAGTAAAGTTCTAATGGAAAACCACTTTGAGGGTTAGATCCAAAATTTCTAATGGTAACTTCTACTGACTCATTGGCAGTTAAAACCCCATCTTCAGGTTCATCAATAGAGATTGCTCCTAAATCTGCAGCAAAACCTCCACTTAAACCAAATGATGCTATTTGTGTTCTCCATTGGTTTGTAGAAGAAAAATAATCTGAGGTAAACCAAAATGTAAAGTCATTTGGGTCTAAAGACATGTGCGAATAATCACCATACCTATTCGTATTGTTACGAACACCAGGACCATCAATGATAGTCGTTTCTTCTACCGTCATTTCTCCTAAAGGATCTCCATTAAACCTACCGGTGTAACGTAGAGAAACTGGTAAGTTTTCACTAGCAGTTGTATATGCCATACCAATGTTACCAGCGGCGTCCATTGCAGCACTACTCATCAAACGGCTATGACCGTCTGCGATAGAGTATGTTCCTTCTTGAAAAATTGACCAATCGCTAGAACCATCATTTCTTAATTCAATCCAACGGATACCTCCTGTTTCGTTAGCATCAATAAAGGTATTAAATGTGATTAACCATGAATTATAACTACCAAAAGATCGGTAATGAGTTGGGAATGAGATAATCCCACCGTGTCCAGCTAACCGTTGACTAGTACCTGGTTGACGAATAGCTCCGTTTCCGTTACCAAAAAGTTCGCCTGCATCAAAAGGATCGGTTGGAATTTCCAATGGTTGTGAAATTGTAGAATTCCCTATGTTGTTCCAGTCTACATCAATTTCCCAAACCTTTAAGTGATCGAAACTTATCTGACTAGTCCAACCATCATCTTGAAGATAGGTTATATAGCCTGGTGTTGAAGGATCTACATCTGTACCTAGCAAACTTACAGCTCCTGGACTTTTTACTTGATTAGGGTTTACTACAATTTGTGGTAAATTAAAAATCAAAATCTGAGGATCTGGTCCACCTACTAGCATTTCGTCGCGCTCCATCACAAATCCTTGAGTAGTTTGTCCATTTAAGTTAACTGTACCATAATATCCATCATGCCACATTCCATATTTTGGATAATCTGGAAAACCACTAAATATGTATTGGTATACATTGTAAGCACCTGTAGGGTCACTTGTTTCAGAAACACCAATGGCTAATGAGTTGTTCAATGAACCAAATTCACTTACTACCCATCGATCTGCTAATTGATCGTACATAATTATAGGATCACCAGCATTAGAATTAATACCTAAAAAAGCACTTAAACTTACAGGTCCAACTTCAAGGTTTCCTGATTTGTCAAAAATTTTCACTAATGAGTTTACTGAGTGAACGTAATGATCTGGCCCTACTGCACCAGTAGGATCAGGAGGTAAAAACCCAGATTCAGATTGTGAAACACCTATAAAGTTTTGCTCAATTTCTCTTGTTTGAATTTTTCCTTTTTCGGTTTGTAGATTGTTTATTACTGTAGTTGTCTCAACATGTTCCATAGGTGTTCTAGAGTCGTTAGGCACCATCACCTCGATAGCTTCGCTTCTTACATCACCAGGCTGAATTGTTGGGAAATCTCTTAATGGGATTGTTTTACCAAGAAAAGTTCCTGTTATTACTTCTTCTGGGGGAAATTTTTCCTGCCCAAATACGGTTGCTAAGCATAAAAAGCTAAGCATTAATAGTAGATAATTTTTTTTCATACTTTTTTAATTAAAAACGTTAAATCTTAATAGTCTGCGCAATATACTATAAAAAAAATGATTTAAAAACCCATTAAATTAGTAGGAATAGTTAATTTAACTTGGATTTTATATTGCTAATCATAATATAATCAAGAAAATAGAATAAAACAAATTCCGCTGGGTTTTTTATTTTATGAAGGTGTATAAAGAAATCTATTTTCTATTCAACAATTATATGTTTTACCCTTGTGTGCTTATTTGTTACCAGAACCAGAATGTATGTTCCAGATTGAAATATCAACGGTATGGATGTATCTTGAGAAATTGTTTCATTCAACATCTCTTTCCCAATTATGGAAAATATATTGATTTCCGTTTTACCTGAAATCCCTTGAATATTTAACACGTTGGAAACTGGATTTGGGTACAGTACTATTTCAGAAACATTGTTTTCTTCAATTGAAAGTGGAGGGTAATATATTTCGCCCTGCATACTTCCCCATAGATGTTCAACTAAAATAGGTCTATCAATAAAAGGGTTTCGATTTTTTTGCCATGTATAAACAATATTATTACGATTCATTTCAAAATCGTCTGGAGGATCGTTTCTGTGCCATTCTAGTAGAGTCTGTAAATCACCTAACTCCCCTACTGTCGTATTTTCAGGATCACCATTTACCACTTCCAAATCATTATAACGAACAGCCATAAAAAGCACAGCGCGAGCTACATCACCTTTAAAGCTTCCTAAGTTTCCGGTGGGACCATTATATTCACCATAATCTTGATTTCCTCTTGAGCTATTTTCAGGACCATCGGCTGCACGCAACGCATGAGCATCAGAAATTCCGTGACGAAGTGAATCTGCATTCGTTTCAATAAAAATATTCATTCCATCGGCAACCTCATCTTCTTCTAATTCATAAAAGCCACCTCGAGAGCGTGGATATGTATGTTCTCGATTCCATTTACCAACATTGCTTCCTCCTAAACTTTGAAAGTCAATTTTTGGTCGGGATTGTTCAGTATACAGCAACCAAACTTCGTTGCTGTTCTCAGGGCTTTGATCGGCGCTTTTTAAAATATCTATGGCATCGGCATAGGTTTGTGTACGTACAGTTTGAGGGTTGGCAATAATATCTTGAATAGCCTGTCGCAATTCATTATCTGCCAATCCACCAATAGAATTGTAATAATCCTCTGGCTCTATTGTTTCAACAAAACCATACGTTGGGTTTATTGGCGGTCCCCATTGAGCCATTGTAAAATCTAAATCTATGACCAGTATTTTTACATTATCGGTAAGACGATTATATTCCTGTGGCAATGCTTGTATATCTATTTCAGCAAACTCATCTCCATCATTTACTCCATCTTCTACAAATTGAATTTGAACACTTACCTCACTTGTTCCTGTAGCAATAAAAACAGATGTATTTCCTGTGTAATCTATAGTTGTAAACGTTTCGTTTTCTAATGTAAAATTGAAATTTAAATCACTCGATACAGCTTCTTCCGTAGTAAAGGTAATTGTCATGGTATTCCCTTCACTATATTCTTGTAAATCTGTGGTAAAAGAAATCCCGTTTAAATCAATCCCACTTCCATCATTTAATGCACCTGGAGTTGGCGTAGTTACAGTGTAGCTGCCATTATTATTTCTTTGAATAGATTCAGTAGTTTGATTTCCATTTTCCCCTTCATTTATTTGTTCAGTTAAACCCAATAATCCTAATAAAACTGTATCATCCGTATCATTAGTATCATACGCTAAAGCATCTATTAGATTAGTGGTGGTCGCCAAAGTACCTTCTGGAAAATCGGTTACACTTCCTTGATAAATAGCAACAGCATCAGGACCATTTTGAATAATAGCTGGTGGAATTAAAAACTCTGGAACTGGCGAAACAGTGCTACTTCCTATAACAAGTATACCATTAACATCGGTTGAAAATCCATCTAAATCAAAAGCCAAATAACTACTGTCTGCCCCGCTTTCTGAACCATTGAAAAAAACCAAAACATAATCATCTAAACTTGCATTAGGGGTGTCTGATTTCAGTTCAACAAACTCTTCAAAATCTTGTCCTTCGGTATCGGTGTCAAACTCGTTTATAACAACTTGAGCATTTGAAGAAACTATAAAGAATATAAAAATAAAAAAGGGGTGAAAATTCTTCATGTGAGTTAAATATTTTGTCAAAAATACTATTTACTGTCTTGCAAAAAACGGTCTATTCACAAGATAACAATAATATAATAAATGAATTTCTAAAAAAGTTAGTTGAAAACCATGTGTATAACACATTAAAATTGTAGTAGCCTTTCGCAAGAATTACCGTAAATTTGTGCTTTTAAAAAACGGAACAACATAACCACCATGATTCATTATTTTTCGTCTCTAAGCCAAACTGTTTACGCAGTACAAACCACGAATAACCTTTCGGAAACAGTTATTGAAAAGTTAAAATGGCTTTTCGCAATACCCAATTCTTCTGCAGCAAAACCAAATCAAAAACTCTCAGGAACATTTATTGGACCAAGAGCAGCTATGATTACTCCTTGGAGTACAAATGCAGTTGAGATTACACAAAACATGGGAGTTGAGGGGATTGTCCGTATTGAAGAGTTTACTAAGGTTGCCGATGGTTTTTCAGATTTCGACCCAATGTTATCTCAAAAATATAATGATCTAGATCAAGATATATTCACAATTGATATTGAACCGGAAGCAATAAAAGAAATTGATGATATTGCTGCTTTTAATGAAGCGGAAGGGTTAGCACTTAACAAAGAAGAAGTTGTTTATTTAGAGAATTTATCTACTAAGTTAAATAGAAAATTGACTGATAGTGAGGTTTTCGGATTCAGTCAAGTAAATAGTGAACATTGCCGTCATAAAATCTTTAATGGAACCTTTGAAATTGACGGAAAAGAAATGCCTTCTTCTCTTTTTAAGCTTATTAAAAAAACATCTGAAAAAAATCCGAATACAATTGTTTCGGCTTACAAAGATAATGTTGCTTTTGTAAAAGGCCCTAAAGCCATACAGTTTGCTCCAAAATCTCCTGATAAACCCGATTTTTATCAGAATTCTGAATTTAATAGTGTTATTTCTATAAAAGCTGAAACACATAACTTTCCTACAACGGTCGAGCCTTTTAATGGTGCTGCAACAGGAAGTGGTGGCGAAATAAGAGACCGCTTAGCCGGCGGTAAAGGATCTTTACCTTTAGCGGGAACTGCGGTGTATATGACTTCTTATTCCCGATTAAACGATTCTCGCTCTTGGGAAAAAAGCATGCAAGAACGTGATTGGCTATACCAAACACCTTTAGACATACTTATAAAAGCAAGTAATGGTGCATCAGATTTTGGAAACAAATTTGGACAACCTTTAATTGCCGGTTCAGTTTTGACTTTTGAACATGAAGAGGAAGCTCGTAAGTTAGGTTACGATAAAGTAATTATGCTCGCCGGTGGTGTTGGTTACGGAAAAGCTAATCAAGCGATAAAAGACATTCCAAAAAAGGGTGATAAAATAGTAATATTAGGTGGTGAAAACTACCGGATTGGTATGGGTGGCGCTGCTGTTTCTTCAGCAGATACAGGAGCATTTGAAAGCGGAATTGAATTGAATGCGATTCAACGTAGCAATCCTGAAATGCAAAAAAGAGCGGCGAATGCTGTTCGCGGAATGGTGGAAAGTGAGACAAACCCTATTGTTTCCATCCACGATCACGGTGCTGGTGGTCATCTCAACTGTCTTAGTGAATTGGTTGAAGAAACCGGTGGTAACATTGATTTAGACAAATTACCTGTTGGTGACCCTACTCTTTCTGCTAAAGAAATTATTGGTAACGAATCGCAAGAACGTATGGGGCTTGTAATTGGCGATCACGATGTTGATAAGCTAAAACGCGTAGCAGACCGTGAGCGGTCACCCATGTACGAAGTTGGCGATGTTACAGGCGATTATCGTTTTACGTTTGAAAGCAAGACAACTGGCGAAAAACCAATGGATTTTGAACTGGCTGATATGTTTGGCAGTTCGCCAAAAACAATATTAAAGGACAAAACAGTAAAAAGGGACTACAAAAACCCAAAATACAATGCTGCTGACATCCAAAAATACTTAGAACAGCTTTTACAATTGGAAGCGGTAGGTTGTAAAGATTGGCTTACCAATAAAGCAGACCGTTGCGTGGGCGGAAAAGTAGCCAAACAACAATGTGCTGGTCCGCTTCAGTTACCACTTAACAATTGCGGTGTGATGGCGCTAGATTACAACGGAAAAGAAGGAGTTGCTACTTCGATTGGGCACTCTCCTATTTCTGGACTGGTTGATCCTGTTGCCGGTTCTCGTAATTCTATTACCGAAGCACTCACTAACATTGTTTGGGCGCCGTTAGAAGAAGGCTTAAAAAGCGTATCGCTATCTGCAAACTGGATGTGGCCCTGTAACAACGAAGGCGAAGATGCTCGTTTATATAAAGCGGTTCAAGGCATTTCAGAATTTGCAATCGACTTAGGAATAAACGTTCCTACCGGAAAGGACTCCCTTTCTATGAAACAGAAATATAAAAATGAGGAAGTAATTTCTCCCGGAACGGTTATTATTTCAGCTGCGGGACATTGTAGCGATATTAAAAAAACAGTAGAACCGGTTCTTCAGAAAAACGCTGGCAGCATTTATTATATTAACATTTCTCAAGACGACTTTAAACTAGGTGGTTCGTCATTCGCACAAATATTGAATACAGTAGGAAGCGAAGTACCTACCGTAAAAAGTGCCGAATATGTAAAAACGGTGTTCAATACACTTCAAAGCTTAATTTCTGAAGATAAAATAGCTGCCGGACACGATGTGGCTTCAGGAGGGTTGATTACTACCTTGTTGGAAATGTGCTTTGCCGATACTAATTTGGGAGCTAACCTTAATCTTTCAGAATTAGGAGATGATATAGTAAAAGTACTGTTTTCTGAAAACTGTGGTTTGGTTATTCAAGCTATAGAAGATAAAGTTCTTGAAAAAACATTCGATTCAGCAAACGTTGATTACATCAAAGTTGGAACTGTTTCCACTACTGAAACGTTAGAAATTCAATTTAATGAGAAAGCTTTAAACTTCAACATTCCTGAAATGCGTGATGTTTGGTATAAAACTTCTCACTTATTAGACGAAAAGCAAAGCGGAAAAATTAAAGCCCAAGAGCGTTTTCATAATTATAAAAAACAACCGCTTCAGTTTACATTTCCGAAGCAATTTGACGGGAAATTACCACAAATTTCTTCTGAAAAGCCAAGAATAAAAGCTGCCATTCTTCGTGAAAAAGGAAGTAACAGTGAACGTGAAATGGCAAACGCACTATACTTAGCTGGGTTTGATGTGAAAGATGTACATATGACCGATTTAATTGAAGGTCGGGAAACACTAGAAGACATTAAGCTTATTGCAGCCGTAGGAGGATTCTCAAACAGCGATGTGTTAGGAAGCGCTAAAGGGTGGGCCGGAGCCTTTTTATACAACGAAAAAGCCAATAAAGCTTTAAAAGATTTCTTTGCAAAAGACGACACCCTTTCATTAGGAGTTTGTAATGGTTGCCAGTTATTTATTGAACTTGGCTTGATGACCCCAAACCACGATGAAAAACCGAAAATGTTGCATAATGAAACTGGCAAGTTTGAATGTAATTTTACTTCGGTTACTATTCAAGAAAACAATTCGGTGATGTTATCTTCACTGGCTGGGAGTACGTTAGGTATTTGGGCAGCTCATGGAGAAGGAAAGTTTAGTTTCCCGCTTAGCGAAGACAACTATAAAATTGTTGGAAAATATGGGTATGAAACGTTCCCAGCAAACCCGAACGGAAGTGACTTTAATACAGCCATGATGACCGATGAAACCGGAAGACATTTGGTGATGATGCCGCACTTAGAACGTTCTACATTTCCTTGGAATTGGGCACACTACCCAAAAGATCGCACCGATGAAGTTTCTCCTTGGCTAGAAGCTTTTGTAAATGCGAAAAAGTGGTTGGAGAAAAAGTAGAAAATGGAATCTAAGGATCTTATTGAAAAATCAATTAATGTTAATGAATCTTGCCTTTTTTCAAACAAAATCAATATCTAATTTATAGATATAACAATCTTATCGATGATTTTTAGTTAAAATATTCATTAGTGTAAATGCAATTTGTTAATTTTCAGCTCGTTTTTATACTACAGTAATCCAAAACCCAATTATGAAAAAAACAATACTTCTAATTTTATTATTGACCTCATCATTTCTTTTTTCTCAAGAAGTTCAGGAAAAATACCAACGTGCAAAAATACATTATAATTCCTCCGACGACCTTTCTCGTTTAGCTTCCCTAGGTGTTCCTGTTGAGCATGGAACCCGAAAAAAAGGTCATTTTATTATATCAGATTATTCTGTTTCTGAAATTGAAACAGCACGTAATGCAGGTTTCAATGTCGATATTTTAATAGAAGACAGTAAAGAATATTTTCTTCAGCGTAATAGATTGCAAGAACCTGTTGTAAACCCAAGTTGTGATACTGCTTCAGAAGACTATGAAACTCCGGCTAATTTCAATTTAGGCTCTATGGGTGGCTATTTAACGTATCAAGAGCTTTTAGATGAGTTGGATGCGATGCGTGCTCAATATCCAGATTTAATTACTTCAAAAGAGAACATCAGTAACTTTTTAACCGAAGGAACACCAGATAACTCAACCACTCCATCTATTGGTGGAAATGGTATTAAATGGGTAAAAATTAGTGACAACCCTGAAAATACTTCAGAAGATGAACCACAAATTTTATATACCGCTATACATCACGCAAGAGAACCGCTATCGCTTTCTCAACTAGTTTTCTATATGTGGTATTTATTGGAAAATTATGATTCAGACCCAGAAGTACAAAGTATTGTGAATAATACTGAGTTATACTTCGTACCCGTAATAAATCCTGACGGCTATTTATACAACGAGAAAACAGACCCGAACGGAGGTGGCTTTTGGCGTAAAAACAGAAAAAACAGTTATGGTACAGATTTAAACCGTAACTACGAGTACTATATTAATGGTGACCCTAACAATGGTATTTGGGGTGGTGAAGGAGCTTCTGCAAATACCAGTGATCCAACCTATCACGGTCCTGCTCCTTTTTCAGAAGTAGAAACACAAGCTATAAAGTGGTTTGTTGAAAACCATAATTTTGTCATGGCTTTTAACAACCACACATCAGGAGATCTACTTTTGTATCCTTATGGATATACTGACAATGCCCCTACTCCCGAAAATGATCTATTTGTAGGTATTTCGGAAGAATTAGTTTCCCGAAATGGTTTCAATAACATTTTATCTTCAGAATTATACCCTGCCGCGGGTGATAGTGACGATTTTATGTACGGTACGGTAGGAACACACGATAAAGTCTATGCTATGACGCCCGAGATTGGTCCAGAGTTTTGGCCTCCTTCTAATCAAATTGAACCTTTGGTTAAAACAATGATGTATCTCAATATAACTTCGGCTAAAATGGTAAATAACTTTGCTGAAGTAACAAACACTGCCCCTGCTTTTACAGGAAACTCTACTTCAAACAATGCTACTTTTAGCATTAAACGATTAGGAATTAATGGCAACGGTGATTTTACAGTTAATCTGAATCCAGTTTCAGCTAACATTATCTCAGTTGGGAGTCCATTATCTTTTAACGGACTAAGTCTATTAGATGAAGATACCGGAAGTATTCAATATTCTCTTTCCACAGATGTAGAACCCGGAGACGAAATAGCTTACGAGTTAGTTGTAAACAATGGAAGCTATGATACCACTACCCTAATCACCAAAAAATTTGGTGCCTTAGAAGCCGTTTTTGAAGATCCGGGTGAAAGCGTTACTACGAATTTTAACAACAATGGATGGGGAATTAGTACATCAACATTTGTATCGGCACCAAGTTCTATAACTGATTCGCCCAATGGCAATTATCAAGATAATGCAAATAAAACAATTACTCTAAAAAATGCAATTGACTTAACCAATGCTATTGGCGCTAATGTTACCTTTAATGCAAAGTGGGAAATTGAAAATAATTGGGATTACACGCAGTTTGAAGTTTCTACTGATAATGGTGTTACTTGGACGCCTCAATGTGGTAAATACACAAATAATGGTAGCTCGAATAGCGGGCAACCGACAGGTGAACCCTTATATGATGGTGAGCAAAGCGATTGGATACTTGAAGAAATTGATTTAAGCGACTATTTAGGTGAAAGTATTTTGGTTCGGTTTCAGTTTGAGTCGGATGGTGGCGTTAGAGGTGATGGATTCTATTTTGACGATTTAACCATTAATATAGTTGATGATTCTGGATTATCAGTTTCAAATATTTCTGAAAATCAATTTAATATCTACCCAAATCCTGTCGATGACCTTTTAAACATAGATACTGCTCTTAGTAGTTATACTGCTGAACTTTTTACCATTCAAGGGCAGCGGGTTTTTGTTTCAGAAATAAATACTGGACCGCAAACTATAGATTATAGTAAGTATGCATCAGGAATTTATTTATTAAAACTTACTTCAAATGAAGTTTCACAAACTTTTAAAATTGTGAAACAATAGTATTCTAAAAAATTATCCTTAATTTTAATGGAGCAACTAAATTTAGTTGCTCCATTTTTTTTCTGTTGCATTCTGAAAAAAATTACTATTTTGCACCTATACATTAAATACTGATCATGACAGACCCTAAAAGACTTTTTGACTTTCCATACTATCAACTTGAAACCCATCCGCAACAAAAAGCCTTGGTAACAAAATATGATGGTGAATGGAAAGCTACTTCTATAAAAGAATATATAGATAAGGCAAATGCATTAAGCCGAGCTTTACTTAGAATGGGAGTTGAACCAAATGATAAAATTGCTATCATATCAATGAGCAACCGCACTGAATGGAACATATGTGATATTGGTATTATGCAGACGGGTGCGCAAGATGTACCTATCTACCCTACTATTTCTGAAGATGAATACGAATACGTATTAAATCATAGTGAATGTAAGTATGTTTTTGTTTCGTGTGAAGAAGTACTCGAAAAAATCAATAAAATAAAGGATAATGTACCTTCATTAAAAGAGGTGTACTGCTTTGATAAAATTGATGGTTGTACTAATTGGGAAGAAGTTCTTGAAAAAGGAAAAGATGATAGCAATCAAGATGAAGTTGAAAAACGAAAAGACGCAATTAAAGAAGACGACCTAGCAACTTTAATATATACTTCTGGAACAACCGGCCGACCAAAAGGGGTTATGTTATCACATAAAAACATAGCCAGTAATGCCATTTATAGTTCAGAACGCTTACCCATTGTTATAGGTAAATCTAAGGCGTTAAGCTTTTTACCTGTTTGTCATATTTACGAACGCATGCTTCTTTACATGTACCAATATACAGGTGTTGAAATTCACTTTGCTGAATCACTTGATACTATAAGTGATAACTTAAAAGAAGTACAGCCTCACGTAATGAGTGCCGTACCAAGGTTATTAGAGAAAGTATACGATAAAATTTATGCCAAAGGAGCCGAGCTATCAGGTATAAAGAAAAAGCTATTTTACTGGGCCATAGAACTAGGTTTAGAGTATGAACCGTATGGAGAAAATGGCTGGTGGTACGAATCTAAGTTAAGTATAGCTCGTAAATTAATATTCAGTAAATGGCAAGAGGCTTTAGGCGGTAAGTTAATGGCCATTGCCAGTGGTAGTGCAGCCTTACAACCACGCTTGGCAAGGATTTTTAATGCTGCTGAAATACCTGTAATGGAAGGGTATGGACTTACTGAAACCTCCCCCGTTGTCGCTGTTAATGATATGCGAGACAAAGGCTTTAAAATTGGCACTGTTGGAAAGCCATTAAGAGAAACCGAAGTTAAAATTGCCGATGACGGAGAAATTTTAATAAAAGGCCCACAGGTAATGTGTGGATATTATAAAGATCAAGAAAAAACAGACGAAGTATTAATAGATGGATACTTCCATACAGGTGATATTGGTGAAGTTGATAAGGAAGGTTTCTTAAAAATTACAGATCGTAAAAAGTCTATGTTTAAAACCAGTGGTGGTAAGTATGTAGCACCACAACTAATAGAAAATGACATGAAACAGTCCCGTTTCATAGAACAAATATTAGTAGTGGGTGAAGGTGAAAAAATGCCAGCAGCTTTAATACAACCAGACTTTGAGTTTTTAAAAGACTGGGGAGCCAAAAAAGGTCGTGAACTTTCCTCAGACCCTAAAGAAATTATTAAAAACGAAAAGGTTATTAAACGTATTCAAAAAGAAGTTGATTTTTATAACGAGCGCTACGGAAAATGGGAGCGAGTTAAAAGGTTTGAACTTACTCCAGATGTATGGAGTATAGAAGAAGGACACCTAACCCCTACCATGAAAATGAAACGTAAAGTGATTCAAAATAAATATCAAGATTTATATGATAAGATTTATGAACGAAATCAATAACCCTTAAATTCACATAAAACATTATTACACCCTACTTCTCCTCAAAAAGTACGCTAAAAAATATTCCCCAAATATTTTTGATTGTCTTTTTGTTGACTTTTTTTAAAGTTTTTTCTCAAGAAACGCAGATAATTCAAATAAATCAACTGGGGCAAGAAGCTGGACTACTTCAATTAAACGCACAGACTTTAACCCAAGATCATCTTGGCTACTTATGGGTTGGAACCGAAGATGGTTTACATAGGTTTAACGGTTATAAGTTTAAACCATATGTAGCACACGCCAAAGATAGCTCCTCCATTACAGATGATCATATTCGTGGTTTATTAGCTATTAATGACACCTTATGGATTGCCACCAACTCCAAAGGAATTTCTGGGTTTAAGCTTTCAGAAAACAGGTTTTTTAATTTGTTTGAAGAAAATGAAAACAGAGATTTAAATATTGCCTACAAAATTTTAAAGGTCAATAAAAAATTTCTCCTTTTTTCTACCAAAAACCATTTTATAATCTATGATCGAAAAAAGAAGGATACACAAACTTTTACGCTCCCTAAAATCAAAAAAGAAAATTTTATAAGTGACGTTATAAAAGTTTCAGAAAACACGTATTGGCTTGCAACAACGGCCTCTGGCATCCTTACCTTTAATATTTCAACAAAAGAAATAAATTCCTTACAAGAGTTTGATCAAAGTTCGGTAACGAGCTTCTTTGAAAATAAAAACACCATATACATTGGTACCAATAAAGGATTGTTTACACACAATTTAACTAATAATAGTTTTTCTAAAACGGCTCTTAATAATTCAATTAAGTATTTATTTAAAAAAGATACTGATCAAATATACATAGCGACCAATCAAGGTACTTTTTTCTACAATACTATTAGTGATAAAGCAACAAAAATCACTTTTAAAGATAAACAGTCTAAAGTATACGAAAATATATTAATAGAACAGTTTGTAAAAGATGACAAAGGCAACCTATGGATGGGCACAGCCGGTGAAGGAGTCTTTTATACTAATAAGTATCAAAAAAAGTTTACATCGGTTCAGGTTAAATTACAATCTAAAAAAGATGATCAACGCATTAGCGTTTTTCCTTTTTTTAAAAGAAATGATTCTATTTTATGGATTGGGACCACAAATGGGACACTCAAGTATAATTTCAATAACAAAACATTTAAACAATACGAGACCGGAAAAAAAGGAGTAACCTATTGTTTTGCCGAAGATAATAACGGCACCCTTTGGGCAGGCGGTATTTATGATGGTCTAATGAAGTATAATCCAGATACGGACACTTTTACTCAGTGGCTTTCCGATACGACTATAAACAGCCTATCAGATAGCGAGGTGCTTACCATTATTCCAATGCCGAATAACAAACTATGGTTGTGCACTTGGGCAGGCGGAATTAGTGAGTTTAACACACAAACTGAAACTTTTAGTTCAATCTTAGTAAATGGTAAACAGTTAAATAGGGTTCGGGTCTACCTTAAAGATTCAAAAAATAATTTATGGTTAGGTACTGATCAAGGGCTATATAAACTTTCAGAAGGAAAATGGGTTAAAACCTACACCCAAAATACTTCTGAAAGCAATCAACTCACAAACGATAGGATTTTTGCACTTAAAGAAGATAAAAAAGGAATTATTTGGATTGGTACCAGTTCTGGATTAACTAAATTAAACCCAAGCACCAATGAAACAACTCTTTTTTACAAACAAAAAGGCTTTACAAACGATTTTGTTTACAATATTTTAATTGACAAAAAGGACCAAGTTTGGATGAGCACTAACCATGGTCTTTCCGTTTTAAATACAACTACAAATACTTTTAAAAACTATACAGAAGAAGACGGTCTTCAAGACAATGAGTTTAACGGAAAAGCAGGTTTTAAAGACTCTGATGGAACATTTTATTTTGGTGGAATTAATGGTTTTAATATGTTTAAACCAGAAGATATTGTTGATAACCCCTTCTTACCGAAAGTTTATATAGAGTCAGTTGAGTTATTTAACAAACCCATTGAACAAAATGAACTTTATAAAGACACGTTACGATTTAAAAGCGAAGAAAATGTTCTAACATTCAATTTTGCAGCTTTAAATTATTTAAACCCACAGAAAGTATCTTATCAATATAAGCTGGATAATTTTGACAAGGCTTGGAGTCCGCCAAGTGGTAAACGGAGTGTTACCTATACCAACTTAAACCCTGGAAAGTATACCCTAAAAATAAAAGCATCAAACGATGCTGGAGTGTGGAGTGATACTATTAAAACAGTAAGCTTAATTATTATACCACCTTGGTACCAAACATCACTTTTTAGAATATCGGCTATCCTATTCATACTACTTTTGGGCGTGGCTTTCTATCTATATAAAACCAGAAAGCTAAAACGTGATAAACAGAAATTGGAAGGTATCGTTCATGAGCGCACAGAAGACTTAATTAATAAAAACGAAGATCTTAAAGCCTATAATGAGGTAATTTTAAAACAACGAGATAATATCGAATTTTTAATGAAAGAATTGAGTCATCGCGTTAAAAACAACCTACAGATAGTATCCAGTTTATTAAATATTCAAACCAACTCTATTAAAGATAACCATTCAAAAGAAATATTAACCATTGCCAAAAACAGGATTTTAGCTATTTCTTACGTTCAAGCGGAATTAAGTTCAAAGACAGATGAAGTTAACATAGGTGAGTTTATAAATAACTTTACCGTAAAAATAATGGAAACCTTAACCGATGAAAATTCTGCGAAATTTGAAATACAATTTGACTTAGATAAAAACATAATCTGCAAAATGAATATAACATTAGTTGGATTGATATTAAACGAATTAATCACCAACACCTTTAAATATGCGTTCAAAACCTATAACAATGAAAATCTATTAAAAATATCCTGTAAAGAAGAAATGAACACCATTACATTAAAAATTGAAGATAACGGTGTAGGTTATAAAAAAACAGATATAAAACAAGATTCATTAGGGTTAGACATGGTAACCGAAATGGTGTATCAATTAAATGGCACTATCCATACAGAAAGCTCTAATGGTACTATAAACACTATAAAAATTCCTTGTATTTCATAAAACCATCACAATAGTATGAGACAAATTTTACTAATTGAAGACGAATTTATTATCGCTAAAGACATTAAGTTGTTGTTAGAAAAAGACACTTCCATACACGTTAAAACCGCTCGAAATTATGAAGAAGCATATATTCATTTTAAAGCAAACAATATTGACGTTATAATTTGTGATATTAATTTAAATGAAGAAAAAGATGGCATCGATATCATGACCGAGTTTAAACAACTTAAAACTGTGCCCGTTGTTTATCTAACAGCATACGACTCGCACGATATTTTGAAACGAGCTAAACAAACCATGCCCTTTGCCTATTTGTTAAAACCCTTCAATGAAGTTCAGTTAAAGGTAACAATAGACCTCGCTTACTTAAATTACCAAAAGGAAAACGATAGCATTATTGAGAACTCAGATTATACTGAGCAGCTTGAAGAACTCACCAAACGGGAAAAGGAAATTTTGGTAGTGATTGCTTCTGGTAAAACCAGTAAAGAAACCGGCGAATATCTCAATATATCTTCCCACACTGTAGAAAAGCACAAAAAAAACATTAAAAAGAAGTTAGACTTAAATACTGTGGGCGAACTTGTAGGGTTTGCGATGCGGTCTAATTTATATGAAGTTTCTTAAAGTGAGATTTTCTATATAAAAATAATTTATTCAAAATGAAAAATATTAATTTCAGAATCCTTTTTCTAATTCTTTTATTTGGAAATTTATTCATTCTTACGGGACAATGTTTACCCAATGGAATAACATTTACTTCCCAAACACAAATTGATGACTTTCCATCAAATTATCCAGGTTGCACAGAAATAGTAGGAGATGTGTTTATTGCAGGAAATTTAAGCAACCTTGATGGATTGTCTCAAATTAGAAATATCGGGGGATTTTTGAAAATTAATAACACGACTCTTGAAAATTTAGACGGATTGGAAAACCTTCAAACCATTGAATCTTTATTAATAGAGTACAATAACAATCTACAAAATATTCAAGCCTTGGCAAACATAACCTCGGTGAGTAGAATTCTATTAATAGTAAATGAAAGTCTTCTATCATTATCCGGATTGGAAGGGATTACAAATATTCCTTTAGAACTTAACATTCATCAGAATCAGGCATTGGAAAGTCTAATGGGACTACAGAATTTAGTTAATATTGGAAATAACTGTACTATTTATTTAAACTCCCAACTTCATAATCTCAATGGCTTGGAAAGTTTAAGCCAAATCGGAGGGTCTTTTGGTATTTCTGAAAATAGCTCTTTAATTACATTGCAAGGTTTGGATAATTTATCTGAAATTGGAATAAATTTTACCCTAAGCAGAAATCCACAAATGATAACATTGAGTAATTTGGCAAATCTAACCTCAATTGGCGGTAATTTACTGATTCAAAATCAAACAAATCTTCCCAGCCTAGATGGTTTGGAAAATTTAATAAGTATTGGGGGAACTTTAAATATTTCGGTTAATAACTCGTTATCAAATATAGAAGATATAAAAAATATTGATGCCACTACTATAACACAACTTCAAATTTTTCAAAATGAAAACTTACCTGAATGTGCAGTTCAAAGTGTGTGTGAATTTTTGAATTTAGATCCTGCTAACGCCGTTATTGATACAAATGCTATTGGATGTAACTCAGTGCAAGAAGTTGAAGCATCCTGCGAACTCAGTATTCAAGAAAACCCACTTTCAAGAGTAAAAATATACCCCAACCCAACCAATGGTTCTTTTACTATTTCAAACGTAAAAGTAGGAACAATAAAGATACTAGACAGCCAAGGTAGGATAGTAAGAGATTATAATATGGGGGATAGCTTTTATTCGGCGAAAGACCTTTCCGAAGGGATTTACTTTGTTCAAATTCAATCGGGGAATCAAACAACCGTTCGACAATTGATTAAAAATTAATAGCTAAATCCAAATGAAAAAAATTATATTCTTATTGATATTTACTACAACGTTTCTTTTTTCTAATCTTGAAGCGAATGCACAATGCCCTCCTGGTCCTGTTATAATTAATTTTCAGCAAGATGTAGATGATTTTGCTTCAAACTATCCCAATTGCACCAATATTGATGGTTTTTTAGATATATCATCAGGTTCCCCTGGTCTAACCAACCTAGACGGCCTCTCTAATATTGAAACTATTCAGGGGTATTTAACGATTGCAAATTCTACAAATTTAAGTTCCCTTTCCGGATTGGATAGTTTACAATACATAGGTGGCAACTTAACAGTTGGAACTAATGGCGGACTAAATAATTTAAACGGTTTAGAAAACTTATCACAGATAGGCGGTTCTTTATTAATTGGGAGAAATAACAACCTTAGCAATATTTCCGCTTTAAGTCAAATAACTACTATCCCCGGCATTGCTATTATAAATGAAAACGGACAATTAACATCTCTTAATGGTTTAAGTAACCTTACTACAGTTTCAGGAGGTTTTAATATAGAAAACTGCCCTTTACTTACAAATTTAAATGGCCTTCAAAATCTGAACAATATCGGAGAAAGATTATATATTTATGATAATGAAACACTCGAAAACCTTACTGGGATAAATAACCTAAATAGTGTTGGCGAATTAATTTTAGCTCAGAACTATTCTTTAACATCATTATCAGGTCTTGAATCTCTAACCGAAATACAAGGAAATTTAATTATTACAGGAAATTATAACTTATCAAATATTAATAGCTTAGCTAGCTTAACCTCAGTGGAAGGTGATCTTAGAGTAACAAACACAAAAGCTCCATCACTTACCGGACTTGATTTAGTAAACAGTATTAATGGAGAGCTAAGTATATCGTCAAACAATCAATTAACAAATATTGATGGTATACGCAATATTGACCCAACAACAATTACGTATTTATATATCCAGACAAATTCAATGCTTTCCAATTGTGCTGTACAAAGCGTATGCAATTATTTATCTATAAATCCTGAAGACAGTAATATTGTTTTAAATTCTTCGGGTTGCTACACACGCCAAGAAGTTGAAGCAGCATGCGAACTCAGCACTGAAGAAAACCCACTTTCAAGAGTAAAAATATACCCCAACCCAACCAATGGTTCTTTTACTATTTCAAACGTAAAAGTAGGAACAATAAAGATACTAGACAGCCAAGGTAGGATAGTAAGAGATTATAATATGGGGGATAGCTTTTATTCGGCGAAAGACCTTTCCGAAGGGATTTATTTTGTTCAAATTGAATCGGGCAATCAAACAACCGTTCGGCAATTGATTAAAAATTAATTTTTTTCTATATAATTACTAATTACTTAAACCTCGAGAGTGATTAAAATACTTTCGTTTTCTTAAATAAGAGTAAATACCGCAATCCTTTTCTATTCTAAACGTTTATTTAACATTCATCAGAAAAATTTTACATTTATTTACTATGCACGCATAATAAAATTTTCTATCTTTGGTATTCCGAAAAACTAAACCAATACTTTTTGAAAGAAAAAACAATAGATTACATACTGCGCTCTACTTGGATGAACGTACAAAAAATGTATAACGAAGAAGCCAGTAAAAAAGATAGTACAATGGCGACAGGATTTGCCTTAATAAGTATAGATCCTGAAGAAGGAACCCCCTCTACAGCCTTAGGTCCTAAAATGGGAATGGAAGCCACTAGTCTCTCACGTACTCTCAAAAATATGGAAGGAAAAGGTTTAATTGAACGAAAACCAAACCCCGAAGATGGTCGTGGAGTTTTAATACACTTAACCCCTTTTGGGAAAGAAATGCGGGAGTTTTCAAAAAATGTGGTGCTTCGGTTTGACGAAGCAGTAAAAGAAAATATTTCAGAAGAAGAATTAAAAACATTTACCAAAGTGGCCAATACCATTTTAGAACTGATTAATTCAAAAAAAATATATACCGAAAAAATAGCATAATATGTCTAAAAGAAGAATAAATAAAGTAGCCGTAATAGGTTCCGGAATTATGGGAAGCGGGATTGCCTGTCACTTTGCCAATATTGGCGTGGAGGTATTACTGCTAGACATTGTTCCGCGGGAACTTACAGATAAAGAAAAGAAACAAGGGCTTACCCTTGAAGACAAACAAGTACGAAACCGCTTGGTAAATCAATCATTACAGGATTCTATAAAATCGAAACCTGCTCCACTCTACCTTAAAGATTTTGCAGATCGTATTTCTACTGGAAATATGGAAGATGATATTGCAAAAGTTTCTGAAGTAGATTGGATTATTGAGGTTGTTGTTGAGCGACTAGACATTAAACAACAAGTATTCGAAAACCTTGAAAAACATAGAAAAGAAGGAACGCTAATTACCTCAAACACATCGGGAATTCCTATTCATATGATGAGTGAAGGTCGCAGTGAAGATTTTCAGAAACATTTCTGCGGAACACACTTCTTTAACCCACCTCGTTATTTAGAACTTTTTGAAATCATCCCTGGACCAAAAACCGATCAAGATGTGCTTGATTTCTTAAATGAATACGGTGAAAAGTTCCTTGGAAAAACTTCAATTGTAGCGAAAGACACACCTGCTTTTATTGGTAATAGAATTGGAATCTTCGGAATTCAAAGCTTATTCCATCAAGTAAAAGAAATGGGCTTAACCGTTGAAGAGGTTGATAAATTAACTGGCCCAGTAATCGGTCGTCCAAAATCGGCTACCTTCCGTACGGTTGATGTTGTAGGTCTTGACACGCTAGTACACGTAGCAAATGGTATTCATAAAAATGTGCCAGATGATGAAGAGCACGATATTTTTGAACTGCCTAATTTCATCGACACCATGATGGAAAAAGAATGGTTAGGAAGTAAAAGCGGACAAGGTTTCTATAAAAAGATTAAAAAAGAAGACGGTAGTAGCGAAATCTTGACATTAGATTTAGAATCTATGGAGTATCGCGATAAAAAACGCGCTTCTTTTGGTACGCTTGAAAAAACAAAATCTATTGATAACGTAACTGATAGATTTAAAGTCCTTGTAAACGGCGATGACAAAGCTGGTGAGTTTTATAAGAAAAACTTCGGTGCGCTATTTGCCTACGTTTCTAAACGTATTCCTGAAATTACCGACGAGCTTTACAAAATTGACGATGCCATGAAAGCCGGATTTGGCTGGGAACACGGACCATTCGAAATTTGGGATGCCGTTGGTGTTAAAAAAGGAATTGAATTAATAAAAGAACTAGGAAAAGAACCCGCAGCTTGGGTAAATCAAATGCTTGAAACCGGAGTAGATAATTTCTACGACGTTCGAGAAGGAAACACTTACTATTACGGTATTCCTGAAAAAACACACGTTAAAATTCCTGGGCAAGATTCATACATTATTTTAGATAACATCCGTGAAAGCAAAGAAGTTTTCAAAAACAGCGGAGTTGTGGTTGAAGATCTTGGCGATGGTATTTTAAATGTAGAGTTTAGAAGTAAAATGAACAGCGTTGGCGGCGATGTATTGGCCGGAATTAACAAAGCTATCGATATTGCTGAAAAAAGCTACGATGGACTGGTAATTGCCAACAACGGAAAGAATTTCTCAGTGGGCGCCAATGTAGGAATGATTTTTATGATGGCTGTCGAGCAAGAATATGACGAGTTAAATGCTGCTGTTAAATATTTCCAAGATACGTGTATGCGTCTTCGGTATTCTTCAATACCAACCGTAGTTGCCCCTCACGGGATGACGCTGGGTGGTGGTTGCGAAATGACCTTACACGCTGATCGCGTGGTAGCATCCGCAGAGAGTTATATTGGTTTAGTTGAGTTTGGCGTTGGAGTAATTCCTGGCGGCGGCGGATCTAAAGAAATGACCGTTCGCGCTCAAGATTTATTTCAAAAAGGAGATGTGGAGCTTAATACATTAAGAGAACATTTCTTAACCATCGGGATGGCAAAAGTATCAACTTCCGCTTACGAAGCTTTCGACACCAATATTCTGAAGAAAGGAAAAGATATTATAGTCGTAAATAAAAACCGTCGTATTGCTGCTGCAAAAGAAGTAGCACGAATGATGGCAGATCAAGGGTACACAAAACCTATTGAACGAAACGACATTAAAGTATTAGGTAAACAAGCATTAGGAGCATTCCTTGTAGGAACTGACCAAATGCAAGCCGGAAAATACATTAGTGAACACGATAAGAAAATTGCAAACAAATTAGCTTGGGTAATGGCCGGTGGCGATTTAAGCGAACCACAACAAGTTAGCGAGCAATACTTGTTAGATCTTGAAAGAGAAGCATTCTTAAGCCTTTGTGGTGAACGAAAAACTTTGGAAAGGTTACAGCATATGATTCAGAAGAATAAGCCACTACGTAACTAGTAGTGAGATATGAGTAGTGAGTAATTAGTAATGTTACAATGCATAAAGTTGATGATCTTAAAATTTGGAATAAAGCTATTGAACTGACGAAATCAGTTTATACAATTTGTGCTGAATTACCTTCAAATGAAAAGTTTGGGCTTATTTCACAAATTAAAAGAAGCGCTATTTCAATACCTTCCAATATAGCCGAAGGAGCAGGTAGAAATTCAACCAAAGAGTTTGTTCATTTTCTATCAATTGCGAATGGGTCATCATATGAATTAGAAACACAACTTATATTGCTTATAGAATTAAATTTAATTTCAGAAGATAAAATAAAACCAATATTGAACATTTTAACTGAGATTCAGAAAATGAATTATTCATTTCAAAAATCTCTAAAATCTCAATACTAAAATCTCAATACTAAAGACATGAAAACAGCATATATAGTAAAAGCATACAGAACAGCAGTAGGGAAAGCACCTAGAGGCTTGTTCCGTTTTAAAAGACCAGATGAATTGGCAGCAGAAACCATTCAATATATGATGAATGGGTTGCCACAACTTGATAAAAAGCGCATAGACGATGTAATTGTCGGTAATGCGATGCCAGAAGCCGAACAAGGACTTAACATGGGGCGTTTAATTTCCTTAATGGGACTTAAAATTGAAGATATCCCTGGTGTTACAGTAAACAGATACTGTGCTTCAGGTGTAGAAACGATTGCCATGGCTACTGCTAAAATTCAAAGTGGCATGGCCGATTGTATTATCGCTGGAGGTGCCGAAAGCATGAGCTACATTCCAATGGGAGGTTACAAACCAGTACCAGATTATAAGTTGGCCAAACAAGGTCACGAAGATTATTATTGGGGAATGGGTTTAACAGCAGAAGCTGTTGCAAACGAATACAACGTTTCTCGTGAGGATCAAGATGAGTTTGCGTATAACAGTCATATGAAAGCGTTGAAAGCGCAAGAAGAAAACCGTTTTCAAGAGCAGATTGTTCCTATAGATGTTGAAGAAACATTTGTAAACGACGCTGGTAAAAAAGAAACAAAAACCTATACCGTAAATAAAGACGAAGGACCTAGAAAAGGAACCAGCAAAGAAGTGTTGGCAAAACTTCGTCCCGTTTTTGCTGAAGGTGGAAGCGTTACAGCCGGAAACTCATCACAAATGAGTGATGGTGCTGCTTTTACAATGGTAATGAGCGAAGAAATGGTAAAAGAATTAAATATTGAACCTATCGCTCGTATGGTAAACTATGCCGCTGTAGGAGTTGAACCTCGCATCATGGGAATTGGTCCTATTAAAGCAATACCGAAAGCATTAGACCAAGCAGGTATGAAATTAGATCAAATTGGTTTGGTAGAATTAAATGAAGCATTCGCTTCTCAATCTCTTGCTGTGATTAGAAAGTTAGGCCTTAATAAAGATATTGTGAATGTAAATGGTGGAGCCATTGCATTAGGTCACCCATTGGGCTGTACGGGTAGTAAATTATCTGTTCAACTTTTCGATGAAATGCGCAAACGCAATATGCAAGGTAAATACGGTATGGTCACTATGTGCGTAGGTACAGGTCAAGGTGCCGCCGGAATTTATGAGTTTTTAAATTAATTAAGTATTGAAATATGAGTATGAAGTAACGAGAAAGAATTCTCAATGCTTAATACTAACTACTAAAATCTAAAAAAATGAGTACAACTGCTGAAAATAAAGATTTACTTCGCGGCGGACAGTTTCTAGTAAAAGAAACAGCTGCTAACGATATTTTTACCCCGGAAGATTTTTCCGAAGAACAAAAAATGATGCGTGATTCTGTTAAGGAATTCGTTGATCGCGAAATCTGGCCAAAAAAAGAAGAGTTTGAAAAGAAAAACTACGCATTGACAGAAGAAGTTATGCGTAAAGCCGGTGAAATGGGCTTATTGGGCGTTGCCGTTCCTGAAGAATATGACGGACTGGGAATGGGCTTTGTAACCACAATGTTGGTTTGCGATTATATTTCAGGAGCTACCGGTTCTGTGGCGACTGCTTTTGGCGCACATACCGGAATTGGAACCATGCCAATTACCCTTTATGGTACTGAAGAACAAAAGAAAAAGTACGTTCCTAAATTAGCGACTGGCGAATGGTTTGGTGCCTATTGCCTTACCGAACCAGGAGCGGGAAGTGATGCCAACAGTGGAAAAACAAAAGCTGTTCTTTCTGAAGATGGTAAAAACTACATTATCAACGGACAAAAAATGTGGATTTCAAATGCGGGATTTGCTAATGTTTTCATCGTTTTTGCTCGTATTGAAGACGACAAATACATCACCGGTTTTATAGTAGAAAACGATTCTGAAAACGGAATCACGTTTGGCGATGAAGAGAAAAAATTAGGAATCCACTCCTCCTCTACCCGACAAGTATTTTTTAACGATACTAAAGTACCGGTTGAAAATATGCTTTCTGAAAGAGGAAACGGATTTAAAATCGCAATGAACGCATTAAACGTGGGTCGAATTAAATTGGCTGCAGCTAGTTTAGATGCACAACGTCGTGTAATAGACCAAGCAACGAAATATGCAAACGATCGAGTTCAGTTTAAAACTCCAATTGCTAAGTTTGGTGCTATTAAATCTAAATTAGCCGAAATGGCAACTTCTGCCTTTGCTGGTGAGAGTGCTAGCTACCGTGCTGGTAAAAACATCGAAGAGCGTATCGCACTTCGTATGGAAGCTGGAAACAGCCATCAAGAAGCCGAACTGAAAAGCGTGGAAGAATACGCAATAGAATGCTCTATTTTAAAAGTAGCAGTTTCTGAAGACATACAAAATTGTGCTGATGAAGGAATCCAAATATTTGGTGGAATGGGCTTTAGTGCCGACACACCTATGGAATCTGCTTGGCGAGATGCTCGTATTGCTCGTATTTACGAAGGTACAAACGAGATAAACCGTATGTTAGCCGTCGGAATGCTTGTAAAAAAAGCAATGAAAGGTCACGTAGATTTATTAGGTCCAGCACAAGCTGTTGGAGAGGAATTGATGGGAATTCCATCGTTTGATACACCTGATTATTCTAAAGTGCTTTCAGAAGAAAAAGCAATGGTTGCCAAATTAAAGAAGGTATTATTAATGGTTGCTGGTAGTGCCGTTAAAAAATACGGCCCCGAACTAGAAGAGCACCAACAATTATTATTGGCTTCAGCTGATATTTTAATTGAAATCTATATGGCAGAAAGTGCTATTCTACGTGCGGAAAAGAACCATAAGCGTGATAATTCAGATGCTGAATACCAAGTAGCCATGGCGCAACTGTATTTATATCACGCAGTAGATATTGTTAATCAAAAAGCAAAAGAGGGAATCATCTCCTTTGCTGAAGGTGATGAACAAAAAGCGATGCTAATGGGACTTAAGCGTTGGACGAAGTATGATAACTTCCCAAATATAGTTCAATTACGTAACAAGATTGCAGAAAAGGTAACGGAAGAAAATACCTATCCGTTTTAATAAAGTTATATCAAACTAATTACTATTTGACCTGTAAGATTTTCCAATCTTGCAGGTCTTTTTTTAAGCTTAAGTGTAATAGTAATTATTCTACTTTAAATTAACAATCAGTTTATAACCTAATTAAACACAAAATTTTATTATATTTAAGAAAGATCAATACACTATTATCATGAAAAAGGATATAATGCTTATAATATGCTTTTTATGTCTTGCATTTTCAGTAACTGATTTATCTGGATTAAAATTTCTAATTTTAAATAGACTAAACGAATATGTCACTGAAAAATATCCTGAAAAAATTTACATCCAAACAGACAAACCATATTACACGGCAGGAGAAGATATTTGGTATAATGCTTATCTTGTTAATGGAGTTACCCATACAATGAGTGAAAAAAGTAACGTTATTTATGTAGAACTTATAGATGATCAAGACAACGTAATTAGTGAGCGAAAGCTTTTTACTGAATCAATAAGTGCCGAAGGGGACTTTAAATTGCCTATTGACTTAAAAGAAGGTACCTATCTTATACGTGCTTATACCAACTACATGAGGAATCAACCAAAAGATTTCTTTTTTAAAAAAGAAATTCCGGTTTTTGCTCTAAATGCAAATAATAAAGGTCCAAATAAAAATGACGAGTTTGGAAAAACAGAAACTTCGATTTTGCCCGAGATAGGCTTTTATCCTGAAGGAGGCTATTTAATTACTGGAATGAGTAATAAAGTGGCGGTAAAAATGAAAGGTGCCAATTTATCGGCCAATCCTGTTGTTGGGATAATTGAAGACGGCCAAGGAAATAAAATTACGGATTTCAAGACCTACGAGTTTGGTCTCGGTTCCTTTTATATAAACCCAGAACCGGGCAAAGAATATCGTGCGGTTGTTAGTTCAGGTAATGAAGATATTGTATATCCGTTGCCCACTTCACTTGAAGAAGGGTATGTGATGAACACTTCAATAGATGAAAAAGAAGTATTAATCAATATTTCGACAAATCAAGAAGAAGGACTAAAAAACACCTTGGTTATTGGTCAACAAAGAGGATTAGCTGTTTTTGATTATACTCAGTATCAAGACAAAAAATCTATGTTATTAAAAATCCCGAAAGATGATTTAAAAGAAGGTGTTTTAGACATTGTCCTGTTTAATGGCTCTAAAAAACCAATAGCAGAACGGTTGGCATATATAAAAAAAGAAGACAATATTTCTATTTCAGTTGAAAAAACCAATGGAACATCGACAACCACAAGGGACAAGGTAAATTTAGAAATTGAACTTAAAAATTCAAAAGGAAGATTGGTTCCTGGCACCTATTCTGTTTCAGTTACAGACGCTGAACTGATTAAACCAAATAACACTTCTGAAAATATTAAAACGTGGTTACTATTAAACTCTGATTTAAGAGGTAACATAAAATCTCCAAACTACTTTTTTACCGCTGGAGATACCATTAAAAAAAATCAACTACTCGATTTAACAATGTTGACCCACGGCTGGCGACGTTTTACGTGGCAAGAGTTTTTAGAGAAAAGCCCATTTCAAGAATTTGAACCGGAAGAAGGAATTTATATAACCGGTAAGACTATTGATTCAAAATCTCCTTTTCAGAATAAAGTTAGTGAAACTAAGTTGACTTTTAGAAAAAATGGGTTTTATCAAGAAACACAGAAAACAGATAAAAGCGGACACTTTTCCTATGGTCCTTTTGTTTTTAATGATACTCTCGATGTGTATTTTAATGCCGGGGAAGCTATATCTTCAAAAAAACCAAATTTTGATGATACTAATATTATTCTGAATCCCCCTAAGCAAAAGCCTAGTATCATACCCAACAGAGTTATCAATCCGTTTAACCAAGAAGATATCGATGTTGAAACGTATAAGAAAAAGTCACAAAATAATATTTTCAGGAATTTTAAATATGATGGCGACAGAGAGTTATTGGACGAAGTAAAGCTTGAAGGAAAAGTAACGACTGAAGAAGAAATCAAGGAGATTGAAAGAAATAAAAGAACACGATTCTTTGCACCATCGCATCGAGTAATAGTTGGTGAATTGGGTACACATGGAGCCAATGATTTTATGGAATTGATAGCAAATATTCCAGGAGTTCGAATTGGTAGAAAACAGGGCTACGAAAATCAAACATCACAAGATTTTGAAGTAAATATTAGAGGGTTAAAACCGGCTTTTTATTTAGATGATGTCAAAGTAGATTTACTAACTGCCCGTTCTGTTCCCCAAACAGATATAGATTTTATAGATGTACACAATACTGGTCAAGCATCTGGTGGATATGCCCTAGAAGCACAAGGCATCATAGCAATTTATTCTAAAAGAGGTAAAAGAAATAAAGTGGATATTTCTGACAGAAAACCGGGCTCAGTTAATTTTAAAACTTCTGGTTTTTACAATGCTCGGGAATTTTACGCACCTGATTATTCTTTAGTAGATAGAAACAGAAGTAGAGAAGATAGGCGTACAACGCTTTATTGGAAACCAAATATAGTTACCAATGGTTATCGAAACGCTGAAGTTTCTTTTTACACAAGTGATGAAAGGGGAACGTTTCAAATAGAAATTCAAGGAATTACCGATACTGGAATTCCTATCTATAAAACTGATTTTTTAGAAGTTGAATAAAACCGATGTTTTTAAAAATTTTTATACTAAAAAGCAACTAGCTCACATTACATAGTCAAAACGTATTTTTTTTTATTCTATTCACAGCTTTTTACATTCTGGCTTAAAGTTTGCTATTTTTAAAGAAAATTATAATTAAATGAAAAAATATTTTGCCCTACTCCTATCTTTAATCGGTGGTGCTATTATCGCTCAGGAAAACACTGAAGTATACGTTATGGATGTTAATCCTGCATATTCTGGGCTAGAAGTTTTTAATCTGCAGAATATCTCAGACAATTCAGGATATGATAGTCAACCGTCATTTATAGATAATAATACGGTTGTGTTTGCCTGCAACAATAATGACCAGACCGATATTTCAGTCTATAACATTTCTTCAGAAGAAAAAAGTTTTTTCAACCCACCTACGAAAGGCGGAGAGTACTCTCCCGTACAAATTCCAAATTCAAATGAAATAACAGCTGTTCGCTTAGATCCAGATGGAAAACAACGTTTGTATAATTACAACGAAGATGGAAAAAGCACAGAAGCCATTCCCAACCTTCAAGTTGCTTATTACGCTTTTAAAGACCAAAACACACTTCTAGCTTCTGTATTAGCTGTTGATGGATTGGATCTTGTGCTTACCAATTTACAAACTCAAAAAGTAGATACATTAAAATATAATGCAGGTCGTTCCATTCATAAAGTGCCCAATACAAAAAGGACGATGAGCTATACTTTTTTAAATGAAGATGGTAATTATGACATCTATCAATTGAATATAGAAACTTTAGAAAGCTTTTTTGTTGCAGAACTTCCAATTGGAATTCAAGATCATATTTGGCTTAGTGAATCCAAACTATTGATTGGGAGCGGAAATAAATTGTTTCTGTACGATCTCTTCGGAAATGGAGAATGGCAAGAAGTAGCAAACCTTTCAGAATATAACATTACCAATATTACACGATTGGCTCTAAGCCCTAATGGTAAAAAATTGGCATTGGTTGCAGTTCCAAAATAGTTTCTTAAATAGACTTTCCTTCTTGTTGCACGCTTAAGTTTTCTGTATTTTTAAAGAAATTTTCCCTTTATGAAAAATACACTCCTCTTTTTTAGTTTACTCATAACCTACAGTTCTTTTTCACAGACCGATTCCCGTATTTACGATATTATAAAATCCGTTTCGGCTGAGCGAATTGAAGCAGATATCACTGCGCTCGCAAGTTTTGGAACCCGACATACGTTGAGCGACACCATTTTAGATACCCGAGGCATTGGAGCAGCACGGCGATGGATAAAATCTAGTTTTGAAGAAATTTCAAAAGACTGTGAAAATTGCCTAGAAGTTTTTTATCAGAAAAATTTTATTGAAAAAGGCGATAACGAGCGTATTGTAAAAGATGTTTGGATAAATAATGTAGCAGCCATACAAAAGGGAACAAAATATCCCAATCGCTATATTATTATGAGTGGTGATATTGATAGTCGCATTAGTGACTCAAATAATTATACTGACGACTCTCCCGGTGCGAATGATAACGCTAGTGGAATGGCTGGAGCTATGGAAGCTGCGCGAGTACTTTCAAAATACAAATTTGAAAACAGCATTATATACTTGGGTCTAAGTGGTGAAGAGCAAGGATTGTACGGCGGAAAAGGATTTGCTGAATACGCCAAGAAACAAGGCTGGGAAATTATAGGTGTTTTTAATAACGATATGATTGGGAACATTAAAGGCGTAAACGGCGTCATTAGTAATCGGGATTTCAGAATATTCTCTGAACCCGTTCCTCCCAATGAAACAGACAAAGAACGACGTGCTAGACGGTTTTACGGAGGCGAAGTAGATGGTATCTCCCGTCAATTGGCTCGTTATGTGTATAAAACCACAAAAACTTATATGCCAGAAATGAACCCGATGATGATTTATAGATTAGATCGTTTTGGGAGAGGTGGACATCATCGACCATTTAACGATGTAGGCTTTGCTGGGATACGTATCATGGAAGCACACGAAAATTACACACAGCAACACCAAGATATTAGAACTGAAAACGGAATTGAATACGGTGATAAATTAAAGTTTGTTAATTTTGACTATGCTGCTAAACTGACTGCTGTAAACGCTATAAATATAGCTAGTTTAGCTTGGGCACCGCCAACACCAAAAAATGTAGGTATTGGTGGTATTGTAGAACCATCAGCTAAATTAAAATGGGATAAGGTAAATGGTGCCGTTGGTTATAAAATTTATTGGCGAGACACAACCTCACCAACCTGGGACCATAGCCGATTTGTGGGTGATGTTTCAAAATTTACGTTGGATGGTATTGTAATAGATAATTACTTTTTTGGTGTAGCTGCTGTAGATGAAGATGGTTTTGAAAGTGTCGTTGTTTTCCCTAATTCAGTTTTTAGATAATAAATAGTATATATGTTAAAAAATATTCTCCCTTTTGCTTTCCTTTTTATTGGAATTACCTCTTCAGCTCAAGAATTCACCCGTCAAGACACTCTTCGTGGTAGCATAACCCCGGAACGCATGTGGTGGGATTTACAACATTACGATCTCGATGTAGAAGTTTTTCCTTCAGAGAAGAATATAAAAGGCACCAACACGATTACCTATACAGTTTTAGAAAATAAAAGTGTGATGCAAATTGATTTGCAGCTACCAATGAAGTTGGACAAAGCGGTACAAAGCAGGAAAGAGTTAAAAATAACTTCGGACGGAAATGCGCATTACATTCATCTTCAAAAAAACCAGAAAAAAGGAAAAGACTATGAAGTAACTCTTTACTTTTCTGGAAAACCTGTAGAAGCTAAAAATGCACCTTGGGATGGCGGTTTTTCTTGGACAGAAGATGAAAATGGCAATCCGTTTATCGCTACTTCAAACCAAGGGATTGGAGCCAGTATTTGGTGGCCTAACAAGGACCATCCATATGATGAACCCGACACTGGGGTCGATTTAGCTATTATTGTTCCTTCAAATTTAGTAGCCGTTGGCAACGGACGTTTAAAAAAAACAAAAGAGAATGATAGTACCAAAACTTGGCATTGGAAAGTGGTAAACCCTATAAATAATTACGGGGTAAACATCAATATTGGTGATTATGTAAACTTTTCAGAAGAGTATAAAGGTGAAAAAGGCACGCTCGATATGGATTATTGGGTACTGAGTTACAATCTAGAAAAAGCCAAAGAGCAGTTTAAGCAAGCACCTAAAATGATGAAAGCTTTTGAACATTGGTTTGGTCCTTATCCTTTTTATGAAGATAGCTTTAAACTAGTTGAAACCCCTTATTTGGGAATGGAACACCAAAGTAGCGTTACCTACGGAAACAATTATGAAAATGGTTATTTAGGGCGTGATTTAAGTGGCTCTGGCTGGGGGTTAAAGTTCGATTTTATCATTATCCACGAAGCAGGCCATGAGTGGTTTGCCAATAATATTACCAACAAAGATGTTGCCGATATGTGGGTTCACGAAGGGTTTACCAATTATTCGGAAAGTTTATATGTTGATTATTACTTTGGTAAAAAAGCAGCTTCAGAATATGTAATAGGACTTCGTAAAAGCATTAAAAACGACCGTCCAATTATTGGCACCTACAATGTACAGAAGGAAGGAAGCAGCGATATGTACAACAAAGGTGGGAATATTTTACATACTCTTCGGCAATTGATTGAAAACGATGAAAGATGGCGGACCATTTTACGTGGTTTAAATAAAGATTTTTATCACCAGACTGTTACTTCAAAGCAAGTTGAAACTTATATTAGCGAAAAAACAGGTATCGATCTATCTGAGTTTTGGGAACAATACTTACGTACTACAAAAATTCCAAAAGTAGAATATAAAATTAATGGCAGTGAGCTTTCTTTCCGTTACACCAATATTGTAAACGGATTCGATATGCCCGTTATTGCAATTATCAACGGAAAAGAAAAGTGGATCTATCCCACAAATAGATGGCATAAAAAACAGTTTACTGAACCAATTGAATCTGCAGCTATTAAAAAAGACTTTTATGTAGAAAGCGAAAAAATGAATTAATGTCTAAAAAACCTGAACTATATTTCCCTAAAGATATTGAATGGCGTGAATGGTTGAAAGAAAATCACCAAAACCATTCACAAGGGGTTTATTTAATTTTTCATAAGGTTGATGCCGACATCCCTTCTATGCGATGGGAAGAAGCGGTAAAAGTTGCGTTGTGTTACGGATGGATTGATAGTACGGTGAAAAGCTTGGGGAATGGAAAAAGACGCCAATATTTTTGCCCGCGTAATCCAAAAAGTACGTGGAGTGCCCTTAATAAAAAGTATATTTCAGAATTAGAACAAGAAGGTTTGATACATCAAAGCGGATGGAATTCTATTGAAACTGCTAAAGAAAATGGTAAATGGACTGAAATGGACGATGTTGAAAACTTACTTGTTCCAGAGGATTTACAGAAGTCTTTTAATAAAAATCCAAAAGCTTTTGAAAACTATCAAAACTTTGCACCTAGCTACCGCAAAAGCTATTTAAGTTGGTTACATAGTGCTAAGAGAAAGGCAACAAGGCATAAGCGCATTGAAGAAATTGTTGCGTATTGCAAAAACAATATGAAATCACGTTCATAACCTTTTTATTCATCTGCTAACATTTCGGTAAAACGTTCAAATTCTTTTTTAAATTCTTCATATTTTTCACCCGAAGCAGGACCTGTAAATCCTGTGTGTATTCTACGAACCTTTCCTTTTTTATCAATAAAAATAGTTGTTGGGTAAGAAAGCACGTGATTTAGCATCGGTAACTTATCATTCGCTTGTTGTTTGCTACTATTTCCGTATTGAGCCAATAAAATTGGATATTTTACATCAACAGCTTTTTTAAATTTGGTAATTGCCTGTATGGCTTTTTCTTTGGTAGGTGCATATTCAAAAGCCAATGAAACAATTTCTACATTGTCAGGTTTATCTTTATAGTATTCTGAAAGGTATTTGGTTTCATCTAGACAATTGGGGCACCAAGTTCCCATTAATTGAACCACCACCACTTTATCTCGAAATCGTTTATCTTTTAAAGAAATAGTATCACCTTTTATAGTTGGAAAAGCGAATTTCAAAGAATCGTAGCCTTTTTTTAAGAATGTTAATGAATCGGCTTCAGGCAACTTATAATTGTCATTTCTTTTAGCAGTAAAAGGTTCTTTCCAATGATTACCACTATAAAACATGCCTTCCATGACGCTATCATTTTGGGTTACTTTAGCTTCAAACATAAATGCATGGGCTCCATCAAAAGTAGAAAGTTTGACCGAATCGTTTTCCACAACCCCATCTAAATATCTATAATCGCCAGTTGTAGTTAAAAAAGTCCCGGTAAGTCGATTACCTCTTTGATCAAAAACCCCTTTGGCGACATAACGATCTTTGGGCGAGTCGGGACTAAAAACGGTTTCCCAATTTCCCGTCACGATTGTATTTGGAGCTGCATTCACATCAAACCTAGCTTTCCTCCCACTACTCATTACAATAGGAACGGTTCTATTTAAGCTGGGTTTTATAAAATTTCCTTTAATGCTGTCTTTTGTATAAGTTCCTTTTATCATCCCTTCAAAAACAGGATGCGAGATAAAAATAGAATCCCCCTTAAAAACTACATCATCTACATTTATTTGTTCTTCAGCATTAATTATTACAAAGCTGCTGTCCTTTTTAAACTCTAGTAAAAAAGGGATTTCTTTTTCATTGTCTAATTGCATTACAGCACGCCATGGTCCAGTTTTTAAAGGCTGTTTATCCTCTGAACAGGAAACAAAAAACAATACGATTATAATATACCCTAGATATTTCATCTGAAAAAATTTAAAATCTTTATACCGAAAGTATCAAAATTACTTACAAAAAACGAGGTAAATGCTATCTTTGCAATTCGTTTAGAATTATTTGTAATGAAGATATCGTACAACTGGCTTAAACAATTTATTAATCTGGACTGGAGTCCTGAAAAAACAGGCGAACTCCTTACCAATTTAGGACTCGAAGTAGAAGGGATTGAAAAATTCACTTCTGTTCCCGGAGGTTTGGAAGGAATTGTAGTAGGCCACGTTACTGAATGTGTAGAGCATCCTAATGCTGACCGATTAAAGTTAACAAAAGTTGACTTAGGAAATGGCGAACCCGTGCAAATTGTATGTGGCGCTCCTAACGTAGCTGCAGGGCAAAAAGTTCCTGTTGCAACGGTAGGTACCACGCTATATGATGCTAAAGGGGAACCTTGGCAAATAAAAAAAGGGAAAATTCGCGGCGAAGTAAGTATGGGAATGATCTGTGCCGAAGATGAATTAGGTTTAGGCCAAAGTCATGACGGTATTATGGTTTTAGACAATGACCTTGTACCAGGAAAACCCGCCCACGAATTATTTAATATAGAAAATGATGTAGTTTTCGAAATTGGTCTAACTCCCAACCGTGCCGATGCCATGAGCCATTGGGGCGTAGCACGCGATTTACGTGCAGGCTTGTTGCAAGAAAATATTTCATTGGAACTGATAACACCATCCACCAGTAGCTTTCACGTTGATAACCGTACCTTAAAAATCGATGTGGATGTGGAAGATATGGACAAGGCCCCAAGATATTGCGGAGTTACTATAAGTGGCTTAACAGTTGAGCAATCCCCCACTTGGCTACAAAACCGATTACAAGCCATCGGGATTACCCCTATTAATAATATTGTAGATATTACTAATTATGTGTGTCATGACCTTGGTCAACCTCTGCATGCATTCGATGCAGCAAAAATAAAAGGTAGCGAAGTAACGGTAAAAACATTACCTGGAGGAACTACTTTTACTACCTTAGACGAAGTAGAACGTGAGTTACACGAGGATGATTTAATGATTTGTGATGCTGAAGGCCCTATGTGTATTGCTGGAGTTTTTGGCGGCATCAATAGCGGTGTTAGCGAAACAACTACGAGCATCTTTCTAGAAAGTGCTTATTTTGATCCGATAAGTGTTCGGAAAACAGCTAAAAGACACGGTTTAAACACAGACGCTTCTTTCCGTTTTGAAAGAGGAATTGACCCAAATACCTGCAAATACGCCATGTTAAGGGCTGTACTTTTAATTCAAGAAATTGCAGGTGGTGAAATTACTAGTGAGATTGTGGATATATATCCTAAAAAAATTGAGGATCACCAAGTGTACCTCAATTTTGATAATGCCGCTAAGTTAATTGGTGAAGAAATTTCTCCAGAAACTATTAAGGACATTCTCAACTCGCTCGATATGAAAATAAACAGCGTAACCGAAAGCGGGATTGGTATGCTAATCCCAGCCTATCGAAACGATGTTACCCGTGAAGTAGATGTAATTGAAGAGGTTTTGCGTGTTTATGGCTATAACAACATTAATTTTACCGAAAAGCTGAACGCTTCAATCGCAATTACACAACCCGTTGAAGACTATAAAGTACAAAATAAAGTTGGCGACCAACTAACTGCTTTAGGCTTTCATGAAATGATGGCCAATTCGCTTACAAACCCTGATTTTATTGAGTTTTCTGAAGCTTTAAAACAAGAGCATAACGTTACCATGTTAAACCCATTGAGTAACGATCTTTCGGTGTTGCGGCAATCCATGTTGTTTGGCAATTTGGAAGCACTAGCCTATAATAGTAATCGTCGCATGCCAAATGTAAAACTATTCGAGTTTGGGAAAACCTACCATAATTTTTCTGAAGGACGAATAGAAAACAAACATTTATCTATATTAATCTCTGGGGAGAAAACCGAAGATAATTGGGCAAATCCTTCAAAACAGACTACTTTTTTCTACGGAAAAGGGATTGTTAGTTCTATTTTAGAAAGACTTGGTGTTAACAACATAAGTGAAAAAGATACTAAGAACGATATCTTTTCTGAAGCTATTTCCATTTCAGCAAACAAAAAAACACTTGTTGAATTCGGAATTTTAAAGAAAAAGCTTATCAAAAAATTTGATGTAGAAGCTGAAGTGTTCTACGCAGATTTTAATTGGGATGAAGTATTGAGCGCTATTTCCCGAAACGGATTTCAGGTTAAACCCATTCCAAAATATCCACAAGTAAAACGAGATTTTGCGTTATTGTTAGACGAGAACATCACTTTTAAAGAACTAAAAGAGGCCGCCAAACAAACGGAAAAGAAGTTATTGGTAGCTATGAACCTTTTTGACGTATATACCGGTGAAAACCTTCCGGAAGGCAAAAAATCGTATGCTGTTAGTTTTACCTTACAAGACGATAAAAAAACATTGACCGACAAGCAAATAGACAAAATCATGAAAAAGCTACAACAACGTTTTGAAAAAGACTTTGGTGCTACCTTGCGTTAATTTCATGACAACTATATAAAAAAAACAGCGGCACTAACACCGCTGTTTTTTTTATAATGAAATGCATTGTTGATTATTTACCATCATCATCTTTCATCAATCCGTCGTCGTCCAATTCTTGCAATTCTTCTATTTCATCCTTCTTCATTTTTTCATCTTTAATCATCTTATCTTCCTTCATCTGCTTTTCTTTCATCATTTTCTCTTCTTTCATCTCCTTTTTATTCATCATCTTCTCTTCTTTTGTCATTTTGTCCTGCTTTTTGTCCATCATTTCTTCTTTCTTCATATCCTCTTTTTCGGTTTTGTCTTGAGCAAATGAAGTAGCTGTTCCTGCCAATAATGCGATACAAAATAGTGCGGTAGTAATAATTTTTGAAGTTTTCATAATTGTGCTTGTTAAGTTTGTTATTAACTATTTTTTAATTAAAATTAAAACATATATTCAATTTTTAAATTAAATGTATATATTTTTAATAAATATACGTCGTTTATTTTATAGCATCGTTATATTTTTTTTATAAAAACTAAAAAAGCGGCTTTTAAAAGCCGCTTTTAAGAATATTAACTTAACCTCTAATCAATAAAAAATTACTTTGGCAATACAACTGAATCTATTACGTGAATCACACCGTTCGATTGGTTAACGTTTGCAGTAGTCACCATTGCCATACCACCATTTTCATCTTTTAATACTACTTTTTTTCCCTTCATCATAGCAGTCAATTTCCCACCGCTTACAGTTTTGAAAGTTGCTTTACCATTACCCTTTTTAATAGCAGCAACAATATCTGCAGCTTTCATATCACCTGCAACCACATGATAGGTAAGTACGGTTTGTAATTTCTTTTTATTTTCTGGTTTCAATAAAGTAGCAACTGTTCCTTCTGGTAATTTATCGAATGCTTTATTTGTTGGGGCGAAAACCGTAAAAGGTCCGTCACCTTGTAAAGTTTCAACTAAATCTGCAGCTTTTACAGCAGCTACTAATGTTGTATGATCTTTAGAGTTTACAGCATTTTCTACTATATTTTTGCTAGGGTACATTTCGGCACCGCCAACCATAACTGTTTTTTCTTTCATTTTTTTGTCTTTCATCATTTTATCTTGTGCAAATGATGTGCTAGTACTGGCTATCAAAGCCATTGTTAATACCGCTACTACTGTTTTAAACTTTTTCATAATTGTTATTTTTAGTGTTTGTTTATGTGTTTATATAAACGTAGCCCTTTCTATCGCGGTTTTAACTATATCTTGTTTTGGGTTTTATTTAACACTACAAAAACTACCCAAAGAACAGAATGCAGGTGTTAAAATGTTGCGTTCCATTTCTTTATCCTTTAATTTTATATAAAAAGAATTTAGTATGCTTACAAAAACCAATATCGAATTGAAATTGGAACAGGTTCGGGATAAGCGAATTTCTGAAGAAAACATTTTAGAAGAAGTAGCAAGTATTTTTTCAGAAAATGAAACAAACCGTCTTTTGATAAAAGAGACATTAACAAAAGGCACTTCAGAAAAAGATAATTCATTTAATTTTGACAAACTACACAGTAACCGAATCTATCATATTTTAGATATTCAGAGAATATGTGTCGATTACCGTCTTCGATTTTTAGATTCCCGTTTTTTTAAAGAAACCATTCCTGAAGAAGCTGTTACTAAAATACGTCAACTTGAAAGAGAGCACGACACTTCACTTAAAAACTTTAAAATCATTGCTCCTGCAAAACTTTTAAAACTTGAAAATGCCGACGACCCCTTGCTTTTTGCACCTATGGGGAACGATTATTTTTATTTAATACACAAATGGGGAAATGACTTGCATCCTTTTCGAAAAGTTTTAATGTGGCCCTATAAAACACTAGAAAACTTGGTAGTAACTATATTTTTTATCAGTTTGTTACTAACCTCTATTACTCCTATTCATTTATTTTCAACTGGCCCTACGACCCAAGAATATATTTTACTATTTTTATTCATATTTAAATCGGTAGGCGGAATGGTTATTTTCTACGGTTTTGCTAAAGGAAAAAACTTTAATACCGCAATCTGGAACAGTAAATATTATAACGCATAAAACTTATGAGCGAAAACCCTGAAGAAACCATACGAATTTATACAGGTCCAACAATGTTAGCACAAGCGCTGAGATCAAGGCTGAACGATATTAACATTGAACCTATAACCAAAGACGATCACCAAAGTGGCATTGTTAGTGGTTTTGCCACTGGTGTCCCTGGACAGGTACGGTTATTTATCCGCAAGGATGAATTGCCTAAAGCACAGTCAGTAATAGATTTGTTTTTGAAAGATGTGGAAGAAGAATAAACAAACTATTTTATAAAATTAAAAAATCCCGCCAATTGGCGGGATTTTCTTTATTAAGCTTCTACAGCATACATTTTATCACGCTGTTCTTTTAGTTTTTTATCATTCATATACTCATCGAAAGTAGCGTAGCGATCTATCACACCATTTGGTGTCAATTCGATCACACGATTACCAACAGTTTGTGCAAATTCGTGATCATGTGTGGTTAACATAACCGTCCCTTTAAAGTTCTTTAAAGAATTGTTGAACGCTGTAATAGATTCTAAATCTAAGTGATTGGTTGGTTCATCCAGCATCAATACATTAGCGCGCATCATCATCATTCTACTTAACATACACCGCACTTTTTCACCTCCAGAAAGTACATTCGATTTTTTCAAGGCTTCTTCTCCACTGAACAACATTTTTCCTAAAAAGCCACGAATGTGAACTTCTTCGCGTTCTTCTTCGGTTTTGGCGTATTGACGCAACCAATCTACTAATGACATATCGTTTTCAAAGAATTTTTCATTATCCAATGGTAAATAACTTTGTAGTGTCGTTATACCCCATTTATAGTCACCAGCATCTGCTTCTAAGTTTCCGCTTATAATTTCATAAAAAGCAGTTGTAGCACGGGAATCTCTTGAGTATATAACTACTTTATCTCCCTTTACTAAATTGATATGTGCATCTTTAAACAAAACCTCTCCATCTAAAGAAGCCGATAATTTATTCACCTCAAGTATTTGGTCACCCGCTTCACGCTCACGATCAAAAATAATGGCGGGATAACGACGACTAGAAGGTTTAATAGCATCGACGTTCAGCTTTTCGATCATTTTCTTTCTCGAAGTTGCTTGTTTCGACTTAGCTACGTTGGCACTAAAGCGACGAATAAAATCTTCTAATTCTTTTTTCTTTTCTTCGGCTTTTTTGTTCTGTTGAGCTCTTTGACGCATGGCTAATTGACTACTTTCATACCAAAAAGTATAGTTACCGCTGTAGTGTGTTATTTTTCCGAAGTCAATATCACTAATATGTGTACAAACTGCATCTAAAAAGTGACGGTCGTGAGATACCACTATCACGCAGTTGTCATAGTTAGCTAAGAAATTTTCAAGCCATGTAATGGTTTCATAATCTAGGTCATTGGTAGGCTCATCCATAATCAATACGTCAGGGCTGCCAAATAATGCTTGTGCTAATAACACTCTCACCTTTTGCTTACCATCTATATCACTCATCATAGTATAGTGCAAACTCTCATCAACACCTAAGTTTGAAAGCATTGCTGCCGCATCGCTATCGGCATTCCATCCATTCATTTCTTCAAAAACTACTTGAAGCTCCCCAATTTTATCAGCGTTTTCATCTGTATAATCTGCATAAAGTGCATCTATTTGAGTCTTTATTTCAAACAAAGGTTTGTTACCTTGAAGAACAGTTTCCAAAACGGTATGCTCATCATAAGCGTTGTGATTCTGCTCTAAAACAGACATGCGCTTTCCAGATTCTAAATGAACGTGACCTGATGTAGGCTCTTGTTTTCCAGATATTATTTTTAAAAATGTAGATTTACCAGCACCATTAGCACCGATTATTCCGTAGCAATTTCCTTGAACAAACTGTGTGCTTACTTCATCGAATAACACACGTTTTCCAAACTGAACTGATAAATTTGAAACTGAAAGCATTTTCTCCTCTTTTAAATTTTGCGCAAAAGTAACGAATAACCTGTGATTGAAGAAACATTAACGTTTTTATATTCCTTTTAACGTGTGGTTAACAGTTTGCACATACAGGGTCTTTTACATTTGTTTAAAACCAAATAGCAGCTCTCGTGAAAAAAACGCTACTTTTCTTTTTATTAATTGCTTTGATTGTTTCTTGTAATGATACAGAGGAATCGAGTAATGGCGATACTTGGCTTAGCGGGGAAATTGTAAATCCAAAAAGTGATTACATCTATATTACTCAATATAACAAGGTGTTAGATACGGTTAAATTAGATAAAAATAATTTTTTCACTTATAAATTTAAAAACCCTAAAGAAGGTATTTATTCATTTAATCATAATGAATATCAAGCAGTCTATATTGAACCAGGTGACAGTATACTACTAAGGGTTAATACTATTGAGTTTGACGAGTCACTTTCCTTTTCTGGGCAGGGTGGCGACAAAAATAATCTCTTAATGGATTTTTTCCTTTTAAATGAAAAAGAAGCTCCATTACTTGCTCGTTACAATCAATTGCCCCCTGCAGAATTCGAAACTAAACTAGACTCATTAAAAAACGAGTGGGAATCTATATATACTAGTTTTTTATCAAAAAATGAGCCCACTAAAACTTTTAAAGAGGTAGCACAATCCAATATTGATTATATTTTTAATATGCGTAAAGAGCTTTATACATCTACTCACGCAAATAAAACTTCCGTTAATAAAAACAATTTCCCTGCAGATTTTTACGACTATCGTGAAAATGTAGATTTTGGGAATGAATTACTACGTACAACTTATCCATACTATCGCTTTTTAAATTTTTATCTAGACAACTTAGCCCACAATCAAATACAAGACGAAGCAAATTTTGATAGACTTTCGTTTTTACATAATTATGCTAAACTGAAAGTTATTGATAGTGTAATCACAAACGATTCCCTAAAAAATGATCTTTTAAAATATAATGTAAGACGATATTTACTGAATGCTAAAGATTCTGAGAATGAGCAAAAAATAATTACTCTTTTTAATGAAGTAAGTACCAATACACAACATAAAAAGAGGATGAACAGATTGGCAGAAGCTACTATACAATTAACTCCAAATCATATCGTGCCCAATTTAGAACTGGTTACAACAAAGAATACTGTAAAAGATTTACAAAGTATAATTAACAAGCCTACGGTACTCTACTTTTGGTCGATGAAGTCGGTTCCGCATTATAAAAGCATCCATTTTAAAGTTTCCGAGTTGAAATCTAAATACCCAGAATATGATTATGTAGGAATTAATACTGATACCCACTTTAAAAAGTGGCTAAACATTGTAAAAAGGCTTAATTACAACCTTACAAGTGAATATCAATTTGAAAACATCGAAGAAGCTGAAAAAAAATTGGTTCTAACATCAGTGAACAAAGCGTTGATACTTGATAAAGACGGAATGATTTTAGAAGGCAACACCAATTTACTCAGTACCGAAATTGAAGAGTTACTTTTAGGATATATTAATAAATAAAGCCCTCCACATTTCTGTAGAAGGCTTTTATATTTTCTGAATTAAATCTCTTTTTAATTCCCTTTCTTATAATCTGCTAAAAACTTCTCAAGGCCAATATCGGTAAGTGGATGTTTTAATAGACCTTCAATTGAAGAAAGAGGTCCAGTCATAACATCTGCACCAATTTTAGCACATTCCAGAACGTGCATCGTATGGCGAATAGAAGCTGCTAAAATTTCAGTTTCGAAACCGTAGTTATCATAAATAAGGCGTATTTCAGCAATTAGATTTAATCCGTCTGTTGAAATATCGTCCAATCTACCTATAAACGGTGAAACATACGTAGCTCCAGCTTTTGCAGCCAACAAGGCTTGTCCTGCAGAGAAAACCAAGGTACAATTGGTACGGATTCCTTTATCGGTAAAATATTTTATTGCTTTTATTCCTTCTTTGATCATCGGCACTTTTACAACAATCTGCTCGTGCAGATCTGCCAACTGCTCCCCTTCTTTTACAATACCTTCAAAATCGGTTGCGATTACTTCAGCTGAAACATCACCATCTACAATATTGCAGATATCCACATAATGTTTTAAAATATTATTGCGCCCAGTAATGCCCTCTTTGGCCATTAACGACGGATTGGTAGTTACACCATCTAAAACACCTAAGTCTTGTGCTTCGCGAATTTGATCTAAGTTTGCGGTATCGATAAAGAATTTCATAGTAAACAGTTTTCAGTTTTTGAATGATACAAAAGTAACGAAGATTACCGCTGTTTTAAACCGAAAACAGAAAAAGATTGCTTATTTCAGCTTATAGTGGTTCAGCAACATCCGTTCATACGTTTTATCGGGAAGGATTTTTTTAAGAACAACTGAAAATTTTTGAATAAAAGAACCTACTTTATAATGTACTTTAGGATTTTTGGTTTCGATTATTTGATGCACCACTTTTGCCATTTTATTAGGATCTTCCCCTGAATCTACGTGCTCATCCATTAGTTTTAGGGTGTTTCCGTATTCTTTTTTGTAAGGCGAATTTTCTAATTGTGGGGCATGATATCGACTAGCAGCAATATTCGTAGCAAAATCGCCTGGTGCAATATTGGTCATTTTAACACCAAATTGCCGCACTTCCATGCGTAATGCTTCAATGGTAATTTCCAAAGCTGCTTTGGTTGCCGAATAAATCCCTCTATATGGAAGTCCCATATATCCAGCAATGGAGGTAATGTTGATAATAGTACCACTACCCTGCTCTCGCATCGTTGGCAGTACTGCTTTTATAACGTTTATTGGTCCGTAGAGATTTGTAGCAAAAGCTTTTTCAATTTCAGGATTGGGTGTTTCTTCAATAGGTCCTGTAATGCCTACTCCCGCATTGTTAATTAGCACATCAACCTTACCTTCTTGTTGTAATAACTGGTTTACGGATTCTTGAACGCTTTCTAAGCTCGTCACTTCCATTTTTAACAATGGGAACGGACTCGCATCTTTGTATTTTTCAGGATTACGGCTGGTTCCATACACTACATAGTTTTTTGAAAGTAGATAAGAACCTATGGCTTTTCCTATTCCAGAAGATCCTCCCGTAATTAAAACAACCTTTGACATATATATGGTTTATAGCTCGCAAAGATGCAGTTACGCCTTAACTTTTGCAAGGATAGCAGAGTTTTATTTCTGAAAAGTAGCTTATTCTAACCAAATTTTGAAATCTTTTACCCGTTCGCGTGCCACGATAATATCTTGCTCAGAATAACTATTTAGCTTTAACTGAAGCCGTGAGTTTGTATAGGATATAATATCATTAATAGCATTAATATTGATAAAAAAAGTTCGATTTACCCTAAAAAAGGTTTCAGGTGCTAGCTCGTTTTCCAGTTGCTCTAAAGTTGTGTCTAACAAGTAATCACGACCTTCAGTAGTGTGTGCGTAGGTCCCTTTATTTTCAGAATAAAAACACTCGATATCATCTACCGAAATCATTTTAAGATGCTGCCCTATTTTGGTTGTAAATCGTTTTTTATACTGTCGTTCCACCGGATTGACAAGCATTTTTTTGATGTCATCAAAGTTTAATTGAACGTTTTGCTGCTCTGGTTTAAAGGTTTTATACTTTTCAACTGCTTTCGCCAAATCATCTTCGTCAATAGGCTTTAAAAGGTAATCGATACTGTTAAGTTTAAAAGCTTGCAGTGCATATTCATCATAGGCAGTGGTGAAAATAATTGAACTCGTTATGGAAACTGCATCGAAAATTTCAAAGGACAGTCCGTCACTTAGCTGAATATCCAAGAAAATCAATTCCGGTTGCGGATTGTTAGAAAACCACTCGATAGACTCCTCAACACTGTGAAGTGTATGATTTACCGTAACGCCTAGCTTTTCTAGCATTCGTTTTAGTCTTCTTGCTGAAGGTTTTTCGTCTTCTATAATCAATACTTCCATGTTCTCTTACTTATTTTTTACGCTACTAAAATAGTAATTATAGGTCGTAAGGTTGAAATAAAAACTACTGAAACAACAAAAACCGAAGCTGAATTGTCTTCGGTTTTTGCTTTTTGGTTGGTTGGCCATTAAATAACTTACATTTTATGAGTTCCACCACCAGACTTGCTTTCATTTTTTGAAACATTTCCGGGATTGCCGTAATAATGAACATCACCCCCGCTAGAGGTTTCAGAAACAAGCTTTTCTTGTACGTTTACGGTAATATCTGCCCCACTGGAAACATCGGCTGTGCAATTGATTACTAATAAATCTTTGGCATTTAAATCACTTCCGCTAGAAGCTGATGCATCTAGATTTGTTGCTTTACCAGAAACATTTATATCGGCACCACTACTAGTTTCGGCAATTACATGTTTTGAGAATACTTCCACTTCAAGATCAGCACCGCTACTGCAATCTAATGTTAAACGTTCACTTTCTACTACTGAGTTTCCAATCACATCGGCGCCACTGCTAGCTTCAATGGTATTTAATTCAGTATAGGTTACATATACTTTTTTCGCTTTAGAACGACCAATGTTTTCTTTAGTTCCAATTTTTAGTTTTCCGTCGATAATTTCGGTTTCGATAATAGCAAGTAGATTTTCGTCGGCTTCTACAACAATTTTTTCTTCGTCGCCTTTAGTTAAGAAAACATCTAAACCTGCGCTTCCGCGTACTGCATTGAAGGATTCTGAAACGGGGCGTTCTTCGGTTACTACATTACCGTTACCATTGGTCTGGCCAAGGTTAATATCAAATTGACAAGCAGTGCTTAAACCTGCTATCAAGACTAATAAAATTACATGGATTGGTTTCATGATTTGTTGATTTATTGGTTATTGATTGTATCTGTTACTATTGTGTTATTTGGTTGATAAACTGAATCAGTTTTCTTTTTATCAAATTTGTTTTCAACTTCTTTTTTCCAGTTTGGAGAAGGTGTTTCGTCATTAAAATCTTCTTCTTCTCGATCCTCTTCTTCCATTTCTGAAACTTCTTCTGAAGACTCCACTTCATCATTTATAGCATCTTCACAATCTATACATTTTGTGGCATCGCGAAGTATTAATAAGGTTTTCTCTTCATCGCCATTATCTAAAATATCTTCATACCGGGAGTCGTTTCGGTGGTACGAATAGGTATTTTTATCGGCAATTAAAATACTTCCTTCTGGTAAGTATACTGTTATTTGTACTTCTTGATCATGGAATTTGTTTTCCGTTCCGGTAGTTAAAAATCCGTCTAAAAACAAAAATCCGTTATCTATAGCGTAATTGTACTCAATGGCTTCAGCGTGTTTCTTAGCATCTAAAAAGCTCTTTCCTTCAGCTTTACGCTCAATTAATAGTTTTCCAACGGAATCTTTAGTAGATCGAACGATTAATCGAATATCATTACTATAAATGATACGTTCGTCTGCATCGTTGTATTTCAGCTCTAATCCACCATGACGATGCGTTTCATATTCATATTGGCTATCGGAACGCATTTTCAATTGTAGCGTATCGCCTTTTTTAACAGGAAGTACCGTTTCAGCAATATCTTCTCCGTCATAAGCTCTTTGGGTAGCTTGTTTTATACCAAGAATCCCCAAAACAATTAGTGATATAAACCAAACGATCAATAAGGTGATCTTCGCTTTTGTCCCTATCGACTTTAAGTTGTTGATTAACATTTTAAGACCTAAAATAAAGAGGACAAAAAATGGAATTCCTACTGCAAAAAGAGTCAGTAATGAAATGATCCAGATGGGGGTTCCTGTGGTGTCGAACATAGTGATGTACTCCATCACTTCGCCCGTACCCCAGAATCCTACGGTGCCTAATGTAAATAAGCTAACAATAAGGCCAATTAGAGCACTTATAGATATAAGGATAAATAAAAGCCCTAAAAACTTCACAAAAATGGTGAAAAGGGTCATAATTATCTTGCCTATTGTATCAAAAAAACCGGAAGTTCCTTTTTTTACTTGTTGCCCGTATTTATCGTAATCTGCATTTTTTACTTTGTCTGCAACAGTATCATATCCTTCTTTAAACTTTCGCTCTATATTTGAAATATTGACCTGCTCCCCCGTCATTCTCAATTTATCTGAAGTGGTTACCGCTGCCGGAACCAATATCCAGAAAATGATATAAACGATAATAAATACACCTTGTGAAAGAATGGTCAATATGATCCAAAGTAAACGAATCCAAATTGCATCTATACCCAGATAATGACCCAACCCTGAAGAAACTCCAGAGATAAATTTGTTGTCTATATCTCTAAACAACTGTTGTCTTGTAGAGCTTCTACGACGACTACTTTTTTGTGTAGGTGGTACGTCTTCAAAAATTTCTTCATCAACCTGATAATCTTCCGGTTGTCCCATTACGGCTATTACCTCATCCAATTCTTTTAAAGAAATTACCTGAGCTTTCGTCTCGATTTTTTCTGAAAAAAGTTCAGCAATACGAGCTTCAATATCTCGCATAATTTCGTCACTTCCATTAGGATCGGTAAGCGATTTTTTAATAGCATCGAGGTATCGTGAAAGTTTCCCGAAGGCATCCTCATCTATATGAAAAAAGGTGCCTGCTAAATTTATGTTTACTGTCTTTTTCATTTCGTAGTGTTTTCGCTGGTTACTCTGTTTACTGCCTGTTGCAATTCGTTCCAAGTAGTATTCAATTCATTTACAAATAGCTGCCCGGTTTCGGTCAGTTCATAATATTTACGTGGTGGTCCACTAGTAGATTCTTCCCATCGGTAGGAAAGCAATCCTGCGTTTTTTAATCGGGTAAGCAGTGGATAGATTGTTCCTTCCACCACGAGCATTTTTGCATCTTTTAAGGTGTCCAGAATATCTGATGTGTATGCTTCGCCATCTTTTAAAACGGAAAGGATACAATACTCCAAAACTCCCTTGCGCATTTGTGCTTTTGTGTTTTCAATTTTCATCGGTCCTATTTACAATTAATAGCTTCGTTTTTTGTGAACAATACTGTTTGCGTGTTTTCTACGGTCTGCTGGCATTGTATCGATGTATTCATGGCTGTCTCGTTTCGTTCTTTTTGCACCTCGGCGCCTAAAAAACTTAAAACTGCTGCTAATACGATGTTAACTAGTGTGCTCATTTTTTGATTGATTGATTTCTGAATCAAGTTCAGAAGATGATTTTAAAAAAGGTATGCTTAATGGATATTTATAGATTTTGCCTTTAGCGGCATACATAGTTGCGGTGATAACGGCATAAAGTTCTAATACAAATAAGCCAAAGAGTAATAAACCTGCTATTCCGAATAAAAGAATGTATCCTGAAAGATTTCTAATTTCAGCAAAACCAGGATTTCCAATAGTATGTTCCATCGCTTCCATAAGCGAAATAAAATCTACTGCAAAAATTACAAAGAACGGTAAGCATAATACCCCTACTCCAATTGAGTATAACAAAATACTTAATTGAAAGTTTATTGCTCTTTTTCCATGGCTATCAACAAATGGTTTTTCTTTATGGATGGTCCATAATATAAGCGGAGCAATAAAGTTTGCAAACGGAAAAAAATACTTTAAAAAGGTACTCAAATGAATACCTGCTGCGATATTCTTTTGGTTTTCAGCTTCTTTTTCAGACAAATTTGAAAGGATTGTTTTCATAATTCAGTAATCTCTTATACAAATATATGTACAAAAAAAGGTATTATGTTACGCATAGTACTAAATTTTAACATAACTTTAAGAATTAGCATACTTGCTTTTTTTGAAGTATATTCGCCTTAAAACCAATAGACATGCAACTTACGCCTTCAAAAATCAATACTTTTTTATTTTTTAAACTACCCGCTGCTTGGTTTACGGGGGTTCGGGTAAAAGCAATTAATGAGACAAGTTGTGTTACTTCAGTACGTCATAAATGGATCAATCAAAACCCTTTTAAGTCTATGTTTTGGGCTGTACAAGGGATGGCTGCCGAGTTAAGCACCGGAGCCTTGGTAATGAGCACTATAAAAGAAAGTAATCAAAACATTTCGATGTTGGTTGCTAATAACAAAGCTTCCTTTTCAAAAAAAGCGAAAGGAAGAATTACGTTTACTTGTGAGGATGGAATTAAAGTAAAAGAAGCCATAAAAGAAGCTGTTACAACCGGAGAAGGTCAAACCATCTGGATGAAATCGCAAGGCGTGGACAAAGCTGGCGATGTGGTCTCTGTTTTTGAGTTTGAGTGGACGGTGAAGGTTAAAAATAAATCAAGGGTATAAGAATTTTGCTATCTGTAGAACCAAGACCGCTTCGCTGCAAGAGCCAAGAAGAAAGACTTTCTTTAAAATACAACTGCTGAAAAAAAACACGCAATTAGTAGGATGAGATTTCTCCTGTCGTTGAAATGACTTAATAAAAAAACGTCCTGTTGCACAGTGTAACAGGACGCTTTGGTATTAACTAACAACTAATATTACTCAACAATAATCTTAAATCGTACTTTATTCCCCTCAACATTTGCTTCTAATATATACAACCCACTTGATAGATGTGATACATTAATTTGCGCAGATGAATTGTGGATAGCATTGTCATAAACCAACTGCCCAGTAACAGAATAGATAGAAACAGTATCTATTTCAGTTTTATAGGAAACGTTTACAACATCATTTACTGGGTTAGGGTACAACTTAAACTGATTCTTGTTAAAGTTTGAAATACCCAATTCTTCTTCTGTTGTAAATGTGATAGGTCCTGCCCAAGCACTTCCACTTGTACTGCAATTTGCTTTTACATAAACATCATATTCAGTTAAAGGCGTTAAGTTTTCTAATAATACTTCTGTGTCATTTGTAAAAGTACCATCGACGTCACCAGGATACCCAAGCCCTGTATCCTGCACAATGTATTCATATTCACCCACGGGTGTTGGGCTAGGTTCCGTCCAACTTATCATTGCTGTGGTTTCAGTGATATCACTCACTTGAAGCTCTGTTGGAAAATTACATTCCGGAGAGTCATCATACGCTGCTATTTTATAGCTTCCAAAATCACCTACACGACCCCATACCCGTACTAAAATTTCAATACCGGGCTCAAAGTTTGTCAATTCAATATAATTGAAAAACCCTTCACCTTCATCAGCACTACAGTATAAGGAGTTCAAAGCTCCGCACTTCCCTATATAAGCTTGCATACCAGTATCGGTCTGGTATGGGTCATCATTGTATCTGGTTTCCAGTTTAAGGTTACCGGAATTAGGCACTGTTACCGTGTACCAAACATCTTTTCCTTTTTCTTCAAACTCCAGTCCATCACAAGTAACCAATGGATCGTCTTCGTTACGCGTAGCAGAGGTATTGTCCCCTATTATAAAACTGTTTTCAAAATTTTCTCCTACCGTTAGTTCAAAACCATTGACACACTCGTCGTTGGCTGGAACCGGTGGCGATGGATATGCACACAATTCAAAATACAATGGAATCGAACCTTCTGAACTTGAAACTGCCACATAATAAGTCTCTCCTGCAGTTAAGTCTACTGTTTGCAAGTAGGTGTCACAGCCTTCGGTAAGTTGTGTCATATCTCCTGGCGTACCAGAATAAACAGATACAGCTGTTGTAGCACCACCATTTATTATCGTTCTTTTAAACGTATAATTTGCAGTAGTATTTGGTATAAAAGAATACCAAACATCTTCTGTGTTGGGAGAACAAGCAGAGTCAGTTGAATATGAAGCAGAGGCGGTGTAACCTTGTATTGCATTGTTACAATTGCTATCGGTAGATTCTGTTAACTCAATAGCACCGTTTGGTTCATCATTTGCTGGTGTCTCTGGAAATTGACTTATACAAAGTAAATATTGTGCAGCAGGAACTGGACTTGCAACCGCAACAAAATAAGTTTCTCCCGCTGTTAAATTTACCGAAGTAAATCGTGTTGAGCACCCAACGGAAATGGGTTCTAAATTTACTGAAGAACCTCCAAAAACAAACATACTTATAGGATCACCTGTTATTGATTCTACACCAAATGCATATTCAGCAGATTCGGTTGGTGTAAAACGATACCATAAATCATTATAATTATTAAACTCTGGGTTTGTACAAGGGAATTCTTCAGACCTTGTAGCTCCTTGAAAATCTCCAGTTATGGCATTGTTACAATTATAATCATCTGATACTGTTAAAATAGCTGCAGTTTCAGGTTCATCGTTTAGTCCTTGTGGCTCAGCATATTCATAGTTAAATTCGTCCATATATATAAACTGCGAACCACCTGTACCTGAATGTTGAGGCTTAAAGGCAATGTAATTGTGCCCTAAACTTGTATCATAACTTGAAAGGTCAATCGTAAACTCCGTCCACGTTTCGGCAATAATTGTAGATTGGTTTAACGAGGTATCGTCAAGAACTACAAAAGTACTTGCATCCATAGGATCTGCCATGGTTCCTACAATGATGTCTAAATCTGCCGTACTCGCAGCACTTTTGTTCATTTTAAAACGTATTTGTTTATCTATGTTTAGATCTGAAAACTCTGGTGTACTCACGATTAACCCTTCAGCATCTGATGAGCTGCCGAAGAACATACGCATCATTAAATTTCCATCTGAAGGCATAATATTTCCTTGTTCTTCATATGTTCTAAAATCACCTAATGTCGTATCAAAAATAGACCAACATGGCTTCAGGTCTTCCCCATCAACATTGGGGCCTTCAAAACCAAATTGATATTCAGCTACAAAACTGCTACACGCTGAAGTGAACTCTTCTGAAGCAATCCAAGACCCGAAATCGTCTGTAGCACATTTTGATCGTACATAGGCTATATATGCGGTGTTTTGTTCTAAAGGTACATTTACTGAAGTTGTAGTTATTTCAGTACCGTTAGTAGTAGCATCTGGTGTTGGTAATGAAGCCTCTTGTACTATATACTCCCAAGTAGTTTCGCTAGATTCACTTGCAGTCCAAGATATATCAGCAGAATCAAAATCTACATTAGCTGCTGTTACATCTATAACCTCTAAGCAAGAAGGCAAGTCTTCAACACAAACTGTATTAATCCATACCGTTTTATTAACCTGACCGCTATGCTTAAAAGCGAAATTTTCATGACCATTATCAGGCAATGTAACTAGGTATTCCGTGTCTCTGTCACTGGTAAGGGTAAGTGCTGTAATTTCAACAAAGTTATCGTTTTCATCAATCGTTCCCACTTCAAGAACTTCAGGTGCGTTTGTTGACGAACCAGCAGTAAAACGTAAGCGGTGTGCTCCATCTGTGGCAAAAGCTGAAACATCTGGTGAAATAGCAATAAGGTCTCCCTCTGTAACACTCACAGCGGTCAATTCGAGCATATTCTTATCATAACTAAATTCAAAATCTATTTGAACGTGACCAGATGTATTTGGATCGTCAATTGCAGTCCAACAAATGGGAACTTCATCTTCAGGCATTCCATCCCAGTTTTCGCAGAAATTATCAGTTAACGGAGCACAATCTGTTCTTATAACGTCATTAGATTTTATCCAAGCACCATAATCGCCTCCACCACAATTTGCGCGTACATACGCTTCATATACTGTATTAGGATTAAGATCAGTAACTGTAACCGAAGGATTAGCATTGGTCGATGTATAGTCGGTTCCATTAGAGGTTGGCTCTCCGCCTCCTACTTCTTGTACAACATATTCCCAATTATCTTCACCCGAACCACTTTCGGTCCAAGCTAAATCGATAGTTGTTTGAGTAGGGTTTGAGACTTCCACAGCACTAACTTCCAAACATGTTGGGATTGGTTCTAAACACACACTGTCAATATTGACTTGATCAAAAGTTGACCCAAGATTATGCTGAAAGAAAATGTATCCATCAGTCCCAGCAGGAATGATTATTTCATGAGCTTCCCAATCTTCATTATTAACGCCTAATAACGGTATTGTTTCAATGACACTAAAAGTTCCGCTTCCATCAGCAGCATCTGTTGTCCCTACAATTAAACTTGATTCTGTAGTTCCTTGAGCAAAAAACTTTAAACGGTGATTTCCGTCTGAAGTGGTTGCTTCCATCGGAGAGATAAATATAAGATCTCCGGTAGTAGCATTTCCACTATACATTCTAAAGTATTTACCTGGACTAGGTGCAGAAGGGTTTGATGTTACTCTTCCATATGCAGAGGTTCCATCAGTATTATCTACCATGGTCCAATCCGTTGGAACATCACCATTATTATAGGTATCAAAATTTTCCGATATGTCGCATTGAGCATGCAAACTAACGGATGCCAAGCAAATAGCAAGAATTAGTGTAAGTAGTTGTTTCATCATAAATTGTTTTAAGTTTTCAATCTTGATTGTAAACCTAAACAACTATTACCTTATTATAAAGGACTATATTTTTAAATTAATGGAATTTTCACGAAATATAAAAGAGAAGATCAAACATTAAATAACTGAAAAACAAGTAATTATATTAATTATGGTTGTTTTTAGATGTATTTTCAATTTCCTGCTTTTGTTGAGCTATTTTTTTTCTTTTTTGAAGAATTTTACGCAAAATATATTCCAAAACTACAAGTAAAAGTATCCCACAGATTATAAAAATATAGGTGTAGGTATTTTTTTGATTTTCTCTTTTATCAAGGTTTTCAGCTGCAAGATTATTAGCTACCTGATTGATTGAATTTTTTTCTTCATTCAGCAGTTTTTCTTCTTCTTCAAAATACAACTTTGTGTATGCGTTGTATTTTTCATTATTACCAATGGCTGCGTAATTGTCGGAAAGGGCTTTATATAGTGCTGTTTTCAAGCCTGCATCATTTATATTTTCAACAGAAAGCAGTGCTTCTTGCAACGTTTGTATTGCTAATTGATTTTTCTCTTCTTCGGAAAGAATCTTGGCCAACCCCAATTTTGAGTAGGCACTATTTTTTAAGGCATTGATTTTTGAAGCAAAGATTATAGCTTCATTATAATTTTTTTTAGCTACATCGTATTTTTCAAGTTGAAAATTACAATCACCAATGTTATTCAATGCTATTGCCATACTGCTATTCATCAGCTTTTTATCCAAGTTTTCTCTAAACACTTGGGCGGCTTCAGTAAAGTAAGGTAATGCATATTCACAGCCCAAGTTATCCCGCTGTATCAAGCCTTTTACAAAAAGTATGTTACCTTGTAGATACTGTATGGAATCTGGCAATGGGTGTTTTACCGAAATAGTATACGCACGGTCTAAATATTCTAATGCACGATTACTAAGCTTTAATCGTTGGTATTGACCGCCTATAAAACCAAGTGCTCGTACTTGATCTGTGTAGTTTCGGTTTTTATCGGCAATAGAATCTGCTTTCAAAGCATACTTCAAAACTTTGTCATGGTCTTTAAGCACGGCATACGCATTGGCAACTGTCAATAAAGCCGAAACTTGCTGTGATGGTTTGTTTTTTGAAAGACTAAACAGCTCCAATCCCCTTTCAACTGCTAATTCAGGGTTACTATACGCCAACACATTGGCTTCTTGGCGCAGGCTGTCTATTAATGCTTTGTTTTGGGCATATACAGCATGCTTAAAAACAAGAACACCAAAAAGGAATAAGAATGTTACTATTTTTTTATGAAAGCACACAGTTTTTTTGGTAATATACTAAAAAGATCAAGACGCTACTTTATCATCTTTCTTTAAAAAAGTGATGAACTGTTTTGGTGTGATGCCAGTAATAGATTTAAAGACCACGGTAAAAGCACTATGTGAGGAAAAACCGCTTTCTTCAGCCAAATAGCTTACTTTATAATTTAGGTACTTTTTATCTTCTTTCATTAACTGAATAATGTGATTGATGCGTAATTCGTTAATATAGGTATTGAAGTTTTTGTTTTTATGGGTATGAATAATTTCTGAAATATATTTGGTGTTGGTTTCTAACTGCTTGGCCAATAACGGCAATGACATATTAGAATTGGTGTATTTGGTCGTTGTTTCAAAATCTTCGAGCCGTTGCAGGATGGCGTTTTCGGTTTCTTTAGGAATTGTAACGCCTTTAGTTCCTTCATTTTCTTGCTGAACAACCTTTTTAGGAGCTTCTAATTTTTCTTTGTTTTCAAGTTGTTTGATGACTTTTTCAAATTGTTTGTATTCCGTATCTAGCTTTTTACTATAAAAATAATAGCCTATAAAACACACGAGCAACACAGCTGCAATTATTCCTACAATTATATAATAACTTCTTTTATCACTTTGGATAGCCCCTTCTTGTTCTGCTTCAATATGGGAAATGATAGTATTGCGTAGTTTTCGTTCTGAAATTAAAACAGAAGCGTTAAGAGTCGAACTTTCCCTATAATAGCTTTGATAAGCCTCCATACTATCCTGAGCTTTATACACGTTTGACAAGTCACGTAAAATAGTGACCCGAAGCGGAGCTTCAATAACAGGGATATTCATTGCTTTCTTAAAGTTTGCCTTGGCACGTTCAAAATTGGATGTAGCATATTGAACCTCCCCTATTCCCTTTAAAGTTTCTGCTTCAAGAGATGAACCTGCCATCCTCGATGTTACGATAAGATTCTGGCTTTTATTAAAGTAGCCAGCAGCAGAATCCAATTCTTTATTATATAAGTGAATGTTCCCCTGTAGTACATAGTTTTTAATCAATAGCGCAGGAACCATTGCTTTAAGATCTTCTAAATTATCTTCTGAAGATTGTGCAATTTGTTTTGCGGCAGTAATACTATCTTTACTTAGGCTTTTGTTAGATTGTTCATATAACAAAAAAGCGTTGGCTATACTAAACTCTTCCTTTTGACGTATCCTATTAATTTGACGGGCAGCTTTCCGCAGGTATTCTTCTGCAATATCATTAATGCCAGTTGTTTGACATCTTTCTGCTATTGAGATTAATAGTAAACTGTTCAAAAAGTGATCTTTTGAAGGGTTTACCAATTCTTTTGCCTTAAAAAGGTCTTCAATGCTTTCAATATAGTCCCCTTGTCTTTTTTTACTTTCTGAAAGTAAATAGAGGGCTTCAGCTTTTTCTAGTTGTGTATTAGCATTTTTAAATAAATAATCGGCAACTCGTTTCGCTTGCGATGGATCTTTATATACTGTATTTAAGTTTTTTAAAAAAAGAAAGTCGTCTCCGGCAATTTCCTGACCAAAAATGCCAGCCGAACTAAAAATAAGAACAATAAAAAAGTATGAAAATACTTTCATAAACAAATAGGTTATACCCTACAAATATAGGTTTTTAGTAGTGACTTGTATGGTTCCCGCTATAATAAAAAAACACCTAAACGGTTTGCTTAGGTGTTTTAATACTGTTTTAATTAATGCTGTTTATGCTTCTACCGTTTTTTCGGTTTCAATGGTCTGTAAATAACGTTCTGCATCTAAAGCTGCCATACATCCAGTCCCGGCTGCTGTAACGGCTTGACGGTATTCTTTATCTTGAACATCACCGCTAGCAAATACTCCAGGTCTGTTTGTCTTGGTGCTTTTTCCTTTGGTGATTACATACCCAGTATCATCCATATCCAATTGTTCTTTAAATATTTCAGTATTTGGTTTATGACCAATAGCTATAAATAAACCGGTAATTTCAATTTCTTCTTTTTCACCTGTTTCATTATTAACCATTCGTAGCCCTTCTACTACTTGCTCCCCCAACACCTCATCTACTTCGGTATTGTAGCGTAGGTCTATATTTTTTGTGTTTTCAACACGATGTTGCATGGCTTTTGAGGCTTTCATATAGTCTTTACGAACCAACATAGTCACCTTGTTACAAATATTAGCAAGATACGTTGCTTCTTCAGCAGCGGTATCTCCTCCACCTACGATGGCTACATCTTGACCTTTGTAGAAAAAACCATCACACACGGCACAGGCAGAAACACCACCACCACGTAATTTTTGCTCACTTGGCAAGCCTAAATATTTAGCCGTTGCTCCAGTTGAAATGATTACTGTTTCGGCTTCAATTTGCTTCTTATTGTCAACTGTTACTTTATGAACACCACCTACTTCATCGCTAAAATCTACAGCAGTAACCATACCTATACGTACTTCTGTTCCAAAACGTTCCGCTTGTTTTTGTAACTGGACCATCATGGTAGGACCATCTACCCCATCAGGATAGCCGGGGAAGTTATCAACCTCGGTAGTTGTTGTTAGTTGTCCTCCAGGTTCCATACCAGTGTACATTACAGGTTTTAAATCTGCACGTGATGCATAGATTGCTGCTGTATATCCTGCTGGACCAGAGCCAATAATCAAACATTTGATTTTTTCAATAGTATCTGCCATAATAGTTTTCTTCAATATTTTTACACTGTAAAAGTAGTAACTTTATAAAGAACCTTACAAGGAAAGTTATTAAGAAACGTTATTATTTAATTAGTAATTCTTATTTCTAAGTTTTGGAAGGAAACGACCGGTTTTCTTTTTATAGATTCTGTACTGTTCATACTTTTCAACCATCCAATTTTCTTCATTATCAGATTTATAATAAAAAACCACACCCATAATTAAGGTTAAAATAAATTTGAAAATTGAAGCTGTAAAGAGTGCATAGGCTATCATACTTAAAAGAATTCCTGAATAAATTGGATGGCGTACATACCGATAAATACCATGAAAAACCATGGGTTTTTCTTTTTTGGCATGTATTACACTTAAATCATCATTAAGGTTCAGGATGCCTAAAAAGATAATTACAAAACCACAACCTACTAAGGAGAGCAAAATATAATTTAGCCAAGATGGAATTGAATAAGAAATTACTTCTATATCAATGAAATAGAAAGAAAAAAGCACAAACTGGATTATTAAGAATAATACCTCTTTTTTCAAAATTAAAGCCTTGTTATTGTTGTATTAATAATAAAATCACCCAAAAATAACATAAATTTAAAGATTTTTACAAATTTATTTTTCTAATATTTAAAGAATCGTTTAAAAAAATTATTATTCTAAAGTATAAAATAATCAATGCCACTTCCCTATTACTTTGTTTGTTTTTGTGTTCGCAAGAAGGTTATGTACTGTTTTTAAAGTAAAAAGACCACCCTTACACGGTGGCCTTCCTACATATTAACTATTAACTTAAATCTAATCTTACTTACTCTTCACTATCTTTTTTGTTGTTATCTTTCCTTCTGTATCAATAATATTTAGAAAGTAGACTCCTTCAGAAATATCTGAAATAGTAAGTGTACTTTCTTTTTTTTCAGAAACCTTTTGTTCTTTTACCATCATCCCTAATTGATTTATCAAGACTATATTGCTAATTGAACTCTCCTTACTTTGAATGGTTATTTCATCTACAGCTGGAACAGGATATACCCCTATTCTATTTTCTAATTGATCATTGCCAGGTTCATTACCTAACAATAATTCATCTCTAAAAATATAGGCAGAACCAGCACGATCTACTTCATTATCACCAGTAGCATCGTGATCTTCCCACGGAGCACCAGTGATTATTTGATCGCCATATAAAGCTACACTCCATCCATAGAAATCTTCACCTACCGTGTCTTCTCCCTGTATAATTTCTTCTTCTTGCCATACTCCATTAGCATCTTTTTTGTAGAAGTAAAGTTCGCCCGAATCAAAACCGTAAGCGTGAGGCGCACTAACTACTAGATGTTTTTCTTTTATTTCAGCACTCCAACCAAACTGTGCACTCTCTGATGCAGTTGCTCCTGTTAGCTTTTGCATCTCTTGCCAATCTCCAGAGCTATCCTTTTCAAATATGTAGGCGGCACCTGCTTCTCCATTTGCTCCATAAGCTCCAACGACCAATTGATCTTCGTGTAAACTTACTGAACTTCCAAAAAAAGCATCAGCAGCAGCATCTGATGCCATTACCTGCTGAAAATATTCCCAAGTTCCCGATGCATCCTTCTGAAAAATATATACAGAACCTTTACGGTTATCAGTTTCATTAGCTCCTATGGCCACAACGTCACCTGAAATAGAAACCCCAATACCAAATGTTTCATTAGTTTGTGTGTTAGGACTTACCAGTTTCTGCTTTTCGACCCAGTTTCCTGACTCCTTTTCAAATACATACGCAGCTCCGGTCCATCCATTTTCTCCGGGAGCACCACCTAAAATGGTACTTCCATCTACATCTAATGAAGTAGGGTTCATACCTAATTTAGCATCTCCACTATAATCTGCGGCATGTAATTTTACATCAAAATCCCAAGTACCATTACTGCTATTAAGGTTATACACATATAATGCTCCTGCCCTTATTATTCCATCTACATCTCCTCTACCGGAAGCTACCACTAAGTAGTCTTCTCCAAATTTAGAGGCACCTCCAAATTCGGCCATATCTTGGGCATCGAAGGCTGTTAATTTTTGTAGATTTTGCCACTCCCCATCTCTATTTTGTTCATAAATATAAGCTGCTCCTGCCGCAATGGTTTCTCTAGAGGCACCAACAATAGCGTAATTCTCTTTAATATCTACTGAAGTTCCATATTCTGCTCGACTTTCTCTGTCTTGACTTACAACTTTTCCTGTTTGTGTAAATTGAGCTAGTGAGCTTGTAACAGAACCTAATAAACAAGCAGCTGTAAAAAACGTTTTTGTTATCGTTGTTGTTTTCATAATTCTATATTGATTTTAATTAGTAGTTTTTTTCATTATTCCCTATCTAGTTTGCTTTTATGATACGCTTAGATAGAGTTCCTTCAGAGGTTTTCACTTTCACAATATATAATCCGTTAGCTAAATCACTTATATTTATTTCTTGATTAGTTTCACTTACTTTCTTTACCTCTTGTCCTGCCATATTGTAAATAGTTACCGCTTCAATTCTATCATAACTATTTATTGAGAAACTGTCTTTCGCTGGGTTAGGATACAATGCAATTATTTTATTTTCTACAATTTCAGAAGTTATTGACAGTGTGGTAAGATCTATGTTATACTTTACCAAACCTAAATCCTGTACGCCTAAATAGACATCTACAGCATCTTCTGTAAAAGTGAAGGCCGATGTTTCAGTAACTGAATAGTTTAGCATTTCAGGGGTTATTTCTTCCCACGTTTCCCCCATATCTTTACTGAAGATAATTTTTGCTTTTGCTTCGGGTAATGGAATATTAAATCCATCAGAATAATGAGTAACGGCCACAATAGCATCTTCCGTTACTGTTGAAAAGGCAACATCGTTTGTAAATTCCGAAGAAATAAGACTCCAAGAATCCCCTTTGTTTTCCGATAAATAGATACCATTTGTTGTTGCTAACATTAACTGGTTAGCGTTTAATGGGTTTTGCTCTATGTCTAAAATTAAATCGTCTCTAGAAACTAATTCTTCCAAACCAGTAACCGCCAGCTCCCAAATAGCACCATCATTAGATGATTTATAAAAACTAACATCTTGTGTTATGTAGATAGTCGCTTCATCCTCACGATCAACCTGCACGGCTGTAACTACTTCTCCTGTTTGGGGTACCGGAATATTAGTATCTATAATGTTCTCCATATCGGTAAGATCTACTTTGTGTGCTTCAATACCGGTTGACAACCAGCTTATGTTCGGGTTGGTAACGGAAGTAGAAACATCTTCAAGGATCAAAAAGAACATAGAACTAGCAATTAGTTTTGAATCGGCTCCGTGCTCAGCACTTACGCTTAAATAGGAGGTATTCACTACTCTATTATTAGTAAATACACGTCCGGAAACTACTGGGTCGGCATAAACTTTTAAAGGAGAACCAAAGCCTTGTTCTAGAGACTGTAATCCATAACCTTCTTCAGTTTCTGTTTGAAGGTCTTTATGAATGTATCCTGAGCGTAAACCATAATATACGTGATTTTCATCTTCTGAAGTGAAAGAGGCTACCGTCCCTGAGGAGTTAATGAAAGGATTTTCTAACTTAGATAATGTAGCCCCTCCATCTTCAGATAAAAAAGGATAATAATTTGTACTAATTAATACTTCACGAGATACAAATGGGTTATATGAAGCTGTTAAACCATAGTAATAGGTTTCTGGATCTATATCGTTGTACACATAATTTTGCCAAGTAGTTCCATTATCTGAAGAAACTACTATTTCATTTTCTTCCAATACCATAATTTCGTTTGTATTGGTAGGGTTAAATGCTATTTCATTTATATTATCTTGAGACATAGTTGTCCAAGTAATAGGAACTATATTCCAAGTATCACCACCATTAGTTGAGCGGTATAGGTTTTCTACATGGGTATCATAACCATATCCTGTCCCTAATAAAATATCATCTGCATTGTTAGGATTAAAGCTAATAGGGTCGTACATATTTCCTGGAATTTTCTCTTCCCAAGTTTGGCCAGCATCGGTAGATACAAATAAACCTCCTATAACTCGTGAAGTAGATCCACCTCGCATTAAAAATAAGGTTTCACCTTCTGCTGGTGAAATAGCTACATTATTAATAGCTACATTATCATTTATTGGGCTGTAATATACCGGAAACCAATTAGCACCTCCATCGCCGGTATAGAAAACCTCATGAGTGTATGCTCCCCCTAAAGAGTACGTGGTATGCATTAATGCAATATCATTATTAGATTCAAGGATATCGTAGGACTCTATTAAAATATCAGTTTCAAAAGAGTTGGGCGGTGAATAAGTGCGTGTAATTGTTTCGGTTGCAAGATCAAACAAAACAATAGCGTTGTAGTCCGTTCCTTCTGCAGAAACTATAAAACTTAAGCTAGTTCCATCATTTATAAGCTTAAGATCCTTCAGCGTTGCATATTTATCTAAAGGTTCTGCATATAAAACACTCCAGTTATCACCACCATCTGTTGAAGTAACAATGTGGTTTGTAACCGTACGTGCGTAGATAACATCTTCTTCTGTTTCACTATAGGTTACATTAAATAATTGTCCGTAGTCTTTTGCTCCTTCCAATTCAACTTGAGCTGTGATTTTTTGTACAATTAATATGTAAAAAAAAAGTAATAATAGGGTAGTTAGTTTTTTCATGGTATCTATTTTGGATTATGGGATAAATATAGATACAAGAGGCGGCTTGCAGCCTAATTAGGGCGTGACATTTCGTGACATGTTTAATGTAATAGCGTGACACATTACTTAAACCCTTGATAAATAAGCGTGAAGTGTTGTATTATTTGGTAAATCTATTTTCTTTGAAATTCGTTCCTTTCTTTTTCTACAGGACTGAGGAGTGATGTTTAAGAGCGATGCAATTTCTTTATTGCTTAAATTCATATACAAATACGTGATAAACCGAATGTCGCTTGGGGTAAGTTTTGGGTGTTTACTTCGTAGCCTATCAAGAAAGCCTTGATTGATTTCTTCAAAATGGGTAAAAAAGCTATCCCATTGTGTATCTTTTTTAAGGTGTTTTTTTAATTCGGTAATTTGTTTTTTCAACTGTGGATTGTCGGCTATTTCGGTATGAAGAGATAACGACTCAACCACTTCTTCTATAAGGTCATTTTTGCTAGATAGGTATAATGCTTTGGCAGTAAGTTTTCGGTTTTTCACTTCCAATTCATTTTTAAGGCGTTCTTGCTCTAACGATGCTAACGCTTCTTTTTCCCGTAATTGCTTTTCAATAAGTAAGTGGTCGCTTTTTTCTTTCGCTAACTCTAACTCTACAATTTTTTTACGTTGTTTGTGTTTTACTAAATTACTCCTGTACACCCATATTATAAAACCCATGCATAGAACAGCTATCCCAATTATACTATAAAAGAAACGACGTTCTTGTTTTAATATTTCTTTACTTTCAGAAAGCTCGTGTTGATAGTTTTGAAGTTGAAATTTCACTTTTTCATTTTCAAACAACTTTCTGTTTCTAATTGTATTTAAAGAATCTGTAGCGATAATTACAGAATCTTTATAAGCTATTGCTTTTTCAAAATCACCCGTTTTGCCGTAGAGTTCAGATAGATAATCATACACTTCTGTTCGGTTTTCAAACCCACTTTGAGCGTCACGTGCTTCTGTGGTGTAGTCTAGTGCTTTGTTTACTTCATTTCGTGCTTCGTTAATTTGAGCCAATACCAATAAGATGAATACTTTATTTTCTATTTGTGATACGCCTTGAAGTTCAGGCAATAGACTTAAGGCAATTTGTTCAGACTTGCTATATTGTTCTTTTAAAAGAAACATTTCAGCCTGTGCCATTTTTCCCTGTATCAGTACATTAGGAGTATCTTTTAATAACGGAAGAGCTTCTTGTATATAGAATTGAGCCGAATCTACCTCCTTCATTTTATTAGAAACCAACGCTAGGTTTACTGCGTAATACCCTACTTTAACTTCATCTTTAACTTGCTTTGCCTTTTGATAGGCTTTAAAGAAATATTTTTTTGCCTGAGACCGCTCCTCTTCTTGAAAGTAAAGAATACCAATGTTGTTAAGCACCGTCATTTCTTGTCGAGAATCTAAATGCTCTATAGCTATTTCATACGCTTGTAAGTAATACTGAAGTGCTTCGCCATAATCGGAAAGTAAATAATAGTTAGAGCCTATGTTTAATGTAGCTCTAAAGGCTTGCTCATACCATTTATTTTTTTGTGCAATCGCCTCTGTTTCTACTAGTAACGCTAACGATTGTGTATGTTTTTTTTGAAACATAAGCTCAACACCTTCTTCAATATGGTCGTCTGCCTGTGTAGATGTTTCTACTTGTGCAAAACAATTTATTGAAAACAATAATAAAATAAGCACTACGAGGAGACGTGCGGGTGTAAACATTTATTTTTAACCTTTTTTCTTAAAAAGCTAAAAGTAGTAAAAAAGTTATCGGTTTTATGAATAGATATACTTTATAAAACGTCTATAAAAAACCATTACATTAGTTTATTTCTTGTATGTAGGAAAATATTCTCAACATTTAGGGGGGTTAACCCTTAAAAAAAAATTACTTTTATTCTTTATTAAACCTACAACATCCCCCTTTTTTTATTAATAAATTAAAATGACTTCCTATTTTTCAGGAATTCTATTGCTATGAAAAAGTAACACTCCATATTTATTAATTTAGTTAAAAACAGGCTGTCGAATTATTTTCGCAGCCTGTTTTGTTTTTGTTTCCTAATATGAATAGAAAAACCACGAACTTATTAATATAAGATTCGTGGTTATTAAAAAGATAGTAATGCTACTATTGCATTATTTTGATAAAGTTAACTCATCTATAATATGCGTTGCTCCAGCAAATTTATCTATTAAGAAAAGTACATATCTTATATCTACATTTATGGTACGTTGTAGTTGGTCATCAAAAATTACATCACCAGCCATAGCTTCTATATTTCCATCAAAAGCTAAACCAATTAATTCTCCTTTTCCATTCAATACAGGCGAACCTGAGTTTCCTCCTGTTATGTCATTATCAGTTAAAAAGTTTACCGGTAAGTAACCATCCTCATCAGCATACTGACCAAAATCTTTTTCTTCGTAAAGTTTAATAAGCTCCTTTGGCATATCAAACTCATCATCACCAGGTTGATATTTGGCAACAGTTCCTTTTAAAGTAGTATAATAATTTTTATCGGCATCGTTGCGCTCATCGGCAGGAAGTGCTATCACTTTTCCGTACGTTAATCGCAATGTACTGTTAGCGTCTGGATAGTATTTTTCGTCAGGATTCTGCAAACGCATTCCTTGAACCATCATTCTATAAGCACGCTCAAAATCATCATCTAATTGCTTTTCTTCTTCCGTTTTGGCGCGGTAACGATTCAATAAATCTGTGGAAAGTTGAAATAAAGGATCGTTTTTAAAAACCTCAGCATCTGGATTTTCTAAAAATGCTTCTAACTTTTCTTTAGTTTCAAAAATACTATTCTCAAAAGCAGTATTTACATAGTCATTCCACCCCGCTTCACTTTTATTATTTGCTTTTGCAACTTTAGCTACCATTGGCGCAATATTTTCTGCCTTGGTTGAGTATAGTTTTAATTGTGCAGCTAGAACATCTTTCTCTAAAGGAAGGTGAAGCCCTTCGTATAGATCATTTATTTGAGCATCCAATTCAGGTTTTAACTCTGCTTGTTTGGCTTCATTTTGTTGTAAATAGAAATCTATTGTTTTTCCCAAACGATATGGAAGTGTCGCCACTTTAGTTCTAAGTAACAAACTTAAATAGTTGTTATGACGGCTTATTTCATTCGTGTTTTTGTAATAATTGTTGATTACTGAAATTACATCTGCATACTTTTCATTGCCTTTTTTTGAAGCCCATCTTTTAAATGCCTTCTCACCTTTTCGTTTTGTTTTTGCGGTTTTGTGTTGTTTTAGCGCATCAATCATTCCTTGGCGGTTTTTCCAATAATTTGCGATAGAAGCATAACTTGAAGCGTAATCAAGGTTCACTTGTTGATCCTTATCCATATATTCCTTCATAACATCCATCGATGTTTTTGAAGCCTCAACCCAAGCTGGATATGCATATTCTACATTCTGTTCAATTCCTCCAGCAGGCATCCAACGATTGGTTCTACCGGGGTATCCCATAATCATAGCAAAGTCATCTTCTTCAAAACCTTTTATATTTGTGGTTAAGTGATGCTTTGGCTTAAGAGGCACATTGTCCGTTGAATATTCAGCAGGATTTCCGTCTTTATCGGCATACACTCTAAAAAGAGAAAAATCTCCTGTATGTCTTGGCCATTCCCAGTTGTCTGTATCACCTCCAAATTTCCCAATGCTTGCTGGTGGAGTTCCTACTAAACGTACATCGTTATAATCTTGATAAACAAAATAGTAAAACTCATTTCCTTGGTAAAAAGATTTAACTGAGACAGTATATTTTCCACCTTCGTTATTTTCTTTTTCAATTTTAGCTATCTCGCGATTAATAGCAGCTTCGCGTTCAGCTTCAGTCATTGAATCATTTACCTGTCCCAAAATTCTTTTTGAAACATCGTCCATTCTTACAAAGAAACGTACCGATAGACTTTTAGGCTTTAGTTCTTCTTGATTATTCTTAGCCCAATAGCCGTCAGTTAGATAATCATTTTCAGAAGTAGAAAGTTCAGCTATTTTACTATACCCACAGTGGTGATTAGTAAGTACTAATCCGCTATCTGAAATAATCTCTGCAGTACAACCGCGGTTAAATTGTACAATTGCATCTTTAAGACTAGAGTTGTTTATACTATATATTTCTTCGGGCGTTAATTGAAGGCCCATTTTTTGCATATCACGATAGTTTAATCGTTCTATGTGCATTAAAAACCACATACCTTCATTAGCATGTAAAGGCATTATAAATGTGGCAAGGAGAAAGCAAATAATTAATTTTTTCATTTAAAAAGAGAGTTTTTATTAGTATTACATATGACACATAAAAGCTTGAAAGCCTTAAAATGCATCAATTGGTAAATATAAGCGGATTCCCTTATTTTTTCTGCTTACGCTCCTTTGAAAAGCATCATACTTAAACAACTTTAACTTTTTGTTAAGACAATGCCGTTTTATTTAAAACTGATGTAGCAATTCCCACAATAGGTTAACTAATATTCAAATTAAATAACTGTAATTTTTATTACAGTTTGTATTGGGTTTCGTTTTCAGCAATACTTATGTATTTTTATAGAAAAAGAGCTATGGATTCAGCAAAAATAAACAAGGATTACGATTTAATATGTGTAGGTGGCGGCATTATGAGTGCTACTCTTGCACTAATGGCTAAAATATTAAAGCCTGAATTAAAAGTATTAATACTTGAAAAATTAAGTAAAGTAGCCCAAGAAAGTTCTGCTGCATGGAACAATGCCGGCACTGGTCACTCAGCACTGTGTGAACTTAATTATACGCCTGAAAACAAAGACGGCTCCATCGATATAAGCAAAGCCATCTCTATTTGTAATCAGTTTGAAATATCAAAGCAATTTTGGTCGTATTTAGTAAATACGGGACATATTACGGATCCGAAGTCGTTTATTCACAACGTTCCACACCATAGTTGGGTGACAGGAAAAGCCAATGCAGATTATTTGGAGAAACGATACCACGCAATGAAAGACCATTATATGTTTCAACATATTGAGTTTACAAAAGACCAAGAAATTATGAAGAAATGGTTTCCGCTTATAATGCACAATCGAAAGGATGATGAACCAATGGCTGCCTCCCGAATAGACCGAGGTACCGAAGTAAATTACGGTGTATTGACCAAAAAGCTTTTTGATATTCTAGAGAAAGATTACAACACCCCTGTTCAATGTAGTGAAGAAGTGTTAGACATAGATCCAGATAAAGGTGTAGAATGGTCTGTTAAAGTTAAAAACACCCAGACCGGAAATATACAACACTTAGATGCCGAACATGTTTTTATCGGTGCTGGCGGTGGCAGTCTACTTTTATTAGAAAAAGTAGAAATTGATGAAAAAGACGGCTATGGCGGGTTTCCTGTAAGCGGACAATGGCTGGTTTGTAAAAATGAAGATGTTATTAATCAACACCATGCCAAAGTGTACAGCAAAGCAGGGTTAGGCGATCCGCCCATGTCCGTACCTCATCTTGACACACGTTATATCGATGGCAAACGCGAATTGTTGTTTGGTCCTTTTGCAGGCTTTAGCCCTAAGTTTTTAAAAGAAGGCTCTAATCTTGATTTGTTTAAGTCTATTAATTTTAAAAACATCCCATCTATGCTAGGTGGTTTTTGGCATAATTTACCTTTAACCAAATATTTAATAGAACAAGTAACCATGTCTTTTGATGATCGTATGGATGATCTTCGAAAGTTTGTAAAAGACGCCAAAAATGAAGACTGGCATGTTGTAATTGCTGGACAACGCGTACAGATAATTAAACGAGACGAATATGAAGGCGGTCGTTTACAATTTGGTACCGAAGTAGTAAGCAGTAAAGACGGTAGCATTACATGTTTATTAGGCGCTTCGGCTGGTGCTTCCACAGCTGTAAAAATTATGCTCGATGTATTGGAGAAAGCCTTTCCTGAAGTAATCCATTCCAATAAAGGAAAAGAATTATTACAGAAAATGGTCCCTACTTGGAACACCCAAGTAGATGAAACTAGCTTTAATACCCAATTAAAACAATCGGAGCAAGCATTAAAATTGTAAATACCTCAATACAAAAAAACTAAAGGATAGAAAGTATGCTTATAATTTCCGCTTATCTATAATACGTTTAAATTTACCCCCTTCGCTCATAGGCATAGAGTTCGGCATTTTTAAATCGACCTTCATTGATAAACCAATACTATTTTTTATTCTTTTGGTTATATCTTTTATCAAGTCTGGATTTTCTAGAAGTATACCCTTTATAGTTTCTACCTCAACAGTAACCGTATCCATCACTCCTTTTTTCTCTACAATAAGCCTATAATTGGGGCTTAATGAGTCTATTTGGTGAATAACTTCTTCTACCTGGGTATGAAATAAATTAACTCCCCTTATTATTAACATATCATCCGCTCTGCCCTTAATTGGTGACATTTTTATGTGAGTTCGCTTTGCGTTTTTATCATAATTAATCGAACAAATATCATTGGTCCAGTACCGCAACACTGGGAAGGCTTCTTTTTTTAATGTAGTAAGTACCAACACACCTTCCTCACCATATGGCAGTGGTTTTCCGGTTTCTCTGTCTACTACTTCAGGGTAAAAATGATCTTCCCAAATATAACAGCCGGTTCCTTTCTCTTCAAAATCTTCTTGCGAAACACCCGGACCAATAATTTCACTTAATCCATAAATATTAGTAGCCGTAACATTAAGCCCTGTTTCTACTTGTTCCCGAATAGCATCTGTCCATGGTTCTGCTCCAAGAATGGCGTATTTTAACGATAATTTTTTAGTATCAAAACCTCTTTTTGCAAATGCTTCGGAAAGAGTTTGGGCGTACGATGGCGTACAACAAATAACTTCTGGGGCAAAATCTTCTAAAATTGTTAACTGTCTTTCGGTCATGCCTCCTGAAACAGGAATCACTGCCATTCCCAATTTGGTTGCTCCACCATGAATACCTAATCCGCCTGTAAATAAACCATACCCGTAGGCATTATGCAATTTCATTTCAGGTTGAGCACCAGCGCAAACCAAAGAACGTGCTATCACTTCATCAAAAACATTGAGGTCATTTTGAGTATAGCCTACTACGGTAGGTTTACCCGTTGTTCCACTGGAAGCATGGATACGTCTAATATCTTCCATTGGTGTGGCGAACATTTTATAAGGATAGTTATCTCTTAAATCTGTTTTTTTTGTAAACGGAATTTTATGTAAATCTTCTACAGACTGAATATCATTAGGATTCAACCCAATAGAATCAAATTGATTTTTATAAAAAGGAACGTTATTGTAAACTCGTTTTACCAAAGAAGAAAGACGCGTATTCTGTAATGCTCGCAATTCTTCAATTGGCATAGTTTCTATTTCTGAATTATAATACTTCATACATTATTTTAGCTGAATTAAGTGATTTGCTTTTAAAGTAAAGCCGTTTTTAAAATAAACCAAAGTTTAATTGAATGTATTAAGGCAAGTTGCCTTGTTTATCAAACTTTCAAATTTTCTAAGTTAATTATTTAAAATCATATCTGCTGCTTTTTCTCCTATCATAATCGATGGTGCATTAGTATTTCCTGAAGTAATACTCGGCATTATAGAAGCATCTGCTACTCTAAGCCCTTCAATCCCATGGACCTTCAGTTCAGGATCTACTACCGCCATACTATCAATCCCCATTTTACAAGTTCCTACCATATGATGATATGTTGCGCATGATTTTCTAATGTAGTCTTCTATTTCTTTTTCCGAAGCATTTTTACCTGGATACACTTCTTTTTTCATCCAATCTTTCATTGCATTAGTATACCCCATCTTTTGACATAATTTAACGGCTTCATATAATGCATCATAATCGGCTTGCTCCCCCAAATAATTTGGATCTAAATAAGGAGTATCATCAGGATTAGCCGAGTTTAGCTTCACTTCTCCTCTACTAACTGGTCTAATTAAACCTGCACAAAATGTAAAGGCATTTTCAGGCCCTTCATACCCCGGACTATAATAAGGTAGTCCCATGAACAATGGTTGTAAGTCTGGAACAAACATATCTGGTCTACTTTTCCAGAATAATTGTGCTTCCAAATGATTGGCTTGTGCGGCAGGAATAGGTTGTTTTGCTTCAAAAATGACACTTACTAGAAGATGATCGTGTAAGTTTTGCCCAACACCTGGAATATTAGCAATACTTTCAATTCCATGCTCAGCTAAGTCTTTTGTATTTCCAAGACCAGAAAGCATTAACAACTGAGGAGAACCAATAGCGCCTGCAGAAACAATAACTTCAGAAGAAGCCTTTGCAGTAATTATTTCATTATCTTTTTTATATACAACACCGGTACACCTCTTTTCTTCAAAAGTTAATCTTTGGGCGTTTGCATTCGTAACGATTGTCAAATTTGGCCTATCTAAAATTGGAACTAAAAACGCCTTTGCTGTAGAACATCGCTCCCCTTCAGGAGTTACGGTGAGGTCTATCATTCCTGCTCCCCAAATATCTTTACTAAAATCATTTGTTTTTGGAATACCCATTTCTTCACAAGCAGCGATGGCTACATTAGAAATTGGATTAGGATTTTTAATAGAAGTAACATACAAAGGGCCATCACCGCCGTGAACTTCATCTGCACCTTTTTCAAAATTTTCTGATTTTTTAAAATACGGTAAAACGCTTTCATAATCCCACCCTTGGCAACCTTGATATGCCCAATTATCATAATCTGAATGATGCCCACGAACATAAATCATCGCATTAAGACTACTACTACCTCCTAAAGTTTTACCCCTAGGCCAATATCTAGGTGTATTCCCTGCATTTTTTTGAGGGGCAGTCATATATGCCCAATCTCTTTCTGTATTCCAAACAGCTGGCCAATTGGCTGGTGCGTGAATGTTTGGATCATTATCTGGGCTACCTGCTTCTAGCAATAAAACGTTAGTATTGGGATTAGCAGATAACCTATTTGCTATTACACAACCTGCAGACCCCGCTCCGATAATTATATAGTCAAAATTCATATGTAAGTTTTTTAGAGTGAAAAAATTGTTTTAAAATTCTATGCTTCCGCCAAAGTGGTTTTTTTTATGCTAATAATTTGAGGTTGCGTAACAGCTTTTAAGCCTTCAACTCCAAACTCCACACCGTAACCAGAGTCCTTCACGCCTCCAAAAGGAACCATAGGATGAATAGCACCGTGTTGATTAATCCATACTGTACCGGCTTCAATTCGAGAAGCTATTTTTGCCGCAAGAGATAGATCGTCTCCCCAAACTGAACCTCCCAAACCTGTTTTAGTATCGTTAGCTTTCTGAATGGCTTCGTCTACGGTTTTATATTTAATAATTGGTAATACGGGACCAAATTGCTCTTCGTCTACAATTCTAATTCCGTTATCTACATTTCCTAAGAGAGTGATTGGGTAGAAATAACCCGGACCACCCATGGACTTGCCACCTCTAATAACACTTGCGCCATTGGCTTTAGCATCTTCCACCAAATCATTTACTTTATCGTATTGCATCTTATTTTGAATAGGCCCTAGTAGAATACCCTCATCCATTCCATTACCCATTGGCATTTGAGCAGCTACAGCATCCAACGCTTCAACTACATTATCATAATCATCTTCGTGAACATATAATCGCTTAGCACAAGCACAGGTTTGCCCCATATTAATAAAGGCCCCCCAAAATAGGTCACCAACTTTTGATTGTATATCTGTACCTGGAAGAATTATCGCCGCATCGTTTCCACCACATTCCAGTGTAAGACGAGCCATATTACCACTAGAAGCTTCAATTATTTTACGTGCGGTAGAAGCACTCCCCGTAAACATTATTTTATCTACATCTTTGTGTTCTACCAACATAGCCCCCACTTCACCACCACCAGAGATAGTATTTAAAACGCCTGCCGGTAGTACAGTATTCATCAAACGTATCATTTCCAGAGTTCCAATTGTAGTGTATTCTGAAGGCTTCAATACTACCGTGTTTCCTGCTCTTAGTGCGGGAATAATCTGCCATATTGCAATCATTAATGGCCAGTTCCAAGGGGTTATGGCGCCAACAACTCCCACGGGTTTACGATGCATTTCGTCACGCCGAGAATCATCCTCAAAAACTACTTCTACCGGTAAATCGAGCGATGCGGGTACTTGTGTCCAACCTACACAAGCTTCCATCTCAAACATAGAGCCAGGACCTGCAAGTGGCTTTCCTTGCTCTTGAGTAATCCATTTTGCCAAATAATCGGTATTGTCTGTTAACACTTGTGCTACTTGCATTAATACATTTTTACGTTCTGTATCACTTTTAGCAGCCCAGGCTGGTTGCGCAACTTTTGCTGCATCAATTGCAGCTTCAACATGATCTTTAGTAGCGTTAGATGCGTATCCTAGTAATGTACCTGTAGCGGGATTCTTCACATCAAAAACGTTTTCGGTTGAAATTGCTTCGCCGTTTATGGTAAATGAGTAATTCTTCATGAGTCAAGTTTTATATTATTTATTCTACCGCAATTTATTGAAGGATCTAATAATATTTTTACATTATAATTCATTTATGCTTAAATTTTCTTCGTTTTATTGTAAAATATCATTTTTAACCCTTATTTTTGAATTATACTTAATTAAAGTGAAAAATATTTAATATTATGCAAGGTAAGTTCATAGAGAGAGGAACTGATTACCCTCTAAAAAATGGAAAGCTTTCTATTTATGAGACAAATTGTTCCTGTAAGGATATTCAATTTCATTTCAATCAATATGTATTGACTGTAATGCTATCGGGCCACAAAACGATTGTTAGTGACAATTTAAAGCTTGAGTTTTTTCCTGGAATGCTTTTTATTCCAGAGAAAGAAGTAATTAATCACGTTTCTATTCCTAATGCTTCTATATACAATCCAACAAAATGTTTGGTGTTAGAGTTAAACCCTTCCTTCTTAAAAAAGGCGTATGAAGAAATTTTATATTCTGAAGCAAACGAAACAATACTCCATAAGTCACCTTCTAGTGCTGAAACGACGGACTATTTTATTTCTAACGATCAATTGTTGATTCAAGCTTTTATGAGGTTATACGATATTCAATCTCAAGACCATTCTGATTGCAAGCCCTTGGTAGAAGATCTCATCATTAAAGAAATTCTATACAGACTGTTTAATACACAAGGTATAGAGTTGCTTAAAAATAGTTTTGAAAAAAGTATTCCTGATGCCAATATCCGTAAAGTAACATCTTACATTAGACATAATATAGGGCAAAAATTGACTATTGAATCCTTGACCAATATGGCAGGAATGGGACAAACAACTTTTTTTAAGCTTTTTAAGGAGTCAACAGGCGCTACTCCTATTGAATATATTCTACAGGAAAGAATTAGGCAAGCAAAAATAATGATACAAAAGGGACGGTTAAATTTACAAGAAATCGCTTTTAAAAGTGGCTTTAATTCTTACGAATATTTTTGCAGTAGCTTTAAGAAATTGGAAAATATAAAACCTTCAGAGTTTAAGAAACAAGAAAAATATGTTTAAACGATAATAATTAATTACCGTTAAAAAGCGAGCTGATTTAAACCATTATAATTTTGTATGACCGTAAATATTGGCCAAAAGCACCGTAAACTAAGGTACATTTGTATTTCTTAAGGCATTATATTATATTAGTAATCTATCGATTTTTAGCAAGGTTATATAACTAATCGTATAGGAACACGTTACCCCTCAAAAAGGCAACCATTAATAAAAATATAGAGTCATGAAAAATATAATTATTCTACTTATTTGTACTTTCCTATCCTTTGGAGTTGAAGCACAAAGTATTATCGGCGCTTGGGAAACACTCACTACCTCTGAAAATGGAGACCAATTAAAAACCGTTGTTATTTTTGCAGATGGTTATCAAACATCAACCACATATAATGCTACTACTGGCGACTTTATTCAAACAAAAGGCGGCACTTGGGAGTTAAATGGTGATGTGATGACAAAGAAAGTAGAGTTTGATACTAAAAACACTGAACGTGTAGGAACTGAAGAAAGTTTTAAAGTAGTAATTACCGATGATGAAATTGACCTTGTTAACAAAGACATTAAATTAAGCATAATAGATAAAGGTGCACCAGGTAAATTAAATGGTGCTTGGTTAATGTCTGGTAGAATTAGAGATGGTGAAACACAGTTACGTGACACAAGTAGACCAAGAAAAACAATGAAAATTTTATCAGGAACTCGATTTCAATGGATAGCTTACAATACAGAAACTAAACAGTTTATGGGAACGGGTGGAGGAACATACACTACTAAAAATGGTGAATATACTGAGAATATTGAGTTCTTTTCCAGAGACGATTCAAAAGCGGGGCTTAGCTTGCAATTTAATTATGAACTTATTGATGGTGATTGGCACCACTCAGGTTTGTCTAGTAAAGGAGACCCCATCCACGAAATATGGAGTATTAGAGAGTAGGGTTTTACGAATAATAAAATCTAATTAAACGACTGTGTCATATATTTCATTGAATTTATTTTTCATTTCAATGTTTCCAAGCAAGACTATTTCAGCGCCATGAGGAAGCAAGGTATTAGCCGATAATAGCGTAATAACTTCGGAGTTTTCTTTTATAGCAATAACAGAAAGTCCTGTTTTAGCACCTATACCAGATTCCGCTAGAGACTTTCCTTCTAATGATGTTGGTATCGGGATAATAAACAAGTTAATACCTTCCCCAAGAACGGTTAGTTCCTGCCCTTTAGAAATAGATAAAACTGCTTCAGAGCCTAATGTAGAATAGCTCAACACAAAATTAGCTCCTGCTCTATGAATTACATCAATGTTTCGAGCTTCAGATATTCGGCTCACTATTCTTACCTTTTTGTTTAATTGACGGCAGTAAGAGGCGAGAAAAATATTCATGGTGTCGTCATGGGTAGTAAGCAATACCGAAGGGGCTTCCAGAATTCCAGCCTTTTTTAGTAGTTCGTAATCTGAAGCCTTTCCAGCGAATACTTGATTACAAAAAGGACGAACTTTTTCGCAAATCTCTGGATCTACGTCTACTACATTTACTAAAATACCATTTTTATGTAAAGATTCGGCAGCAGCCGAGCCTACTCGACCTCCACCAATTAATAATACTGGATTCGGGTTTACATTGTAATCTAGGAAAATCTCATCAACGCTTTGTAGCTGTTCTTTATTTCCAATTATAACTAGAACACTATCGTTTTCTAAATTTTCATCACCAGTTATTGTTTGTAATCTACCCCGTTCCCAAATACCCACAACACTAACTCCAAATTTTTGCCTTAATCCTGCCTCCTTAATGGTTTTAGATACTAGAGGCGTATTATGTACAGGCAGTTCTGCAATTAATAAGTCTTCATACTGCCCTATGGGTTGAGATTTTGCATGTTGTGCATTTACCCTGTTGGCTAATTGTTCTCCAAGCCATTTTCTTATGGGCAGCACGTGGTCTGCTCCACTAAGTTGTTGTACATCTACCGATTCAATATCTGTGGCTATGGCAACAATAGGGACTGTGGGGGCAATATTCCGTATAGTGAGAATAATCTTGGTATTTATAATATCATCTCTATTTACCAAAACCAGTTTCGCATCTTTAACATTAGCACGAGCAAATGTATCCTCATCATCTAACTCTCCATATAGTTCAGGAACGTGGTCATCGTGAATCTCTAGTGCTTTTTCTAGATTATTCTCAATGACGTAATAGGGGGTGTTTTCCTGTTTCAATCGCTCCATAAGGTCTCTCGCTATAACATCATATGAGCATATCAATACGTGATCTTTTGTTCCGGCAGGAACTTGACGAGGAACTTTGTTTTTCTTTTTTGATTCTAAAAGAGGTACATAAAAGTGCCTAATAAAGGCAAACGGTAAAACGATTAATAGCATGAGAATTCCGGAAAGCAATACCACTATACTGAAAGCACGACCAATATCTGACGCAAATGTGATATCTCCGAAACCAAGGGTGCTCATTACGGTAAGAGTCCAGTAAAAACCTGTAACCCAAGAATGGTCTTGTCCTTCGAGCTCCATTATAAAATGGAAAAGAATAGAGTATACTACGATGACAATTCCTAATAGTGCCAAATATTTTAGTAATACTTTGGAATTTTTTTTAAACTCCCTATCCTTCAAATAATAAGCTAACTGGCTACCGACAAATTTCATAATCTTTCATTTTTAATAGGATTTACAATTTCGTCATTTTAGATTCTTAAGCTATAAAATTTATGTCAGTTTTTCTAATTTCAAGAATAAGGCTTTAATTATGATAGCATAAAGGAGCAAAAACCTATTGTCTGCAATTGATAAAAGTAATAAAACTGCGAATGAGAAGATAAACAACATCATGCTTTAAAGCGCCCCAAACAAAAAAAACCTCCCGATAAGGGAGGCTCTTTCTATTTACAGTCTATGTTTTGTTTATAAAAACAAGATAGATTGTAGGATAATATCCAATGTTACTTCAGCACCTGCATTTACTTCAATGTTGTCTAGTGCAATAGAACCATCAACTTCGGTATCTACCATTCCCTCAAACGCTAACATGCCATCGTTATTAGAATCTGTATAGCTGGCAAAATGTACTTCGTACGTGTCAGCTTCTAAAAAGTGTAAGGTAAAGTCCTGAGTTCCTTCGGCAACAACACTACTGCTTACTGAATTAGCAAACCGTACGCCGTCTGTGTTTTCTTCAGATTCTGCTACAGTATAATCTTCTAATTCATATACATAAGCAACCATCACACCATCTTGTGTTTCGGTTTCATTGGTTACTGTTCCAGAGATCATTCCAGTACTAATTGTGTTTACTACACGTACACTACTGTTCAACTGGCTTTCAGATGAAAAGTTGTACCCACCGTTCGCCTCATCGGCAACAATAGCTTTACGTAAATCGACATCCAGCACTATTTGGTTCGTGTCCTGTGCTGCAACATCTACATCACTATCAATATTAATTGTAGCGTTAGGAGCTTCTAAAGCCACTTTTGTACTACCATCAACTACCACATAGTTAGCAGGGCTATCGCCGTTTACATCACTATCGGTCGCCAAAATTAAATCAATATCATCATATTCTTTGGCCTCTAAATCTAAATCTCCCAATAGTTGTGTTTCGCCATCGGTTAAGGCACTAAGCTCTATCGTAGTCTTTTCGAAACCAGAAAGGCTTTGCCCATCAATTTGCACATCGGCTACGGTAATAAATACGGCATCTACTTCGGCATTATCGATTGGGGCATCGGTAATATAAACTTCCGTATTGTAGTTTTCTGCATCTACATCTACTGATGTATCATCATCTTCAGAACATGAGACGTATAAAAAAGCCATTATGGCTGTCATTGTTGAAATAAAAATTGCTTTTGTTTTCATAGTTTTCATTTTTAAGTATTTGTTAGGTTTATTATGTTCTTTTATAAGTATTGCTTCAATACGAGCAATATCTTTTTAAAAGAACCGTGGCAAGTGTAGGGTAAATTACAATGCTGGAAAAATGAGTTTAACGATACTTTAAGAGCCAACCGAAGTGAAAAACCCTCTATTTATTTGTTTTACAGACTACTATAACACCTGTAGCCGCTAATATGCTTTTTTATACCGGAACGGTATACTTTTAACCCTTTTTAAAAAAATAGCTCCAGCCCTTCCCCTTATTAATAAAGGGCTCTGCTTAGTATAAAAGTTATCATAAAAAACAAGGGCATTTCTTAAATAACCAATCTTTAACAAACCAGCTCATGATAATTTAAGGGTATTTTAAGAAAAGTCAACCCATTTTCATGAAATAGCGATATCCATAACTTTATATAAACCAGAGCAAAAATTTTAAAATGTACCGTCTATTTTTCTTGAAATAAAGTGGAAACCACTTAAAACCAAAGAGTAGATTTGTGTATTACCAAGGGTTATAGTACTTTAGTGGTCTCCCCTTTTAAATTATTGATAATAAGTAGTAAAAACACAAAACCTGCTCATAGTATGCCAAATTGGTTAGATAAGAGCATAAAAAGTGCTCATATAAAAAAGTTGCCATCAAGCTAAAAAAAACATCGCGAATGAATTTCAAAATTATCATATTAATATTTCTAACTACATTTTCTATCAGCTGTAAATCTCAAACAACCGATATTGAAAATAGAACAATCGATTATTATTTTGAGGAAGTTGCTGATTTGGAATTGAAAGCGTTATTGGAAAACAAAATCCTAATTGATAGCGTAACGGTTGCGAAAAAGTATATGGACACTATAACCAACCAAATTAATAGTGAAGGATTTCAAAAATATGCAGAATTGAAAGCGGACATTTATATGTCATATTTCAGAGATTATCTATACCAACAAAAAGTAGAATATGATAACGACATTTATGTACTCTACTTTTCAATGGCTGGATTTGACGATATGGAATGGAACATTATAAAATGGAATAAAGATAATTGGAAAGCTGAGGAACGATTAAGCCGTGAAGAACTTGAAAATAATAATGATATTGAGAAAATACTCTGGAATTATGATGAGGCAGATAAGAACGACGAAAACATTCAGATTTTTATAAAAAATGATTATTTGGTTATGGAACGAGGAAATTTATATCATTCACTTTATGACCTTAAAACTAAAGAAGTAATATTGAATGAGGTAAGTCCTTGGAGTGCGTCTGGAAATAAAGATGGAGTGGAAATGAATGCGTGGATTAAGGAAAATTTACACAATAAAATTGAAAAATATCTGAATACAAAGCGTGGATAAAGCCAGATGGCAACAATGTATATAAAAAATAGCGCAAGTCTTTACTAACACTAAGGTTTGGGTATTTTTGGAAAGTCGCCAAATTTTTAAATTTGACGATTTTCAAGTAAAAAAGATAAATAGTAAAATTTAAAAATTCGGCTTGTGTTTAAACCGAAAAGTTATCGCTTATTTTCAGCGCTACTTTTCATATACGGAGCCGTTGTAAGCAATTATGAACGAACAACCGAAATTTCCAGAATTACCAAGTATTGAAGAGATTAAAAAACTAATAGCTGAATATGAAACGGCTGATTTGGAAAAAGTTTCTTTCAATAAATTATCTGTGGAGTTAAGAAAACTTAAATGGATTCCAATACTAACAGCTAAACTTAACAAAGGATACCATATTGAGCGAGCAAGAATAAATAAACCCGACGAAATATTTTACTCGGAAACTGATATTTCATACAGAAACGATTATGAAAATATAAAATCTTATGGTCGAGCTAATATGAAACATCAATCACTATTTTATGGTGCGATTGAATCAGATGTTATCAAGCATCCAAGATTAATTAATTTGCTCGAAACAAGTCAAATATTTAGGAATTTGGATAAGATAAAAGTTGACAAAGCAGATTTTGTTATGACAGTCGGGAAATGGAGAATAAAAGAAGACATTGAAGTTGCAGAAATGGTCTTTAACCAAGACTCAATAAAAAACTCAAAAGATGTGGAAAAGTCGTTTAAATATCATCAAGAGAATTTAGCGAAAGAACATCCAGAAAATTTAGAGCAATTCCGTTTGATATTAGAGTTTTTTTCAAACCAATTCGCAAAAAAAGAAATTGAAAAAAATACGGACTATATGATTTCGGCAGCATTCGCTGATTTCGTGATAAATTGGAAAGGATTACCTGGATTAAAATATCCGAGCGTAAAAAGTGATTATGTTGGACATAATATTGTTCTCACACCAGCAGCAGTTGAACAATTTTTGGAATTAGAAATAGCTGCTATGTTTAGAATTACTAAAAACGGAGAAAATTCACTTATTTCGCCAATTAAACACGTTACGGAATTTGGACCTTTAAACTCAAGTTTTAAATGGGTGGATTACGAACCGAAAGAATATAAAATTGAACAATAAATAACTGCTTACAACAACGTATATAATCCATTGCTAGTGAAGGTTTACTTACGAAAATCCTCGCGGATTTTCTATTCGGTTTATATTTGCTAAATTACGTGCTAAACCACGCAACGTATCATATACAAAACCGTTATGCTTTATTAAAAAACAACCCGATAAATGATACAAAATGCCAATACTTAATGATATAATTGACTGGGTTGAAAACAAACCAACTTTCTGGCAAGTAGCAGTTGACCGCTTAATTAGGAATAATGAACTTACCGAAAATGACATAACAGAACTAACGGAAATCTGTAAAGTAGATTTTGGATTATCGAAATTTGAATTTGATAATGTGGATTTTGACGATTTAAGAGACTTTGCAAATAACACGACTAGTAATGATGATGTTATACTTTCTAAAATTTCCAATATTGATAATATAAATGCACTCTCAAAAGTTTGTGAATTAGAATTCGCCCCAAAAGGACTAACAATTGTTTATGGCGATAATGGTGCTGGAAAATCAAGCTATGTTAGTATTTTAAAACACGCTTGTAACACAAGAGGACATAAGCCAAAAATAAACGATAATTTATACGACCCAACTTGTTTTGGAAACGATAAAAAAGCGGACATTGAATATACAACTGATAGCACAAACTTTTATACTGTAAATCTTGTTAACGAAGAAGTAAATAATTCTATTTTAAAAAGTGTAGATGTTTTCGACACATCTAGTGCAAATCATTATATCGAAGGAGAAGATGAAATTGCGTTTATTCCTCAAGGGTTGTCAATTGTAGAAAAATTGGCAATTGACATAAAAAAAGTTGAGAACAAACTAAATTTAGAATTATCAAATCCAGCTTTAAGAGAGTTTGACTATTCCCTTTTAGATGTTTCCGAATGTTCAACGGCTAAAACTTTTCTTGATAAGTTAAGTGCAGAAACAAATCTAGATGAGTTAAGAGCTGAATCTATTTGGAATTCAACTAAAAGTTCTAGAATTGAACAGCTAACTAAAGAAATAGAGAAATTAAATGCAACAGACCCAAAAAAAAACTTAAAAGAAAATGAAGAAAAGATAAAACGTTTTGAAATTTTGCAAAAGAAATTTCAAACGCTCGAAGATAATTTAACAGGTCAAATTTTAGACGGTTTAAAGCAAACGTTAAATAACTTTGTAACAACAAGTAAAGCTTTGGAAGAGTCTTCTGAAAAAGCATTTTCTGATTTACCAATTGATGGAGTTGGTAATAGTTCGTGGAAATTACTTTGGGAAAGTGCACGTAAATTCTATAATGAAAGTACGGATACAGAGAACTTTCCAGAAATAAATTATGATAGTAGTTGTCCTCTTTGTCTTCAAGATTTAAATGAGGATGCAAAGAATAGATTTACTTCTTTTGAGGAATTTATAAAAAATGATATTCAAAAAACTTTTGATGAAGCATCTAATAAGTTTGATTTAGCAATTGAAAATTTGAATAGTCTGGAATTCTCTTTTGAGGAGCAGGAACCAACAACAATAGAATTAAATGAATTGATTGATGATTATTCTCAAAATCAAGAACAATATTTAAAATTACTTTTTAAACAGAAAGAGAATTTTACAACTCTTTTTAATGCTAAAAAAACTATTGAAGATTTTAATAAAATTGAAATTGAGGAAACACCAAAAACACAAATTCAAGAACTTATTAAAAACTTGAAGGAAACAAATGAGAAATTAAAAGTCCAATCAATTGAGGAAGATTTAAAACCGCTTAATAAAGAACTGAATCAATTAAAGGGAGAAAAAAAGATTTTTGATTTTAAACCAAAATTAGGTCGTGAAATTTATAGACAAAAGAAAATAAAATTACTAAATCAATGTATTAGTAAATGTAATACTCGAACCATAACAACACATAGTAACGAGTTAGCTACAAATTACATAAGTCAAAACCTTAAACAAAATTTCAAAACCGAACTGACTAAACTAGGATTTAAGAACATTAAAATAGAGACCGAAACCAAAGGTCAAAGAGGAAAGCAATATCATTATTTGAGACTTGATGAACAAAATGCAAACGGAATAGCATTAAAAGATATTTTAAGCGAAGGAGAACACAGATGTATTTCTTTAGCAACATTCTTATCTGAATTATCCATTTCAGAGCATAACAGTGCTATAATTTTTGACGACCCAGTTTCATCTCTCGACCACAAATGGAGAAATAAAATATCAAAAAGAATTACAGAAGAAGCTTTAGAGAGACAAGTAATCGTTTTTACTCACGATATTACTTTTTTACTAATGATTCAAGAACATTCTGATAAATTAAATTGTGATTTAGACATAAAGAGCCTTACACGAAAGAAAAAAGAAACAGGATTGATTGCAAGCTATCCACCTTGGGATGCTTTACCTGTTGGCAAACGAATTGGTTTACTAAAAAACGCATATCAAAGATTAGAAAAAATCGAAAGAACCGAAACTGAAGAAGTATATAAAGAACGAGCTAAAATTTTATATGGCAAACTTCGAGAAACTTGGGAACGCTTTATTGAAGAAGTATTCTTAAATGGAGCAATACAAAGGTTTGGTAGAGCAATACAAACTCAACGTTTATCAAAAATTATAGATTTGACAGATGATGACTACAATCTTGTTGATACCAATATGAGTAAATGTTCTACGTATTTTACTGGACACGATACAGCAGGAACATTAATTGAAGAAATGCCTGATTCTGATGAATTTCTTGCTGACTTAACTATTTTGGAAGAATATACTAAAACTATAAGAAAACGGCGAAATTAACAAAGCATAACAACGTATATAGCTCATAGCTAATTAGTTGATTAGCCGAAGTTAAGGCATATTTGCAAGTCCGCCAAATTTTTTAATTTGGCTTATTGAAAAGAAAAGATAATAAGAAAATTAAAAAATTCGGCTCGTGCTTAACCGAAAAATAATCGCTAATTTATACGCTACGAGCCATATACAAACCCGTTAATTTTGGAAAAACCGCACAAATTGAAAATTTAGAACATTTAATTAAAATTATGGAAGAAAGAATAAAAGAATTAGAAGATACAGTTCAAGTTTTGATGAAAACAAATGAAACTCAACTTGAAACAATTAAGGTCTTTGAACAATTCATAAAAGACAACACAAGCCTAACCAAAAAATTTATTGCAAAATTTGAAAATATTGACAACGATATTGACAGAATAATTGACCAAATAAATGGATTAATTAAAACGTTCAATGAACAATAAACGACTTCAAAATATGAAAAAACTTTCACTACTGATTTTAATCGCATTTCTGTCTTTTTCCTGTAGTTCGTCTGATGACAATGAACCCGAAGAAACCCAAACCGACCCAATTGTTGCGAAATGGCAATTTGGAAAAGTAATTTATACTTACGATGACGGAACTCAAAACACCAATGAACCAACTTCGTGTGATTTACAATCGAGTTATACTTTTCTTCCAGATAACACTATCGAATTAATAAGTTTAGTTCCTGACAACAATAATGGATGTGAAGTTGAAACTGTAAATTTTAAGTATTTTAATTGGAGTAAAGTCGAGGACGGAAAATATAGAATTGTTTCAAAAAATCCGAACGAACCAGAAGAAGTTGATATTGAAAATGTAACATTTGAAAGCAACAAAATGATTTGGACGGAAATAATTGATAATCCGCAAACGAATGTAACTAAAATCGAAAATTATTTTACTCGACAAAATTAATTACATCGGATTTCACTCGGACGAAAATAAAAACGAAATGGCAACAACGTGTATAATTAATGGCTGGTTCAAGCTTGCTTACGAAAATCCTAGCGGATTTTCTATTCGTTTTTTATTTGCTAAATTAGGTGCTTAAAACACGCCACTAATCATACACAAAACCGTTTAAAGAAAAAACATATTATGATAAAAATCAGATCTTTACTAATACTTTTTGGACTAATTTTTATTAGTACCGCTTCATTTTCACAGGATGCAACTCCATATTTAGATTATGATCTTAAAACAGAATACAATGCTAAAATAGCTGCTAGTGATACTTCAAATGATGGTACTACTTTTGAAAAAATTGTTATCGACGGATTTGATTCAAGAGTTCCGTTTTATGTTATAAGACCAGGAATTAATAAAACAAACAAGTTCGTTTTTCTACTTCACGGCCTAACTGGAAGTAAAGAAAATTGGATTAATCCAACATCAAGCCTTTCTACAAAATATGTGAAATTAAAAGATTCACTAGTATCTATCGGCTATAACGTTATTATACCTGATGCTAAATATCACGGAGAAAGAAGTTATGAAGCCGACTTTGCATCTCCAGTTTCATTTTTCGCAACACAAAATTTACAAAAAATAGTCAACCTTTATTCAACTTCGGTTAAAGATGTCAGAATCATTATGGACTATATGCAATCACTTCCAAATGAGAAACAGCATACTTTTGATGTAGTTGGCTACAGTATGGGTGCATCAATGGCTATTTATTTAAACTCAGTTGATGACAGATTGAATCGCATAGTTGCTTGTGTTGCACCTTTGGGCAGTGTTATAAAGGCTAGTATGAGTTTAGGACTCAATGAGGTGAACGCTAAAAAGATGGAGGAACGCTTTTCAAGTGAAATATATGCGCCATTACAAAAGGCGCCTATTACTTTACTTATGGGAACAAAAGATAGTTGGTATACCGAAAAGGAGGCACAAGATTTTTATGATACTATCGAGATTAAAGCCAAAACACTGAAATTCTACGAATCAGGACATTATTTACCTGAAGAATTTATTTCAGATGTGATTAAATCATTAAACAAAAAATAAAAAACTCTATACAACACCGTGTCCTATGAAAAGTACTAGTTCAGTTCTTTAAAGTTAGTATTTTATATTTTTTATCAAATCATCTCCTTAATTCATTGCCATATAACTTACTGCGCTTTCTATTTAGAATAAACAATTAAAAAGCAGCTCATATCGTTAGCTTTTATTTCGGGGGAAAGTATTCAAACCTTTCAATGGAAAAAAGCAAAGCACAAAAGACTTTTAGTAGGTTCCCTGCTTTTTCTTCACCTCAAGTATGGCGATAAAAAAAGAGATTGTCTTTTTTAGACAATCTCTCTGGTCGGGATGAGAGGATTCGAACCTCCGATCTCACGGCCCCCAGCCGTGCACTTTAACCGGACTAAGCTACATCCCGAAATGAAGTGCAAAAATAAGTAATTCCTATACCTGCGCAAATCAAACAATGGCTTTATTGCATAAAAAAAGGGATACTGTTACATATCCCTTCTAAATATTTTATGTAAAAACTACTGCTTTTGTGTAGTATTAGCCATCATCATCTTTTGAAAACGCTGCTGTAAACTTTTATCTTGTTGCAACGCGGTACCAATAGCTTGGTATCGTTCAATAGAAATTCCAGAATCTGCTACTGCTTTTTCCATTTTAGCTTCAATAGCAGGCTGCATTTTTTTAATTTCAGCCATAATTGCATCGTGCTTCTTCATTTCTGCATCGGTTGCATCTACATTTTGATTTGGATTAGCTGTCGCTTGCTGGATAGTAGAAAAACGTTCTACTTCCATTCCATTATCAGAAATTACAGTTGCCATTTTTTGTTGCGCCTTTTGGTTTTCCATCTGCACTACCTGAAAAGCTTTAGCAAACTTCCCTAGTTCAGCATCAGTTACTTTTGATTGCTGCTGTGGCTGCATTGTATCTTGAGCTTGTGCGAAAGACAAACCGCCTAATAGAGTTACAAATAATACTAATGTTGTTGCTTTAAATCTTGACATTATTTCGTTTTTTAATTTATAATTAATGTATAAAGCACAATGGTAACCAAACATATTCCGAATTAAAAATAATGAATAGTCTATCTATCTGTTTTTAAAAAATATTTAACAAAACAAGTCGCTATTACTAGCTATTTACTAATAAAATTAACTACAAACTAAACTATTTTATAATGGAATATTACCGTGCTTGCGTTTTGGTCTTTCTACCGTTTTGGTTTCCAGCATTGAAAAGGCCTTCAACAGCTTTCTTCTTGTTTCTTTAGGTTGAATTACCTCATCTATAAATCCACGTTGTGCAGCTTTAAATGGGTTAGCGAATGTTTCTGCATATTCAGCTTCTTTTTCTGAAAGCTTCAACTCAGGATCATCGGCAGCAGCAATTTCTTTTCTGAAAATAATTTCACTAGCTCCTTTTGCTCCCATTACGGCGATTTCGGCCGTAGGCCAAGCATAATTCATATCGGCACCAATGTGTTTACTGTTCATCACATCGTAAGCGCCTCCGTAAGCTTTTCTTGTAATTACGGTAACTCTTGGCACAGTTGCTTCGCTTAATGCATATAATAGTTTAGCTCCGTTTAAAATAATACCGTTCCATTCTTGATCGGTTCCTGGTAAAAATCCTGGTACATCAACCAATACTAATAACGGAATATTAAAAGCATCGCAAAAACGGGTAAAACGTGCTCTTTTTTTACTGCTATCCACATCAAGAACTCCGGCAAGGCTCATTGGCTGATTGGCTACAATACCAATGCTACGCCCCCCTAATCGAGCAAAGCCGACGATAATATTATCGGCGTAGTCTTTATGTACTTCAAAAAAGGAATCTTTATCGATTATACCACCGATAACCGTGTGCATATCGTACGGTTTGTTAGAAGAATCTGGTACAATGCTTTCCAATTCTTCTCGCACTTCATCTTCCAGTTCATAAGGAAGTGATTTTGGCGGCGTTTGATTGTTTTGTGGTAAATAACTTAACAATTGTTTTATCTGCTCTAAACAAACTATATCGTTACTGGCTGTAAAGTGCGTAACACCACTTTTTGTAGCGTGTGTGTGGGCGCCTCCTAATTCTTCTGAAGTTACATTTTCATTCGTTACGGTTTTTACCACATTAGGTCCCGTTACGAACATATAACTACTGTCTTGCACCATCATTGTAAAATCGGTCATCGCTGGGGAATAAACGGCTCCACCGGCACAAGGACCCATAATAGCAGAAATCTGCGGAATTACTCCGGAAGACTGCACGTTTCGGTAAAAAATATCGGCATATCCACCCAGTGAACGAACCCCTTCTTGAATTCGAGCCCCGCCTGAATCGTTTAAGCCAATAACCGGTGCTCCTACCCGTAAGGCGTGATCCATAATTTTACAGATTTTCTCAGCGTGAGTTTCAGATAACGCTCCGCCAAAAACAGTAAAATCTTGTGCAAACACGTAAATAAGTCGGTTATCGATAGTTCCATAACCAGTTACCACACCATCACCATAGTATTTTTGCTTATCCATGTCAAAATCGGTGGTACGGTGCGTAACGAGAATACCCATTTCTTCAAAAGAGCCTTCGTCCAATAGGTAATCAATACGCTCGCGGGCGGTGAGTTTCTTTTTCTCGTGTTGTTTTGCTATTCTTTTTTCGCCTCCGCCCAATTTTGCTTCAGCTATTTTTTTCTGTAATTCTTTATTCGTATCGCTCATAAACTCTTTCGATATTAATGTTTTGGTACTCGTAATTGCTCCACTTCTTTCAAGTAGGTTTTCAAAGCAATTTTAGCGGCTATTTCGGCTTCTTCCTTTATTTCTTCTTTCAGTAAATCTTCAGAATAAAATTTCTTTACAAAATGCGTGTCAAAATTTCCACTTCTGAAGGCTTCATGCTCACATACAAATTTTCCGAAAGGAAGTGTAGTACTCACACCTTCTACTTCGTATGCTGCAATGGCCTCAATCATATGCTGAATAGCTTCGTTACGGGTTTTTCCATAGGTAATAAGCTTAGCCAACATCGGGTCATATTGAATAGGAACTTCCATTCCTTCTTCAAAACCATCATCCATTCTAATGTGTTCTCCTTTTGGTGGTTGATACACATCTAACCTACCCACACTCGGCATAAAATTATCGAGGGAATCTTCTGCATACACTCGTAATTCAAGCGCATGACCCTTAATTTTTAAATCATCTTGTGCAAATGACAATTCCTGTCCGTCGGCTATTTTAATCTGTTCTTCAACCAAATCAATTCCGGTGATAAACTCCGTTACCGGATGCTCAACTTGTAAACGCGTATTCATTTCCAAGAAATAGAAGTTGTGGTTTTCATCGAGCAAAAACTCAACCGTTCCGGCACCCACATAATCACACGCTTTAGCGACTTTTATAGCTGCTTCGCCCATTTTTTCACGTAATTGAGGCGTTAAAACCGCTGAAGGTGCTTCCTCCACTACTTTTTGGTGTCTTCGTTGTACGCTGCACTCGCGTTCAAACAAATGCAATACATTGCCGTGTGTGTCGGCTAATATTTGTATCTCTATGTGTCTTGGGGAGGCTACGTACTTTTCTATAAAAACCGCACCATTACCAAAGGCATTTTCAGCTTCACTAATGGCTCGTTTCATTTGTTCGGCTAACTCTTCTTCTTTTTCTACTACACGCATCCCTTTTCCGCCACCACCTGCAGCTGCTTTAATTAAAATAGGAAAGCCAATATCCTTAGCAATTTTTGTCGCTTTGTTCACATCGGTAATCGCTTCATCGATTCCAGGAACCATTGGGATATCGTAATCCTTCACAGCATCTTTAGCGGCCAACTTGTCCCCCATTACTTTAATAGCATGCGATTTTGGACCCACGAAAATTAAACCTGCTTTTTCTACTGCTTCGGCAAAACCTGCATTTTCACTTAAAAATCCATAACCAGGATGAATTGCGTCAACATTTAGTTCTTTTGCTGTTTTAATGATCAAATCACCTTTTAAATACGATTCTGAGGAAGGTGGCGGACCAATACATACGGCTTCATCTGCAAATTTAACGTGTGGGGCATTTCGGTCTGCTTCCGAAAAAACAGCAACCGTTTTCAATCCCATATTTCGAGCGGTTTTCATCACACGAAGGGCAATTTCCCCTCGGTTGGCAACCAATATTTTTTTAATATCCATTTAGTCTTCTAATTCAATTAACAATGCATTTTTATCTACCGTTTCTCCGGTGGCAATGTGTACGGCTTTTACCACACCATCTCTAGGTGCGCCTAGCGCGTTTTCCATCTTCATCGCTTCCAGCACACAAAGGGAATCGCCTTCAATCACCGTATCGCCTTCTTTTACGTTTACTTCTAAAATTAATCCCGGCATCGGAGCGTGAATTTCATTTTCTACGGAATCATTCCCCAGCGAAAGCCCCATTTCAGCAATAAGGGCATCGAGCTCGTTTTCAATTTTTACAGTATATCGATTTCCGTTTACTTTAATCGTATACGTTCTATTGAGAAGATCTTTGGAAATCACTTCTGCAGTGACCGATTTATTTTTTTGAAGTAAATGTATTTTGTTTGTAGTTTTAGAAACGCTATCTAACGTTTTTATAGCATCGCTAGGCATCGAAAACTCAAACGAGTCGTTAACCACGGCTTTATAAGTTGCACTCATAGAAAAGAATTTTCCGCAAAGATACGGTTTTGAAAAAAGGTTACCACAAAATGTAAAAAACGCATGTTGAAAAATTCATCTTTTCAGAAAACTTTAAGAAACTATATTTTCACTATTTTGATAAAAAATAGTAGATTTTAGCGTTAAAATTTCAAAATAATATGGCAGGACACAGTAAATGGGCAAATATTAAGCATCGAAAAGGAGCACAAGATAAAAAGCGCGCCAAGCAATTTACACGCGTAATTAAAGAGATTACCGTCGCAATAAAGGAAAACAATCAAAATGGTGATCCGGAAACCAATCCCGCTTTGCGTAACGCGATACAAAATGCAAAAGGTGTGAATATGCCCAAAGACACCATTGAACGTGCCATTAAAAAAGCTTCGGGTGCCGATGCCGACAGTTATGAAAAAATGACTTTTGAAGGCTACGGCCCTCACGGAATTGCTTTTTATGTAGAATGCACCACCGATAATACCAACCGTACCGTAGCATCGGTTCGTTCTATTTTCACTAAACACGATGGAAGTTTAGGCACCAATGGTTCGTTGGAATTTTTATTCGATCGAAAAGGTGTTTTTACGTTGAAAAAAGAAGGACTAGACTGGGATTTAGAAGAATTACAATTAGAACTCATTGAAGCTGGTGCGACTAAATTTGAAAATGAGGAAGACTTCTTTGTGATCTATACCAATTTTACAGACTTCGGGAGGATGTCAGAAAAGTTAGAGTCGTTAAAAATAGAAACCCACAATGCCGAGTTGCAGCGCATTCCCTTAAATACAGAAACACTTCCGTTAGAAGATGCCAAACAGATTATTAATTTAATCGATGCTTTTGAAGACGATGATGATGTACAAGATGTGTTTCATAACTTGGAGATGACCGATGAGTTAGAAGCCAGCTTAGAGGAGGATTAAAAAACATTCTGTAAGATAAAACCGACTTTATTTTTTTTCCGTAAATATATTGAAGTCAGAGATCCTTCAATTTAGCATGGTTAGACTTTTAAAATAATGCCCCCCGCAGAGTCCCTTTGGTTAATTAACTAGAGGGACTTTTACATTCCACGCTATTTTAGTATCTTTTCAGAAAGAAATCTACTATGAAAAAACTCCTAGTCCTACTGCTTTCATTTACTGTAATTACTTCTTGTGCACAGCGTAAAAAAGAAAATGATGTCGCTTTAAAAACACAAAACACCCGAAATTATTCTACAGAAAAAGTAGTAAACAACCTTGATAACCCTTGGGGAATGACGTGGCTACCCGATGGTAGCATGCTAATTACCGAAAAAGCTGGACAGCTCATTCACTTTAAAGATGGAAACAAAACAGAAATAAAGAATGTTCCTGAAGTTTATAATCGCGGACAAGGCGGTTTGTTAGATATAGAACTACACCCAAAGTATGCTGAAAATGGCTGGATTTATATTACCTACGCTTCTACCGAAGGTGAAGGTGATGGTGGAAACACGAAGCTTATTCGATGTAAACTTGAAAATGGTGCATTAATTAATATTGAAGAACTGTATAAAGCAGGTCCTAATTCTACAAGAGGGCAACACTTTGGTTCGCGCATTGAGTTTGATAACGACGGTTATCTATATTTTTCAATTGGCGAACGGGGAAATCGCGATATAAATCCGCAAGACATTACTCGAGATGGGGGTAAAATTTACCGCCTCAATGACGATGGTAGTATTCCTGACGACAACCCTTTTGTATATGAAACCGGTGCAAAAAAAGCAATTTTCACCTACGGAAATAGAAATCCGCAAGGAATGGCAAAAAACCCTACAACTGGAAAAATTTGGATTCACGAACACGGTCCTAAAGGTGGAGACGAAATTAATATTGTAGAAAAAGGAGCTAATTACGGCTGGCCAGTAGTTTCATATGGTATAAATTACAGCGGCACAAAATTTACCGATAGTACTTCAAAACCCGGGATGAAACAACCCGAATATTATTGGGTACCTTCCATAGCACCTTGCGGGATGGACTTTGTTACCGGAGATAAATATCCCGCCTGGAAAGGACATTTGTTAGTAGGTTCCTTAAAATTTAATTATGTTGAATTAGTAAAATTAGATGGTGATAAAGTAACAGGTCGCGAAAAAATTGCCCAAGATATTGGCAGGGTTCGTAATGTAAAAATGGGTCCAGATGGTTATATTTACATCGCAGTAGAAGGTCAAGGAATATTCAAAGTTGTTCCGCAATAATTCTTTTCAATTAAAACAAGTATTAATCAATATTTTATAATTTAAACTATGCAAAAAATTGCTGTAATTTTATTCACTCTTGTATTACTAACAGCTTGTAGCGATTCAAAAAAGAAAGAAAAAGATTCTATTAAAATTGGAGATTACACAGCCGAATCATCCCAGCAAAAACAAAACCCTCAGCAATCCAGCAAAGAACGAGGAGCGTTAATTTACACAGATTTCTGTATGCAATGTCATTTAGCAAATGGCAAAGGTGTTCCTAATACATTCCCCCCGTTGGCAGGCTCTAATTGGTTAAGCGATAAAAGAGATGAAAGCATTCATGCCGTAAAATTCGGACAACGTGGAGAAATTGAAGTTAACGGTAAAAAATACGATGGTGTAATGGTACCTATGGGATTAAGCGACAAAGAAGTTGCCGATGTTTTAAACTACGTAATGACCTCTTGGGGGAATACACAAGAAGAACCCGTAACTGAAGAAGAAGTGGCAAATATTGAAAAGTAGATTAAGACATTTCTTTATTCTATCTGCTATATCCTATATTCTTTTTTAATCCCTACTTTTGTAAAAACTAAAAAAACATGCTTATAATTGGCATTGCCGGCGGTACCGGAAGCGGTAAAACAACTGTTGTGCAACAAATTGTTGAAGAATTACCAGCAGATGAAGTTTGCATCATCTCACAAGATTCGTATTACAAAGATACATCTCATTTATCGTTAGATGAACGGGTGAAAATTAATTTTGACCATCCACAAGCCATCGATTTCGACTTGTTAGTGAATCACTTAAAAGAACTGAAAAAAGGAAAGAGTTTTGAACAACCAGTCTATAGTTTTGTAGATCATAACCGAACTGGTGAAACGCTTACTACACATCCTCGAAAAGTAGTTATTGTTGAAGGGATTCTAATCTTGACGCATCCCGATATTCGGGAATTGTTCGACATAAAAATATTTGTTCACGCTGATAGTGACGAACGCTTGATACGGAGATTAAAACGAGATATTGCAGAACGTGGAAGAGACTTGGACGAAGTATTAAACCGCTATCAAACCACCTTGAAACCCATGCATCAGCAGTTTATTGAACCAACAAAAGAATTTGCTGATATTATTATACCGACTAATCGATACAACACAGTGGCTGTTAATTTAATACGCAACATTATCAATCAAAAATTAGCAAAAACCGAATCGTGAAATTTTCAAAAATAAAACAGAAAAAATGGTTCAAAATATTGAGCAACAAATACATGCTCATTGTGTTGGTATTTCTGGCATGGATGGTTTTTTTTGATACCAATTCATGGTTTATTCATCAAGAACTAGATGAAGATATAGAAGGTTTACAAGAAAACGCCGAGTTTTATCAATCTGAAATAGAACATGACAAAGCCTTTATCGAAAAAATGAAAGATAGTGACGAAGTAGAGAAGTTTGCGCGCGAAAAATACTATCTTAAAAGAGAAAACGAAGATATTTATATTATAGAACACGAAGACAGCCTTAAAAACAAGGAAGACGATGAGTGATTTATTTAAAGATTTTGATTCTGTTTCCGCCAAAGAGTGGAAACAAAAAATACACGCCGATTTAAAAGGAGCCGATTACAATGAAACGCTCATTTGGCAAAGTCGTGAAGGTATTCATGTAAAACCTTTTTACCATCCTGATGATTTTGAAGAAGCCTTTACTCCTATTCCTGGGCAACCTACTACCTGGAATATTGCACAGCACATTTTTATCGATGACGAAGCTATTGCCAATAATTTAGCAATCGATGCCATTAAAAGAGGTGCGGAAGCGATTATTTTTTCAGCAGAAAGTGAATTTGATATTTATAAAGTATTCAATAACTTTCCTTTTGAAGAAACTCCTATCTATTTCTACCTAACATTTCTTTCAGAAGAATTTTTAGGTAAATTGAAACAGCTCTTTTCTGAAAAAAATGCCACAGTTTACTATAATATTGATTTAATTGGGAACCTTACTCACTCCGGAAATTGGTTTCATAATTTAAAAGAGGACCATAAAATTATAGACAAAATTGTTTATAAAAACCCTTCCGAAGCAATTATAAGTATTGATACAACTGGCTATCAAAATTCGGGAGCGACCATCGTACAGCAATTAGCGTATGCTCTTGCACACGTTAATGAATACTTGAATCATTTTTCTTCAGAAAAATTAAAAACACCAATTACTTTTAAAGTTGGCGTGGGTTCCAACTACTTTTTTGAAATCGCAAAGATCAGGGCGCTTCGTAAATTATACGCTGCATTAGCTTCAGAATATAACATTTCTGAAACCTGCCATATTATAGCTACACCTTCAAAACGAAATAAAACGTTGTATGATTATAACGTAAATATGTTACGAACCACTACCGAGTGCATGAGTGCTGTATTGGGTGGGGCAAATACTATTTGTAATTTACCGTACGATGCATTATTCCATAAAAGCAATGAATTTGGTGAACGCATAAGTCGTAATCAATTATTGGTGTTAAAAGAAGAAAGCTATTTCGATACAGTTAGTAACGCAGCCGATGGAACTTACTATATAGAAAGTTTAACCGATGAATTAGCCGAAAAAGCGTTAGAGTTATTTAAAACCATTGAAAAAGGCGGCGGATTTCTCCAACAGTTGAAAGAAGGGAAAGTTCAGCAAAAAATTAAAGAAAGTGCCGAAAAAGAACAACAGCTTTACAACGATGGAAACGTAAAATTATTAGGTACAAATTATCATACCAATCCTGAAGACCGTATGAAAGATGATTTAGATTTATATCCTTTTGTAAAAACAAAGCCAAGAAAAACAATAATTGAACCAATCATAGAAAGAAGATTGTCAGAGCAAACGGAACAGGAACGCTTAAAAAAAGAGTAATGAGTAGAGAGGCTTTAGAAATGATTTTAGGAATCGGATTTGCCATTTTAGGTCTTGCTTTATTTTTAAAAAGGGAGACGTTAAGCAAGTCGAAATATTATAGAGTTATAATGATTGTTGCCGCCATAATGTTTGTAGCATTTGCGGTGTATTTAGGATTTAGAAGTTTTAATAGTTATGAGTAGAAAAGATATTCAACATATTAGCTTAAACAAAACGGAAGGTAAAACTCCGAAACCAAGCGTAGCGAATAAAACGTATACCACTGCTGAAAAGATTGACGTGAAAAATCGGTATTCGGCTGAAGATTTAAAGAATTTAAATCATTTAGAGTTTGCAGCTGGTATTTCACCATATCTGCGAGGTCCCTACTCTACTATGTACGTTCGCAGACCTTGGACTATCCGCCAATATGCTGGTTTTTCCACTGCGGAAGAAAGCAATGCTTTTTACCGTAGAAATTTAGCTGCTGGACAAAAAGGGCTTTCGGTAGCATTTGATTTAGCAACGCACCGTGGCTATGATAGTGACCATGAACGTGTTTTTGGTGACGTAGGAAAAGCAGGAGTTGCGATTGATTCGGTTGAAGATATGAAAATTCTTTTCGACCAAATTCCATTGGATAAGATGAGTGTTTCCATGACCATGAACGGTGCCGTTTTGCCCATTATGGCGTTTTACATTGTCGCTGCCGAAGAACAAGGCGTTTCACCCGAAGCTTTGGCTGGAACCATTCAGAATGATATTTTAAAGGAATTTATGGTGCGAAATACCTACATCTATCCGCCTACGCCTTCTATGAAAATTATCAGTGATATTTTTGAATTCACGTCCAAAAATATGCCGCGTTTTAACTCTATTTCCATTTCGGGCTACCATATGCAAGAAGCAGGCGCCACTTGCGATATTGAACTAGCATATACACTAGCAGATGGATTAGATTACATTCGCACCGGTATCGATGCCGGGATGGACATTGACACATTTGCCCCTCGCCTATCTTTTTTCTGGGCAATCGGAATGAACCATTTTATGGAAATTGCCAAAATGCGAGCTGCTCGAATGCTATGGGCAAAACTGGTAAAACGATTCAATCCTAAAAATCCAAAATCACTATCGCTTCGTACGCATTGTCAAACCAGTGGTTGGAGTTTAACTGAGCAAGATCCGTTTAACAATGTTGCTAGAACGTGTATTGAAGCTTCGGCTGCTGCTTTTGGTGGAACGCAATCCTTACACACCAATGCTTTGGATGAAGCCATTGCATTACCAACCGACTTTTCAGCAAGAATTGCACGAAACACACAAATTTACCTTCAAGAAGAAACTGAAATCACTAAAACTGTCGATCCTTGGGCAGGCAGTTACTACGTTGAAAAATTGACCGACGACATCGCAAAAAGTGCTTGGGCTCTTATTGAGGAAGTGGAAGAATTAGGCGGGATGACAAAAGCGATTGAAAAAGGGATTCCGAAACTTCGTATTGAAGAAGCTTCTGCAAGAAAACAAGCGCGAATTGACAGTGGTCAAGATATTATCGTTGGCACTAATAAATACCGACTTGAAAAAGAAGATCCACTTCAAATTTTAGATGTGGACAACCAAAAGGTCCGCACCTCTCAAGTAGAACGTTTAGAGCGTATTAAAAAAGAACGAGACACTAATAAAGTAAAAGAAACATTACAAAAATTAAGTAAATGTGCTAAAACAGGTGACGGAAATTTATTAGCTTTAGCCGTAGATGCAGCTCGGGAACGTGCTACACTAGGTGAAATTTCAGATGCATTAGAAGAAGTATTTGGAAGGTATAAAGCACAAATAAAATCATTTAGCGGCGTGTATAGTAAAGAAATGAAGAAAGACCCATCATTCGCTAAAGCAAGGGAATTAGCAGATAATTTTGCCGAAATAGAAGGTCGTCGTCCTCGTATAATGATTGCAAAAATGGGACAAGACGGTCACGATCGCGGTGCGAAAGTAGTTTCTACTGGTTATGCCGATGTTGGCTTTGATGTAGATATTGGCCCCTTATTTCAAACTCCTGCCGAAGCTGCTAAGCAAGCGGTTGAGAATGATGTACATATTTTAGGGGTTTCCTCACTGGCGGCAGGACATAAAACCTTGGTTCCGCAAGTTATTGAGGAGTTAAAAAAACACGATCGCGAAGATATTATGGTCATTGTGGGAGGCGTAATTCCTTCACAAGACTATCAATATTTGTTTGACGCTGGAGCTACTGCTGTGTATGGTCCAGGAACTAAAATTAGCGATGCTGCTATTGAAATACTTCAAATTTTAATTGATGCATTTTCAGAAGAATGAATGACTATATCCTGAAAACAGAGCGATTAGGTTTACGAAATTGGAAAGCTTCAGATATTGATCCATTTATAGAAATGGGTAAAGATCCAGAAGTGATGCAATATTTTCCTAGCTTACTTTCAGAAGAAGAGTCTCGTGAATTTATTCAAAAATTACAAGAGCATTTCATTCTACACGGCTACTGCTATTTTGCTGTTGATATATTAGAAACTTCAGAATTTATCGGCTTTACTGGGTTTATGAATCAAATCTGGGAAAGTACATTTACACCTTGTGTAGATATGGGTTGGCGCTTAAAACGCAGCGCTTGGGGAAAAGGCTACGCAACCGAAGCTGCTAAAGCATGTTTGGAAGCTGCTTTGCCAAAATTCAACCTAAAAAAAGTGTATGCTTTTACCCCAGATAAAAATATCCCATCACAAAAAGTAATGCAGAAAATTGGGATGAATTATGCAGGTGATTTTCAGCATCCAAAATTAATTGGGGATGATCGGTTTGAGTATTGCGTGGCTTACAAAAATAGCTAATAATTATTTTACTATGCACGCATACTAATTAAAAGCGATTCCCTATTTTTACAATAACAAAAAAACAAAAGCTATGGATACTTCAGCAAAAATGCTTCGTGACGATGCACTTAAAGGAAAAACAATAGTCGTTACCGGTGGTGGTAGCGGATTAGGAAAATCAATGACTACCTACTTTCTAGAATTAGGTGCCAATGTGGTAATCACTTCTAGAAATATTAAGAAACTAGAAACCGTTAAAAAAGAACTAGAAGAACAGACGGGCGGTACTGTTTTACCTGTACAATGTGATGTTCGTAATTATGACGAAGTTGAAGCCATGGTACAAGCTTCGGTTAAAGAATTTGGAACTGTTGACGTGTTATTAAACAATGCTGCAGGAAACTTCATTTCCCCTACCGAACGCCTTTCGGCAAATGCTTTCGATACAATTATAGACATTGTTTTAAAAGGAACAAAAAACTGCACACTAGCCTTCGGAAAACATTGGATAGACAAAAAAGAAGAGAATAAAACTGTCTTAAATATTGTAACAACCTATGCCTTTACAGGTTCAGCTTACGTAGTGCCAAGTGCCACAGCAAAAGCCGGCGTTTTGGCTTTAACCCGATCTTTAGCAGTTGAATGGGCCAAATACGGCATCCGATTCAATGCTATTGCTCCAGGACCGTTCCCTACAAAAGGTGCTTGGGACCGTTTGTTGCCAGGCGATTTAAAAGAGAAATTCGATTTAGCGAAAAAAGTGCCTCTAAAACGAGTGGGTGATCACCAAGAATTGGCAAACTTAGCCGCTTATTTGGTTTCAGATTTTTCAGCTTATTTAAATGGTGAAGTAGTTGTTATAGATGGAGGCGAATGGCTAAAAGGTGCCGGACAGATGAACTTGCTAGAAGATGTACCAGATGAAATGTGGGATATGCTGGAGATGATGATTCGTTCTAAAAAAAATAAGTCGTAAGATTTTAAAATAAAACATGTTACCTCGAAAAACTCTAACCCTATATTCTAGCATTAATTTTAAAAACATAGAATGTTCACTTCCTGTTAACAAAAATGATTTTATGTCCGCATAATTAATCGTATTTTTAGCCTTTAAACCATAAAAGACTTAATGGGTAAAATAATAGCAATTGCCAATCAAAAAGGAGGCGTGGGAAAAACCACTACCTCGGTAAATTTAGCTGCCTCTTTAGGCGTTTTAGAGAAAAAAGTTTTACTTATTGATGCCGATCCCCAGGCCAATGCGACTTCGGGATTAGGTATTGATGTAGAAGAAGTTGAAAAAGGCACGTACCAGATTCTGGAACACACCATATCTGCTGCAGATGCCATTATGGAGACGTCCTCTCCAAATTTGCATTTAATTCCAGCACACATAGACTTGGTGGCCATAGAAATTGAATTGGTAGATCAAGACAAGCGTGAATCGATGCTCAAAAACGCAATTACAAGCTTAAAGGAGCAATACGATTATATTTTAATAGATTGTGCGCCATCACTTGGATTGCTCACACTAAATGCCTTAACAGCAGCTGATTCAGTTATTATTCCAATTCAATGTGAATATTTTGCTTTGGAAGGGCTAGGTAAGCTCTTAAACACTATTAAAAGTGTTCAAAAAATACACAACAACAATCTTGATATTGAAGGATTATTATTGACCATGTACGATTCACGTTTACGACTTTCTAACCAAGTGGTAGATGAAGTTAAAAAGCATTTTGACGAAATGGTGTTTAAGACAATCATTATGCGAAATGTGCGTTTAAGTGAAGCACCAAGCTATGGCGAAAGTATCATTAGCTATGATGCTAGTAGTAAAGGCGCCAATAATTACTTAAGTTTGGCACAAGAGTTAATTGAGAAAAATTAGAAATGATCGATGGCGAAAGCAACTAAAAAACAAGCCTTAGGGCGAGGACTTTCAGCTTTGCTGAATGACCCCTCAAACGATATAAAATCTGCTGAAGATGAAAATGCAGATAAAGTAGTTGGTAACATTGTTGAGTTGGAACTGGAAACAATTGAAGTAAATCCATTTCAACCACGAACTAGCTTTAACGAAGAAACTCTTCGTGAATTGGCTTCTTCTATTAAGGAATTAGGTGTTATTCAACCTATAACCGTTCGAAAATTAGGATTCAATAAATACCAATTAGTTAGTGGAGAGCGTCGTTATAGAGCTTCCAAACTAATAGGCTTAGATCGTATTCCTGCATATATTCGAATTGCAAACGATCAAGAGTCATTAGAAATGGCTTTAGTTGAAAACATTCAACGTCAAGACTTAGACCCTATTGAAATTGCACTTTCGTATCAACGATTAATCGAAGAAATTGAAATTACGCAAGAAGAGTTAAGTGATCGGATAGGAAAAAACAGATCGACTATAGCTAATTATCTTCGTCTTCTTAAGTTAGACCCAATAATCCAAACGGGAATGCGGGATGGTTTTATTTCTATGGGACATGGGCGAGCTTTAATTAATGTTGATGATCCTGATCATCAATTAGATATTTACGAAAAAATACTCAGTAACAAACTATCTGTTCGAGACACCGAAGCTCTAGTGCGATCCTATAAATCTGGTGATGAGAAGCAAACAAAGCCAGTTAAAAAAGCTACACCTCAATTTGCCAATAAAGGCAGAAAGGAGTTGGAAGATCTCTTAGAAACTAAAGTTAATGTAAAAGTTTCAAAGTCAGGCAAAGGACAATTAGTAGTTCCTTTTAAAAACAAAGAAGATTTCCAACGTATTCTCAAGGTACTGAAAAGTGAACAGTAAGCTTTTAAATATCCTATTTCTTATAATAGCCACAGCAGCTTTTGCACAAGAAGTTGATTCTACTGCTGTGCAAAAAGATAGCGTAATTGTCTCTGAAAAAAAGGAAGCTATTGTTATAAAAGACACTGTTATAGATAAAGAACCTTATAATCCATTAGCACCTTCAAAAGCTGCTTTCTACTCAGCAGTAGTCCCTGGATTAGGGCAAGCCTACAATAAAAAATATTGGAAAATTCCGATAATATATGCTGGAATGGCCACAGGCGTATATTTTTATTTAAAAAATGACGATGACTATAATCAGTTTAGAGACGCCTATAAAAGAAGGTTAGCTGGCTTTGAAGACGATGAATTTCAAGGCATTTCTACCGAACGGCTAATTGATGCCCAACGTAATGCAAAAACGAACAAAGATTACAGTATTATTGCAGTTGTTTTAGTTTATATGCTAAATATAATTGATGCCAACGTGGACGCTCACCTACAGCAATATAACGTTACCGAAGATCTTTCAATTTCCCCCAATTTTGAAGTAAACTCAATTAATACACAAGCCAATTATGGTTTGTCATTTCGATTTAAGTTATAATGAAATTAGCACTTTTAGGATACGGAAAAATGGGTAAAACCATTGAAAAACTAGCAATTGATAAAGGCCACGAGATTGTGTACAAACTAAGTAGTGATTTTGAAGAAGGCACTTTAGAAAATGCCGATGCCGCTATTGAGTTTTCAGTTCCTGAAGCTGCGGTTGAAAATATAACTCGATGTTTTAAAGAAGGAATTCCAGTAGTTTGTGGCACCACAGGTTGGTTAGATGATTATAAAAAAGTGCTAAAAAAATGTGAAGACCGTAACGCACGCTTCATTTATGCGTCCAACTTTAGTGTGGGAGTTAATTTATTTTTCAGCATTAATGATTATGTTGCTAAATTAATGGCTCCGTGGGATGAATATGATGTTTCAGTAGAAGAGATTCACCATACACAAAAAAAAGATGCACCAAGTGGTACAGCTATCACTATTGCAGAAGGGATTATCAAGAATACCGGTAAAGAAAATTGGAAGTTGGATGAAACTTCAGAAAAAACAATACCTATCACTGCAAAACGAGAAGGTGATGTTAAAGGAACACATAGTGTGGAGTATAGCTCAAAAATTGATACTATTTCAATAAAACATGAAGCGCATACCCGCGATGGATTTGCTAAAGGCGCTATTCTTGCTGCCGAATGGCTGGCTAAAAAGGAAAGCGGTGTTTACACGATGAAAGATGTCTTGGGAATTTCGTAGTATTGCAAGATGTTTTAAATTAAATTGACTAAAAGAAGGAATACATTTCTTCAGAAAAATATAAAATATGAGTTGGACAGGTTGGTTATTATTTTTCCTATTAGTACAAGTAATCCATTTTTTAGGTACTTGGAAGTTATACATTAAAGCTGGAAGACAAGCTTGGGAAGCGGCTGTTCCTGTATACAATGCAGTAGTTTTAATGAAAATTATTAACCGCCCTTGGTGGTGGACTATTCTACTCTTCATCCCTATTGTAAACTTAATTATGTTTCCTGTAGTTTGGGTAGAAACCTTACGTAGTTTTGGACGAAACAGTAATGCAGATACTTTTTTAGCTATTATCACATTAGGATTATACCTCTTTTATATAAACTACACCCAAGATGTAACTTATATTGAAGAAAGAAGTTTAAAACCACGCACTGCTGCTGGAGAATGGGTTAGTTCAATTTTGTTTGCTGTTGTTGCTGCAACGATTGTACATACCTATTTTATGCAGCCGTTTACCATTCCAACAGCATCTTTAGAGAAAACGTTGTTAGTTGGCGATTTTCTGTTTGTAAGTAAGTTCCATTATGGAGCTCGAGCACCAATGACACCCCTTTCATTCCCAATGGTTCACGACACCATACCGGTAGTAAAAACAAAGTCATACATTCCAAAACCTCAAGTACCGTATTTTAGATTTCCAGGTTTTCAAGATATTGAACGTAATGACATTGTTGTATTTAACTGGCCAATTGATGAGTTTGAAGATATAGGCCCGCCACCAAAAGGCCATGCATATAAACCAATTGACAAAAAATCCAATTACGTAAAACGCTCTGTTGGTTTGCCTGGTGATTCTTTAGAAATTCGTGATGGTTACGTTTATATTGACGGAAAATTAAACGATTTACCCGATCGTTCTAAAATTCAGTTTTCTTATGCATTTAGAACAAAAGGTAAAATAAACCCCAATATATTTAGGGATCAATACGATATCACTGATGGTATTGGTTATGACGAAAAGCTTAAAGCCTATTTTTTACCAGCCGTTTCTGAAGAAGCGCTGAGCAAGCTCAAGAAAAATCCAAATATTGCCGAGGTTTTCCGATTAAAAAAAGAAAAGGGTGAGTTTGATGCTGGAGTTTTTCCACAAGATGATCGTTACAAGTGGAATGCAGACAATTTTGGACCCATTTATATTCCGAAGAAAGGTACGACAGTTGACATAAACCTTGAATCGATACCTTTTTACCGTCGTATTATCGAAGTATATGAAGGAAGCGAATTAGGAGTTGACAATAAAATTACCACTTCCGGAAACCAAGTATTACTTAATGGAAATCCTATTAGCAGTTATACCTTTCAACAAGATTACTATTGGATGATGGGTGACAACCGTAATAACTCACAAGATGCTCGTATGTGGGGTTACGTACCTTTTAACCACGTAGTTGGTAAACCTGTATTTATTTGGATGAGCTGGGATGGAACGAAGCAAGGTATTATGAATAAAATTCGGTGGGAACGTTTATTTACAACTGTTGGTGGTAGCGGAAAACCTGTATCTTACCTTTCTTATTTCTTAGTTCTGTTAGGTATTTGGTTTGCTTTTGATTTCTTCAGAAAAAGAAGAAAGAAGAGCGCTAAAAAATAAGTAAAAAGAAAATTCTTCTGTATTTACAGCAGCTAATTTTTTTAAAATGGAATCCATTTTAGTACATCCAACTTACTTTCCTTCCATTGCACAGATGGTGGCGATAAGTCAAGCTGAAAAAGTAAATTTTGAAGTATCGGGAAATTACCAAAAACAATCGTACCGAACACGGGCATACATAGCACATAGCAATGGAAAGTTGTTATTGAATGTCCCTATAAAACATACCGGCGAACGCCAAAAGTCTAAAGATATAGTCGTTGAAAATGAATTCCCTTGGCAATCACAACATTGGAAATCTCTCGAAACTGCCTACCGCACTTCGCCTTTCTTTGAGTTTTATGAAGATGAACTGTATCCATTATTCAATAAAAAAGTTTCAAGTTTGTTAGATCATAACCTTCAAATTTTTGATACTATTTGTGAATTAATAGAGTTAGAACCTTCTATTTCTTACACAGAAGAATATATTAAACAACCAGACAACGTTAAAAACCTACGGTATTTGGCAAAAGCTAAAAAAGAAAAATCATTTCAATTAGCGCCATACTATCAAGTTTTTGAAACCAAACATGGGTTTCTACCCAACTTATCCATTTTAGATTTGCTTTTTAACGAAGGGCCTAATACTCTCAACTATTTACAACAACAGGAAATAAACCTCTAAAGCTCCTTTTCTTTTTATTTCTTCTAACGTTTGCAGTTAATTTTTTACTAAATACAATTTCATAAATCGTGGTTGAATTTTAATTATAGTAAATTTAATTACTATGATTTCAGAAAAGCTAATCAATACTATTTGCAAAAATCTTGAAGAAGAACTTCCAGTAAGTGAAAAAATTACTGAAGGAGGAGAATTACATATTGATAAACTCCTGCCCTATATATGCGTATATAGGTATAAAGAAAAAGACATTAATTTTTCAGGTCTTTTAAAAACACAAGCTTCTTATCTTGTAGTAAAAGACACTGTTGATATTACAAATTTGTTAGAATGTATATCAAAAACTATCTCCAAACAATTAAATGCTTTTTTAATTATTGAAATGTGGCCCTTACGACAGGATCACGATGCAGAGTTTGAAATCTTTTGTCCTGAAGCTAAAGCCCCAGCAACAATAGCTGCTTTTAAAGAAGGGTTTGATGAACTCCGCGTTATTTATCCAGAAATATCTGCTACGGTAAGTGATACGCATTCTCGGCATCCAGAACATTTGGATCCACTCATTGAAATTGATGAAAGTAAAGAATCTGGTGCGCTTATAATAGGTTTAGGTATTCCAACTATTTATGAACGCCCAGAAGAAAACCAACTATTTTCTATTTTTTATAGGAAATTCAGTTCTCGTTTTTCAGAAATAGTAAAACGTGCAGTCTATGAGTTTATTCGGGTACAAACCTCGAATCCTTTTAATCATTACCTAATGCTAGGTAAAACCAATCTAGATAGAATTACGTTACAAGCAGATCAAGAATTAGCTGAAATTAGCGAACGCATGTCTTTTTTACTTCGTACCACTCCGGTAAATGCAACGCAGGAATGGGAACGATTTAAAGAGAATAAATTTAAAGAAAAACCTGCTTTTAATTACCGGCTTATTGCATTAGACCCCGAACAAGAAAAGCGAAAACTATATCAGCTACCAATCGATAAAGTAGACGATCCTACGCTGTCATTTATTTTACGGGATAAGCGTTTAGAGATTGAAAAGCAATTAACCATGCTTGAAGAACGGGGTACCGATAATTTTCGTTTTATAGGAGAAAGCCTATATGGCACTATTAAACCCGAAGTTTTAGAAGGTGCCGCAGCTATTTTGAAAAAATTCCCAAATCCAGATGATCGCAGTGATATGAATCGATTTGATTGCCATGAGTTTGCTAAATATGCGCAAGAAGAAATTGATTACTATCAAGAAAAGTTCCCAAAACTCGAATTAGGTCTCGAAATACGGAAAGACGTTGCAGGAATTATGGTGTCAAAAACCAAATTATTAATTAGTGATAAACTCTCTATGGATGCTAGTCGCTGTGATGCTTTGGTTCAACACGAGGTAGCTACACATATTCTAACCTACTGTAACGGAAAAAGACAACCTTTACAACAAATGTATGCAGGTTTTTCTGGGTATGATAAGTTGCAAGAAGGGCTAGCCGTATTAGCCGAATATTTAGTAAATGGACTCACGATTAACAGATTACGGCTATTGGCCGGTCGTGTAGAAGCCGCAAATTCATTAGTTAACGGAGCATCCTTTATCGACACGTTTGATATGCTCCACAACACTTATAATTTTACCGAATACACATCCTATTACATTACTATGCGAATTTACCGAGGCGGCGGTCTTATTAAAGATGCCGTTTACCTTGCTGGATTATTAAATATTATGGATTACATTAAAGACGGCGGAAATATAGAAACCCTATACACCGGTAAGTTCAATACCAATCATGTAAACTTAATTGAAGAGTTATTACACCGAAATATTATTCAAAAACCTGTTTTACCTCGCTTTTTAGAAAGAAATATTGCAAAAAAACGCCTTCAAAAATTGAAAGATGGAATACACTTAACCGAATTGCTAAACTAAAAAACTATGAAAATTGCATTTATCATTAACGACCATGTTACCGAAAAGCCTAATTATACAACTCCGGCACTAGGGTATGCTGCTTATAAAAGAGACCACAATGTATTTTTTATTGGTGTAGGCGAATTGGCATATGCCAGTGATGGGCATCTTTCCGCTCGTTGCAAAACTATAACTGGAAAAAAGTTCAATAATCAAGAAACATATTTTAAAGCTGTTCAAAAAGAAGAGTTTACTAAAATTACCTCTGCAGAATTAGATGTTCTTTTTCTACGAAACGATCCTTCTGATGAAATTGATGAACGTGAATGGGCTCAGAATGCAGCCTTTATTTTTGGAGAAATAGCTATGCAAGATAAAGTTTTGGTATTAAATCATCCTAGTACATTAGCCAGTGCTGTAAACAAAATGTATTTTCAGCATTTTCCTGAAATATTACGCCCGAAAACCATTATTACACGTGATCAACAAGAAATAAAAGATTTTTTTAAAGAGCAAAAGCAGAAAATGATTTTAAAGCCTTTACAAGGATCGGGAGGGAAAAACGTATTTATGATGGATAGTAAAAGTGAAAAGAATCTATCCCAAACGATTGATGCTATTTGTCGTGATGGCTTCGTAATTGCTCAAGAATATCTTCCAGAAGCTAAAAATGGTGATACCCGTTTGTTTTTAATGAACGGCGTGCCTTTACAATCTGCAGATGGAAAATATGCCATTATGCAACGCGTAAATGCTAGTGGAGATATTCGTAGTAACATTCACGCCGGTGGAAAGCCGCAGAAAGTTAAAATGACCGATCAGATTCTTGAACTGGCAGAAATTGTTCGTCCAAAATTAGTGCAAGACGGCATGTTTTTAGTAGGTATTGATATTGTCGGTGACAAACTCATGGAAATAAACGTGTTTAGTCCCGGCGGCCTAAATGTGATGGGTGAAATGTACAAAACCGACTTTGCTGTAGAAGTAATCAAGTCAATCGAGAAGAAAGTTCATTACAACGATACTTATGAAGATTACCTGTTTAACAGCAGGTTAGCGACAATGTAGACCACGACTACGCTCAGCTACCTAAAAATTATTTATTTCGGTGTTATCTGTACGATTTTAAAGACCAACTTTGTTGTTTTAAAATCAATATCTGTAATCTAATTTTATGATGGCTGAGTTGTTTTATTAAAACAGCAGTTTCAACTAACTTGTATCGAAGTTTTACACTTCTAATACTGTAAATTCATTGACTAACGGATCTAAGTTTTCTTTAATTTCAGAAAGTAATACATTGCCATGTTCTAGATGAAATTCTGAAAAATTCATAGTACGTTCTTGCAAACTTTGTTTTGGGAATAAGGTATCTTGAATGGCGGTTAACCGCTTTAATTCATCAGCAAGTTTACGTTTCTGTGCTTTTAGCAAACGCTTTTCTAGATTATCTAACCCATTTAATTGCTTTTTTTCTTGGGCGCCCACAGCTCCTAAAAAGGAAGCATCAGTTTTTTCAGCTATTGTGTATAAGTCTTTAAACTGTTGTTGAAGATATTTGCGTTGTTTTGAAAAATCAATATTAATTTCTGAAAGATGCTTCGTATGCTTTGTTTTCAGTTCGTGTTGTTTCAAAAATAAATCTTCTACTGAAACTTCCAACTTTTCTAGCTTTTCTGAAAGCTTAGAAGGCATTAGCAAAACTGAATTTCGAAGTAATAATATAGGGAATGGCACTTCAACCGATTCAAAATAATCTTTCAACTGAAACCAATACGCTAACTCGCCGCCACCGCCTACATAACATAAATTGGGCAATACCACCTCCTGAAATAGTGGTCTAAGTAAAGCATTGGGTGAAAACCGTTCTGGGTGATTTTCTAATTGCTCTAACAATTCTTCTTTTGAAAAAGATAGTTCGGTTTCGTTGATGTAAAATATTCCTCCTCGTTCAATAATGCGTTCGCGAAGTCCTTCTGTTAAGTAAAATAAATTGATTTCTCGCGGGTGTACTTGTTCAGCATAACCTAAATTGGTCAATTTTTTTGTGGTCTCGGTTACCTTTTTATAGGATAAATTTTCGGTTAGTTCTTTTTTAACATACGGGATAAACGCTTTTTTGAGTGAAGCATCATTTCCGTCTATAATTACCAATCCGTAGTCCTTAAACAATTCATTGGCTAAGTATCTTGTGGCGTCGGAAAGTGTCTTGTATTTAGTATAAGCTTCCTTAAAAAGCTCAATTAAATATTGTGCGTGTTCGCTATTCCCTAATTTAGCATGTACTACTTCTAGCACCTCATTTAATCCGTTAGTGGACAACTCTCCTACCGCTCCAGACGCTTCTCGGTTCCATTGTACTTTTTTGCCTTCGAAATTAAAATAGTTTATTTCTTCAAAATCATGGTCTTCACTTGCCATCCAATAGACGGGTACAAAATGATTTTCAGGATGTTTTTTGTTTAGCTTTTCTGAAAGATTAATAACTGAAAATATCTTGTATAAAAAGTAAAGCGGGCCAGTAAATAAGTTAAGTTGATGTCCAGTAGTAATAGTAAAGGTTTTCTCATTTGAAAGCGATTGAATGTTATCGCGTGTTTCTTTTGAAATGGAAACGTTTATATATTGTTTTTTTAAGGATTCAACTAATATCTCCCTAGATTCCTGTGTAAAGCCTTGTTTTTTTTCAATCTGTTTGCTGAAATTTTCCAGTTTTGGGAAATTTCCAAAGAACGGGTTTAACGCATCTTTTTCAGCAAGATAATCACAAATTAAACTTGAAAAATAATTGGTTTCTTGGTACGGGATAGTTTTTGTTGGCATACAGTCTGTAACGATTCACACAAATGTAACTACTTTACATGAGTTGTGATTTTAAAGATACGTTAATGTTAATTTTGTTTTAGGGTATTAGATCAAAAATATATAATTTCTCAAATTCAAAGTCAATTACTCAAGAAACTACAAAACTTTTGTTGTTTAATACATATTGAAATTGTACATTTAGTTTATGACCGAAGCCGTTATAGAAGCCGAAAAGAAACAACTCGCCAAGGAGTATAAAAAATTGCTTAAAATTAGTTACCGCAACCTTACTGCGGATGATAAAAAACTAATTAGAAGTGCTTTTGATGTAGCCGTAGATGCCCACAAGGACCAACGGCGAAAAAGTGGTGAGGCGTACGTATTTCACCCAATAGCCGTAGCGAAAATAGTAGCTGCCGAAATTGGGCTGGATGCAACTTCTATTGCTGCAGCTTTACTTCACGATGTAGTAGAAGATACCCAATACACTTTAACAGACTTAGAACAACTGTTTGGAGAAACCGTGGCTCGCATTGTAGATGGTTTAACTAAAATCTCTAATATGCCGTACGACAAAGACGTATCGTTACAGGCTGAGAATTTTAGAAAAATGTTGCTCACGCTTAATGAAGATATTCGGGTTATCATCATAAAAATTGCTGATCGTTTGCACAATATGCAGACAATGGATAGCATGCCAGCACACAAACAGGTTAAAATTGCTTCGGAAACATTATACATTTATGCTCCAATGGCTCACCGCATTGGATTATATAACATTAAAACTGAACTCGAAGATTTAGGCTTAAAATATACAGAGCCTGAAGTTTATAATGATATTCATAGTAAAATAAGGGATAGTAAGGAAGAACAAGATGCTTATATTGAAGCTTTTTCCAAAACCCTGAAAGATTCGTTTGATTCAGAAAATTTAAATTATGAAATAAAAGGCCGCCCAAAATCAATTTTTTCCATCCGAAGAAAAATGATTGCTCAAAACGTGAGTTTTGATGAAGTGTACGATAAGTTTGCTGTGCGTATTATTTATAAAAGTGATCTTGAAAATGAAAAATTTCTCGCTTGGAAAATATACTCAATTGTAACCGATCACTTTAGGCCCAACCCAATGCGCTTACGAGATTGGATTTCTTCACCGAAATCTACTGGTTATGAAGCTCTTCACATTACCGTTATGGGACCAAAAGGTAGATGGGTAGAAGTACAGATTCGCAGCGAACGTATGAACGAAATTGCCGAAAAAGGCTACGCCGCCCATTATAAATACAAAAACAAAGAAAAAGAAGACGGCGGGCTTGATGATTGGCTAAATAAGTTACAAGAAACGCTTGAAAATTCTGAAATCAGTGCTGTAGATTTTGTCGAAGAATTTAAACTAAATCTGTATGCAAAAGAAATATTTGTATTTACACCTAAAGGCGACTTATTTTCTTTACCCAAAGGCTCCACTGCTTTAGATTTTGCTTTTCAAGTACATACCGAAGTAGGAATGCATACTAGAGGGACAAAAGTAAACGGAAAGTTAGTTCCCTTAAGCCACGTACTAAAAAGTGGTGATCAAGTAGAGATTATTACTTCAGAAAAAAGTAACCCCTCTGCTAACTGGCTTGATTATGTAACCACAGGTAGGGCTCGCTCAAAAATAAAATCATCGTTAAAAGACGAGAAAAAGCAAATTGCCGAAGAAGGGAAAGCTGTATTAGCACGTAAATTAAAATCGCTGAAAATTACTTTAGACGAAAAAACCATTAATCAATTAGTCGTTTTTTTTAAAGTAAAAACTAGTTTAGATCTCTTTTATCGTGTAGGTGCTGGTATAATTGATAATCAAAAATTAAAAGACTTTGCTGCTTCGCGAAGCAATGCTTTTGTAAATTTCTTTAAAAATAAAATACGAAAACCAGATAAACCTCAAGATGTAAACAAAGAGGAAATTACTGAAAAATATGATCAACTTGTCTTTGGCAAAGAAGAAGAAAAGTTGGATTACAAAATGGCGAATTGTTGTAATCCTATTCCTGGGGACGATGTATTTGGTTTCGTCACTGTAAATGAAGGCATAAAAGTACATAAACAAAACTGTCCTAATGCACTGCAACTGCAGAGCAACTACAATTACCGTATTATGAAAGCCAAATGGATTGATTCTACCCAACGTGAGTTTAAAGCTAAGTTGGTGATAACAGGAATCGATGCAGTTGGACTCGTTAACAATGTCACCAAACTAATATCAAATAATATGAACATAGATATGAGAGGTGTTCATTTTGATAGTGATGACGGGGTTTTCAATGGAAAAATAACTGTAGTGGTAAAAAATAAAAATGTATTGGACAATCTAGTTCTGAAATTGAAAAAAATAAACGGAATAGATAAAGTTACACGAGTTTAAAATGAGTAACTTTGCATCTTTGATATGAGCACCAAAACTGAGAAAAATAACCAGGCAATAGTTAAAAATGTGTTTACGGCCTACCTTGAAGAAAAAGGGCATCGTAAAACACCAGAACGCTATGCCATACTTCAAGAAATTTACGATCAGAAAGAACATTTTGATATAGAATCCCTTTATATCAATATGAAAAATAAAAACTACCGCGTTAGTCGTGCAACACTTTATAATACTATTGAGTTGTTGTTAGAATGTGGTTTAGTGCGTAAACATCAGTTTGGTCAAAATCAGGCGCATTACGAAAAATCATATTTTGATAAACAACACGATCACGTAATTTTATCTGATGGCGAAGTGATTGAATTTTGCGATCCGCGTATACAAACTATTAAGAAAACAATCGAAGAGGTTTTTGATATTGAGATTACAAAGCATTCTCTTTATTTCTACGGAAACCGAAAACAGACCAATCAATAATACATTATGGCAGTAGACTTACTACTTGGATTACAATGGGGCGACGAAGGAAAAGGAAAAATCGTCGATGTTCTTACCAAAAACTATGATATAATTGCACGTTTTCAAGGTGGCCCAAACGCGGGTCACACACTTGAATTCGACGGCATAAAACATGTTTTACACACTATTCCTAGTGGTATTTTCCACAAAGATGCCGTAAACTTAGTTGGTAACGGAGTAGTAATAGATCCTGTTATTTTCAAAAAAGAATTAGACAACCTCTCTCAGTTCAACCTTGATATTAACAAGAAACTGCTTATTTCACGTAAAGCACATCTTATATTACCAACACACAGATTATTAGATGCTGCTAGTGAAACTTCAAAAGGAAAAGCAAAAATAGGTTCTACGCTTAAAGGTATTGGTCCAACGTACATGGACAAGACTGGACGAAATGGAATTCGCGTGGGAGATTTAGAATTAAGCGATTGGAAAGAAAGATATCGTACCCTTGCTAATAAGCATGAAGCGATGATTGATTTCTATAATGTAGACATACAATACAATTTAGCTGAATTAGAATCTGAATTCTTCGAAGCAATCGAAGTTTTAAAATCATTAACCTTCATTGATAGTGAAGAGTATTTACATAAAGCTCAAAAAGAAAATAAAACTATTTTAGCCGAAGGCGCCCAAGGCTCATTATTAGATATAGATTTTGGCACCTACCCGTTTGTAACTTCATCAAACACCACAGCTGCTGGAGCTTGTACAGGATTAGGAGTTGCACCAGGTAAAATTAAGGAGGTTTATGGAATTTTTAAAGCCTACACCACGCGTGTTGGAAGTGGCCCCTTCCCTACCGAGCTTTTTGATGAAGACGGTGAACGAATGGCCAAAGTAGGAAATGAATTTGGCGCTACAACTGGTCGTCCTAGACGATGCGGTTGGCTCGATTTAGTAGCTTTAAAGTACGCAGTGCAAGTAAACGGAGTCACCCAACTAATGATGATGAAAGGCGACGTACTAAGTGGTTTCAAAAAACTAAAAGTATGTACTGCCTATAAGTACAAAGGTGAAATAATTGAACATTTACCGTACAACATCGAAGCCGAAAATTTAACTCCGGTTTATACCGAAATGAAAGGATGGAAAGAAGATTTAACTAAAATGAACGATGCATCACAGCTTCCAAAAGAGCTAAATGACTATATCGAATTTTTAGAAAAAGAACTAGAAACTCCAATTAAAATTGTTTCCGTAGGACCTGACAGAGTGCAAACAATTAAGCGATAGTATACTTTTTCTAGGTTAAGGCACGTTACGTAAGCGTATAAAAGCAACTACATATTGAAAGTATCCATAAACATACTACTTTGTTTTTTCTTCGGAATAACGCTATATGCGCAAGATGAGCCTAAGAAAACAAAAGTGGATATTGAGTCTGGCTACCTTGAAATCAGACCTGAATTACCCAATGCTGCTATTTACACAAAAGACGATACTGGACAAGTGTATATTGTTCACGAAGGAGTCGAAATGTGGTGTGACCAAGCCTATGTATATTTAAATGATAATTTTGTAAAAGCATACGGGAATGTAAAGATAAACCAAGCTGATACGGTTACACTAGATAGCAAGTATGCTGAATATAATGGTAACACTCAGTTTGCTTTTGCCAGTGGCGATGTGCTCTTCAAAGACCCCAAGACAACCTTAAAGACTGACACCCTTTATTTTGACCGTATAAAGCAACAAGCGTATTACCGTACTGGTGGGACCGTTAGAGACACAGCAAGCACCTTAACAAGCCAAGTGGGACGATATTACGCCGAAGCAAAAAAATACCAATTCCTTTCAGATGTAGTTATTAGTAATCCAGATTATACGGTAAATTCACCCCAACTAGATTTTTATTCTGAAACGGGAGGTGCTTATTTATATGGTCCTTCAACTATAAAAACCGAAAGTAGCACCATTTATTGTGATCGTGGATATTATGATACCCGTGCAAAAACAGGTCATTTTGTAAAAAATTCTCGTGTAGATTACGAAAATAGAATTCTATATGGCGATAGTATTTATTTTGACCAAAACAAAAGCTTTGCTTCGGCAACCAATAATATTAAAGTGCTCGATACTGTAAATAAAAGTATTATTCGTGGGCATTATGCGGAAGTGTTTCGTGAAAAAGATTCCGTTTTTATTACAAAACGTGCAGTGGCAGTTACGCTACGGGATCAAGACTCCATTTATGTACACGCCGACACATTACAAGTTACAGGGAAGCCTGAAAACCGCATTATAAAAGGATTTTATCGTGCGCGTATGTTTAAACGCGGTTTAGAAGGCGAACAACCCACTAGTGGTAAAAGCGACTCTATCTTTGTAGATCAGAAAGCAGGAATTACCAAGCTGCTTCGAAATCCAATTTTATGGAGTGGTGAAAATCAAATGACGGGCGATACAATTCATATACTTTCTAATAGTAAAACGGAGAAATTGGATACGCTCAAAGTTTTCAATAATGCGTTTTTAATTCAAAAAGACAGTGCAGGATACAACCAAGTAAAAGGCGAACGCCTTATTGGGTTATTTACAGATAATGAATTAGACACCGTCAATATTCATAAAAATGCTGAGGTAATCTTTTTCTCTAGAAATGAAAAGGATGAATTAGTAGGCATTAACAATACGCTTTCTAGCGATATACAAATGTATTTGGAAAGTCAGGAAATCACCGGGGTCCGTTTCTTAAAGAATGTTGACGGAAAATTATATCCTCCGTCTCAATTTCCTGAAAATGCACGTATTTTACCAGGTTTTAATTGGCGGGGTGAAGAACGCTTACAAAAAGTAGAAGACCTTTTTAAAGACAAACCTGCTCCTATTCTACCAAAAATTAAAGGAATTCGTTTACCTGAAGACGAGGGTGAATTTTTTGATGATGTTTCCGAAGATGAGATGGATATTCCTGAACAATCTAAGCTTAAAGCGAAAGACTTTCAAAACCGAGAAGACGACCCGAAACCAATGACACGGGAAACAGACAGTATTCAAAACGATTCATTACGAAAACCTCCCGACCCTAAAAAAAAATCACAAGGCAACTCTTCTGAAGAACAAGAGAATTAAAAAAAGATGCAGAAAGACTATGAAAGAAGATTTTTTTAAATACCAAACTCAAACCACCTCACATCCATTGGCTTTGGAAATTTCTCATGCCGAAGGCAGTTTTATAGTTGACACTGATGGCAATAAACATCTTGATTTTATTGCGGGTGTTTCAGCTTGTAGTTTAGGACATCGTCATCCACGTATTATAAAAGCCATAAAAAAACAGCTTGACAAATATCTGCATGTGATGGTATATGGCGAGTTTATACAACAACCTGCAGTAGAGTTGACCAAACTTTTAGCAAACCAATTACCATTTCCACTAGAAACCACATATTTGGTTAACAGTGGTGCTGAAGCTATTGATGCTTCTTTAAAGTTAGCACGCCGTGTAACCGAACGATCTGAAATTTTATACGCCCACAATGCCTATCACGGAAACACATTTGGTGCCTTGAGTGTGATGGGGTTTGAAGACAGAAAAAAACCATTTGCGCCTTTAGTACCTGATTGCCTCCCTATACGCTTTAATAATATTGACGACCTTGATAAGATAACACAAAAAACTGCGGCGGTAATTTTGGAAACCATTCAAGGCGGTGCAGGCTTTATTTTCCCTGAGAATGGGTACCTACAGAAAGTCCGTGAGCGCTGTAATGAAACTGGAACGCTTTTAATTTTAGATGAAGTGCAGCCAGGTTTTGGCCGAACTGGTAAGCTTTTTGGGTTTGAACATTTTGACGTGGTTCCCGATATTTTGGTCATGGGAAAAGGAATGGGTGGTGGCCTTCCTATTGGTGCTTTTACAGCCTCGCAAGAACATATGGCCTTACTGAAAGATAACCCAAAACTGGGACACATTACCACGTTTGGCGGCAATCCTGTTATTGCTTCTGCCGCTTTGGCTACTTTACAAGAAATTACAGAAAGTAATATAATTGTCAAAACACATCAGAAAGAGCTCCTTTTTAGAAAATTATTAAAACATCCTCTTATTAAAGAAATTCGCGGTAAAGGTTTAATGCTGGCTTTAATTATGGATTCTGCTGAAATCGCTTCCGAAGTTATTTTACGTTGTAAACGTAAAAATTTAATCCTTTTTTGGCTCCTTTTTGAACCGCGAGCTGTCAGAATCACCCCACCTCTAACCATTTCGGAAGAAGAAATTAAGCAAGGCTGTGACATTATAACAGGCGTACTTAATGAGATTTAAGAACAATAATTCAACAATAAATAGTTGATTTTCAGCAATTTAAATCTTAAATCCTTCTGTTAATAAGCCTGTTAACAACAAACACGGCATAACTATTGAATACCCCATTACATTAGTATCTTTAAAATAGAAGAAACTGTAAAACGTTCCGTATGCAATTACCTCCAAACGAGCACGACAACTTCTCCCTCTCCCGCTTTGAATCTATGTTGAAGACAAACAGTGTCTTTTTTTTCGATTCGGAAGAGTTTGAGGACATTATTCAATTTTACCTTGAGAACGGAAAAATAGCTCTTGCAAAAAAGGCTACCAAGTTAGGATTGGAGCAACACCCTTCTGCAACCAATTTGAAATTATTTCAGATTGAAATGCACATTTTTGAAAATGAACTGGACGTAGCAGAATCAATGTTAGATGAACTATATTCCTTAGAACAGTCTAATCAAGAGGTCTATATACAAAAAGCGAACATCTTTTCGAGACGTGACGATCATAAAAATGCCATCCAGTTATTGGAACAAGCATTAGAAATCACTAATGATGAAAACGATGTTATGGCCCTCATTGGGATGGAATATCTGTTTTTGGAAGATTTTGAAAATGCCAAGTTATTTTTCATGAAATGCCTTGAAAACGACGAAGAAGATTACTCGGCTTTATACAATATTATTTACTGTTTTGAATTTTTGGAACAACACGAAGAAGCGATAGATTACTTAAACGATTTTCTCGACAAAAATCCTTACAGTGAAGTCGCTTGGCACCAAGTAGGAAAACAATATTACATTTTAAAAGACTTTAAAAAAGCGTTGGCAGCTTTTGATTTTGCAATAATTAGCGATGATCGCTTTATTGGTGCTTATCTTGAAAAAGGAAAAGTACAAGAAAAGCTGAAGCAATATGAAGACGCCATTGAAAGCTACACCATAACATTAGGATTAGACGACCCTACCTCCTTTGCTTTATTACGAATTGGTAAATGTTATGAAAAACTAGGAAACAGCGAGTTAGCACTTCAATTTTACACAAAATGTGTAGAAGAAGATGGGTTACTCGATAAAGGCTGGATAGCGATTACTGATCACTATTTTAAAAAGAAGAACTACAAAAAATCCCTTTATTATATTGAAAAAGCAATCAATATAGACAGTGAAAATGTACGATACTGGAAACGGTATGCCCGTATTAATCTTAGGTTGCATTTATTTGAAGAGGCAGAACACGGGTATCGTAGAACCTTAGAACTTGGAAACTATGAGCTAAACACTTGGCTTAGTCGTTGTGACCTTTTGTTGAAATTAGGTGAATTTGAAGCAGCTGTAAAAAACCTCCTACAAGCTTCTGAGTTTTATCCAGAAAATGCCGAAATAGAGTTTAGGTTTGCAGGATTGTATAATATTTTAACTGAAGAAAGAAAGGCGGTCTATCACTTAAAAAATGGACTGAAGTTCAATCGGGAATATGTAATCATCATAGAAGAGTTGTTCCCTAACTTTTTCCAGCGACCTTCCGTGCAGCAAATAATCGAAAAACACAAAAACCCTTCCTTGTAATTTGCGTATTTTTGGCATTCAGTAAATTTTTGCTATGCCAAAACGTAATTTTATACAATACTTAGTTATCACCGCAAAAGGTCTAGCTATGGGAGCTGCCGATGTGGTGCCGGGGGTATCAGGTGGTACCATCGCTTTCATCTCGGGCATTTATGAAGAGTTAATTGAAACCATTCACAAACTCGACCTTGGTTTTTTCAAACTTTGGAAAAAAGAAAGCTTTTCAAAAGCTTGGAGAGCCTATAATCTCCCTTTTTTAGTTGCTTTGTTTGCCGGAGTTGCAATTAGTATTTTATCGCTAGCCAAAACAATTACTTGGCTATTGAGCAACCATCCTATTTTGGTCTGGTCTTTCTTTTTTGGTTTGGTTATAGCAAGTATTTTATATGTAGGAAAACAAGTTACAAAATGGAATGTAATCGTCAGTATTTCACTAATTATAGCCGCTGTTGCAGCCTACGCTATCACCTTGGCAGAGCCCTTGGGAACAGCAGATAGCACTTGGTTTTTATTTTTTGCCGGTTTTGTAGCCATTATAGCTATGATTTTACCCGGAATTAGTGGTGCTTTTATACTGCTGTTATTAGGAGCCTATACGGCTATTATTGGCACTATTTCGCAATTGGGCGAAGGCATTGCCAATTTAAATTGGCAGCTTATTTCGCAAGCTCTCCTAAAAATAGGAATATTTGCAGTAGGTGCCATTGCAGGCTTAAAAGTGTTTTCTCGTGTATTAAATTGGATGTTTAAAAATCATAAAAATTTAATTTTAGCTGTCTTAACAGGATTTATGATTGGGGCGCTAAATAAAATATGGCCCTGGAAAGAAGTGTTGAAATATCGGGTAAACTCTCATGGGGAAGAAGTACCATTCATTGAACGCAGCATTATACCCACACAGTATCCTGAAGATCCACAAATTCTATATGCTCTTATTTTTATGGTCTTAGGCTTTTTAAGTATTTTTATATTGGAGCGTGTAGCCGTTTCAAAAAACAAAAAATAAATGTACGAAGAAAGGTCGTTTAGCGATAAAATGTGGCTAATCCTTAAAGGACTGGCTATGGGCGCTGCCAATAAAGTTCCAGGTGTTTCTGGTGGGGTGGTCGCTTTTGTTGCAGGCTTTTATGAAGAATTTATCTACTCCCTTCAAAAAATAAACCGGAAGGCAATCGGGCTATTGTTCGATGGTCGCTTTAGAAGCTTTTACCAATATATAAACGGACGGTTTTTAGGGCTTCTTATCCTAGGCATGATCATTAGTTATTTCAGCATCTCCATAATCCTGGATATATTGTTATTACATTTTGAACTGTATGTGTGGAGTACCTTTTTCGGTATGATTATCGGTTCTATTTATTACATAGCCAAAGATTTTGGTGACTGGAACCGAAAATATGTAGCATATCTACTATGCGGTATTATTGCTGGGGTCAGTATTAGTTTCCTAGAACCTGCCAAAGAGAACAGTAATTTAATTTTTGTATTTTTTTGTGGAATTATAGGGGTTTCCGGTATGACACTGCCCGGACTTTCAGGCTCTTTTATACTAATTCTTTTGGGCAATTATGTTTTATTATTGGTAGACTCGGTAAATGCCTTGTACGATACGTTTATTGACTTGGCACAGTTAGACTTCAGCTTTGTAAACAACCCAGAACGTATTGAATTACTTAAGGTTTTGGCTTCTTTTTCCATAGGTTCATTGGTTGGCTTGGTATCGCTTTCGCATTTATTGGCATATGTCTTGAAACGCTTTAAAAAAGCCACCTATGCCGTTATAATTGGGTTTATTTCGGGTTCGCTAGGCGTAGTTTGGCCTTGGAAAGAAAAAATATATGCATTAAATTCCTTCGGGAATATTAAATATGACGCCAATGATCGTGCAATAATCACTGGTTACGACCGATATTGGCCATCAGAATTTTCTTTCGATACCTTTTGGGCTATTTTCTTTATTTTCGCAGGAATACTAATCGTATTAAGTTTAGATTGGTACCATAAAGCAAGAACCAAAAATAATGGCTAAATACGGACTGATAGGCAAAGACATTTCCTATTCATTTTCAAAAACCTTTTTTTCTGTAAAGTTTGACCAAGAGAACAGAGCAGACACCTACCACAACTTTGATATTGATCATATTGAAGAATTTTCAAAAATAATTTCCAATACCAAAGATTTAAAAGGACTTAACGTTACCATTCCTTATAAAGAGTCTATTATCCCTTTTTTAGACAGGATTGACAAAGAAGCTTTAGAAATCGGGGCCGTAAACACTATAAAATTTCAGAATGATGGAAGTCTTAAAGGCTATAACACAGATCATTACGGTTTTGCAAAATCTCTTGCCAATTTTTTACCAATTGAAGAAAAAACGGCTTTAATACTAGGCACTGGCGGGGCTTCAAAAGCAATTAAATATGTTCTAGAAACCATGGGTTTTCAGTATAAAATCGTCTCTCGTAAAAAAACTGAAAATACTATTACATATCAAGAGTTAACAAGAGAAGTACTAAATAACTACTTTTTAATTATAAATTGCACCCCTCTTGGCACGTTCCCAAATATATCACAATGCCCAAACATACCCTATCAATACATTACTGACAATCACGTGCTTTTTGATTTAATATACAATCCGTCACAAACAGAGTTTTTAAAATTAGGAAAAGCACAAGGTGCACGAACAAGTAACGGATTGAAAATGCTGGAACATCAGGCAAAAAAAGCTTGGAAAATCTGGCGATCGTAACTTTCTACTAAATATTTTCAAAAAAAAGACCGAACCTTTGTCGTTTGCTTAGTTGTTAGTATCTTGACACTTTAAGAATAACGAACCTAAACATTGAAAGATATGTCTGACGAAAAAACGGCAAAAGAAAAAGAAAAAAAAACAGTTTCAGAAAACAATGAAGCCATCAATACTTCAGAAAAAGAAGTAGAAAAGGTTAAAGATATTGACAAAGCAGATTCTAAAGAGGATACTGAAGTATTAGAAAATGCACTAGTTGATGAATCTACTAAAACTAAAGCCCCAAAAGAAAAACTTTCTGCAGAAGAAGATTCTTCCGAAGAACAAGTAGAAAAGTTGTCTGAGGAAAAAACAGAAAAAAAAACTGCACCTAAAGAAGAAGTCACTTCCGATAAAGCTGAAACAGAAAAAGTTTCAAACGAAAAACCTGAGGAAGAAGATGAAGAGGAAGAAGAAGAGATTACTTCTTCAGATGATGATGAAAAAGAACATGAGGAAGAAGATGAGGGAAAAGACTACAGCGAACTTTCTAAAAAAGAGTTGATCAGTGAGTTTAAGTCGTTACTCAAAGATAATCCTGTTCAAAAAATTAAAAATGAAGTTGAAGAGATAAGATCAGAATTCAACTCAAAATTCAATGAGCTTTTAGAACAAAAAAAGGAAGAATTCTTGGCCGATGGTGGAAACGTTATCGACTTTCAATATACCACTCCACTAAAGAAAGATTTTAATTCTCTTTATTTTGATTATAAAGAAAAACGCAATAAGCACTACAAAAACTTAAAGCGTGACCTGCATGCCAACCTTGAAAAAAGGCAAAATCTTATTGAGGAATTAAAAGGTTTGTTAAATGCTGAAGAAAGCATGGGCAAAACCTACAACCACTTTAAAGATATACAAAAACGTTGGCACGAAGCAGGAGCTATACCAAGGGATAAGTACAATTTAGTATGGAATAATTATCACCATCACGTTGAAAATTTTTACGATTTTCTACATTTAAATCGTGAGTTCCGAGATATGGATTTTAAACATAACCTGGAACAAAAACTTAAATTAATAGGTAGAGCTGAAGAATTAGCTCAGGAACAAAACATCAATAAAGCATTTAGAGAATTGCAAATGCTACACAAAATGTGGAAAGAAGATGTGGGTCCTGTTGCTAAAGAATATCGTGAAGATGTTTGGGATAAATTTAGTGAAGCCACTAAGGTTATACATGATAAACGTCATGCACACCTAGAAGAGCAAGAAAAGGAATATGAAGCTAATTATGAGGTAAAGAAAGACCTTATTAACCAGATAAAGCAAATTTCAGAAAATACCAAGCCTAGTCATCAAGCGTGGCAACATGCCATAAAAAAAGTACAAGAATTACGTGATGCCTATTTTGCTGCTGGAAAAGTACCAAGAGCTTTAAATAAAGGAATTTGGAACGCATTTAAAGATGCTACTCGCACATTCAATCGGACTAAAAATGCTTATTATAAAGATCAGAAAAAAGAGCAGTATGCTAATTTAGAAAAGAAGCGTGAGTTAGTAAAAATTGCCGAAGACAACAAAGACAGTGACGACACCGAGACTACAACTCCGTTGATGAAAAAAATCCAAGCAGATTGGAAAAAAATTGGTCACGTACCACGAAAATACAGCGATAAAATCTGGAAACAGTTTAAAGCAGCATGCAACCATTACTTTGATAGATTACACGCTCAAAAAGACGAAGAAAAGGAAGAAGAAAAAGAACATTACGCAGCTAAAGAAAGTCTGCTAGAAAGAATGAACAACCTTGACCTTTCGGGAGATCATAAAGAAGATTTAAAAACCATTAAGGCAAACATTAGCGAATGGAAAAAAATTGGTCGTGTCCCTTATAAAAAGCGAAACATTGAACAAAAATTTAATAAAACCTTGGATGGTTTGTTTAATAAATTAGACCTAAGCAAAAAAGATGCTGAGCTTATTAAATTTGAAAATAAGCTTAACACCTTAAGCAACCGGGATGATGAGCGAAAACTTAAAAATGAACACTTCTTTATTTCGAAAAAGATAAATGAAACTAAAGATGAGATTCGACAATTAGAAAACAACCTAAGCTTCTTTAAACACGTAGATGACGATAATCCTTTAGTGAAAGAAGTACATAATAACATTGCCAAACACAAAGAGCAGTTAGAAGTTTGGAAAGCCAAACTTTCTAAAATAAAATCGGTTAGAGATGCCTAATCGCCCAATTTGCCCATTATGTAAGCTTAATGATAATATTAAATACTATAATGGCAAAGAAGGTTTATTTTACAGATGCAACACCTGTGATTTGGTTTACAAAGCAAGTACCCATTACCCGTCCCAAAAAAATGAAAAGGAACGGTATTTAACGCATAATAACGATATAACAGACATTGGCTACCAAAATTTTGTTTCCCCTATTGTAAATGCTGTAGCCACAGACTTTTCTACCAATGCTCTTGGGCTAGACTTTGGTGCTGGAACAGGTCCTGTTATTACCAAAATGCTATCCGATAAAGGGTATTCTTTAACCTTATACGATACTTTTTTTCATCCAGATCGGGAAGTATTAAAGCTACCATATGATTATATAGTGTGCTGTGAAGTGATGGAGCATTTTCACAATCCAGATAAAGAGTTTTTACTTTTGAAAAGTTTGTTGAAACCAAATGGAAAGCTCTATTGCATGACCGACCTCTTTTCCATCAAAACCAACTTTGAAAATTGGCACTATAAAAACGATAAAACCCACGTAGTATTTTATTCTGAAACAACACTTAAGTGGATACAACAGTCTTTTAATTTTACGGATGTAGAAATTGACGGAAGATTGATTGTTTTTACTAGTTGACTTTTTAAATATTATAACTGTTTCGCTTCTTCCCAAAAAACATCCATTTCGGATAACGTCATATCTTTCAATGCTATTCCTTTTTCTTTAGCCTTACTTTCTAAATACTGAAACCTATTAATAAACTTTTTATTAGTTCGCTCTAAAGCATTTTCAGGGTTTACATGTAAGAAACGGGCGTAGTTAATCATAGAAAATAACACATCGCCAAATTCGGCTTCTATTTTATCTTTATTGTTATTTGCTACTTCATGTTGTAGCTCTTCTAATTCTTCTTTTAATTTTTCAAAAACTTGCTGTGGCTCCTCCCAATCAAAACCTACTCCAGCTACTTTATCTTGAATTCTATTTGCTTTCACCAATGAAGGAAGCGATTTCGGCACACCCTCTAGCACACTTTTCTTACCCTCTTTAAGCTTTAAGTTTTCCCAATTTCTTTTTACTTCTTCTTCATCAGCCACATCAACATCACCATAAATATGTGGGTGACGAGATATCAATTTTTCACAAATTTGGTTGATAACATCAGCAATGTCAAAATCATTAGTTTCGCTACCAATTTTAGCATAAAAGACAATATGTAGCAACAAATCGCCCAATTCTCCTTTAACTTCCTCAAGATTATTATCCAAAATTGCATCACCTAATTCGTACGTTTCTTCAATAGTGAGGTGTCGCAAGGTCTGCAAGGTTTGTTTTTTGTCCCAAGGGCATTGTTCACGAAGTTCATCCATGATAGTTAAAAGGCGGTCAAATGCACGCAATTGGTCTTTTCTTGAGTTCATAAATACGTATTTCAAAAGTTATAAAACAAAGCTACTGGAAATCGTTTTTATAACGTAAAAAGCGACCATAAATAAAAAAATATATATCAAAATTCGTATTTTTAAGGTTTGTAAATTCGATATAAAATTAGACTTTGACGGTAAGTATTTGGCACAAAAAGAACTGTTTTTTCAAACTAAAAACAATGAATGCTACTCACATAACTTAGCGGCATAATTAGCATCCTTCTTATATGATTAAAAAAGCTCTCGTTACACCTTTCAAAAAATTTATAAAAATTGAAGCCTTTAGTGGAATCTTGTTACTTGTGGCAACTATTATTGCTTTGGTTTGGGCTAATTCGCCTTATGCAGATACCTACCAAGCAATATGGGACTATAAACTTGGTTTTTCAATTCAGGATTTCGAGCTAAATAAACCTCTTATACTTTGGGTTAATGATGGATTAATGGCCATTTTCTTTTTCTTGATCGGTTTAGAAATAAAAAGAGAGTTTTTAATAGGCGAATTAAACACCATTAAAAAAATTGCGTTTCCACTTTTTGGAGCCATTGGAGGGATGACTATCCCTGTCTTGTTTTTCTTTTTCCTTAATAAAAGCCCCGAAACTACTGAAGGCTGGGCAATACCGATGGCTACAGATATTGCATTTGCCTTAGCAGTATTAAACCTTTTGGGGAATAGAGTCCCCCTTAGCCTTAAAGTTTTCTTGACGGCATTTGCAATTGTTGATGATATTGGGGCCGTTTTGGTAATTGCTCTTTTTTATAGTGAAAGTATCAACCTTGGTTTATTAACAGGAGCTATGGGGCTATTGGGATTCTTGTACTTTGTTTCGTACCGAGGATATTATTCAAGGTTCATGCTTCTTATTTTTGGTATTGTTATTTGGGTCTTATTTTTAAAATCAGGTATTCACCCTACAATTGCAGGTATCTTATTAGCTTTTTCAATTCCTGTGCGCCAAAAGATTTATACTCCAGACTTTATTGATACTCTAATGGATATAACCAATAACATTAAAAAAGCTGAAGTAATAAATAAACCCATACTGTCCAAAGAACAAATTAGAGAAATTGATGATTTAGAGGATTGGACCAGTAAGTACCAAAGTCCACTGCAACACTTAGAGCATGGATTGCACGGTTGGGTAGCGTATTTCATCATTCCCATTTTTGCTTTTGCCAATGCAGGAGTTATGCTTAATAGTGGTGTTCAACTGGAAACTAGCTTAATAACGGTTATTGCTGCATCATTAGTTTTAGGAAACAGTATTGGTGTTACAACTATTGTCCTTTTTGCACAGCGCATACGGTTAATTTCAATACCAAACGACATTACTTTTAAACACATTGTAGGAGTTTCCTTTTTAGCCGGAATTGGGTTTACTATGTCCATTTTTGTAGCTAGTTTAGCATTTAAAAATAATCCAGCCTATATTGATTCAGCAAAAATAGGTATCCTTCTCGGCTCCTTTATTTCTGCATTGATTGGATTCTTTATTTTAAGGATAGGTTCTACTAAAAAACACAGACGTGCTAAGAAATAAGGAAATATACTAATTCAAATTCATAAAAAAAGCTCACACTTATAATTTAGTGCGAGCTTTTTTTTTATTCTTTATTATCCTGACTACTCTTCTTCTGAAGATGTTTCTTTTTCAGATTCTTTAGGTTTAGAAAAATCGGTAATTTCATTTTTTTGAAGCAAGTTATACCATTGTATCACCTTCTTGATATCACTTGGATACACACGATCTTCATCATAATCTGGTAATACCTCAAAAAAGTATTCTTCCAATTTAATTTTAGGTTCTTTATGGCTGATGGCCGCTCCCCCATTTTCTTTTTCTGAAATTTTTGAGAACACCTCTCTAATTGGAACTTCTTCAGTTAATGTATATATCGCTATCTCGCTCAATAAACTTACATTATGACGCCCGCTTACGTTAATTTTTTTTCCGTCAATCAGTGATTCGGCTAAAAAGCCACTTCGGGTCTGGGTTTGTAACTTATAGAGTCCGGGTTTGCCGGAAATCGATAAAATCTTTTCTAAGCTCATAAACTATCTTATTCAATTTTTGAAAGGTGCAAATATGCACGGTTTCATTCTTCTTTGCAATGCTATTAACGTTTCTTTTTTGCTTTTGGAAAACGCATTCTATAATCTATACTAATTTTTCCGGCTGAAATTTTACTTAACTTACTCTTAATCAGCCGTTTCTTTAACGGCGACAGTTTATCTGTAAATAAAATACCTTCAATGTGATCGTATTCGTGTTGTACAATACGAGCAGCAATTCCTTTTATTGTTTCCTTATGAGTTTTGAAATTTTCATCTTCATATTCAATAACAATTTTTGGTTGGCGGAACACATCTTCCCGAACCTCCGGAATACTCAAACACCCTTCGTTAAAAGCCCATTCGTCACCAGATTCTTCCAAAATACGAGCGTTTATAAATGTTTTTTTGAAACCTTCAAGTTGCTTGCGTTCTTCTTCAGTTAAATCTTCATCATCGGCAAAAGGACTTGCATCTACTAAAAATACACGAATAGGAAGTCCTATCTGTGGCGCGGCTAGGCCAACACCCCTTGCAGCGTACATTGTTTCGTACATATTTTCAAGCAATTCATCCAGTTTTGGATAATCTGCATCAATCTCTTTTGCTTCCTTTTTTAAAACGGGATCGCCGTATGCTACAATCGGTAAAATCATTCGTATCAGTTTTAATCTAACTATCTATTGTATAAATATTCTTGTAAAATGATGGTGGCACTAATTTCATCAATCAACGCTTTGTTTCTGCGTTGCTTTTTCTTTAAACCACTATCAATCATCGTTTGGAACGCCATTTTACTTGAGTACCTTTCATCTACTCTTTTTAGTTCCATGGTTGGAAATGCTTTGGAAAATTGCACGATAAATTCTTTAATATGAACTTCCACATCACTGGCAGAACCATCTTTCTGCTTAGGCTCACCCACTAAAATCAATTCAACTTTTTCTGAAGCTATATATTTTTTCAGAAAATCGAATAATTCTTTTGTGGGTACCGTTGTCAATCCAGAAGCTATTAACTGTAATTCGTCAGTAATAGCAATTCCAGTACGTTTCGTACCGTAATCTATGGCTAAAATTCGTCCCATTCCGCTGCAAAAATACGGGTTTGTAAAATAGTATGCCAAAAAAGGGAAGTTAATTCCATTGGACTTTTATCTTTGTGATTAAATTTTGATTGAAATATGAGCCAGTTACAACAAATAATAGAAAAAGCTTGGGACGATCGTTCCTTATTACAAGATACTGAAACCATAAACGCTATTCGGGAAGTAGTAAAACTTTGCGATGAAGGAAAACTTCGTTGTGCAGAACCTATTAACGATGGATGGCAAGTAAACGAATGGGTAAAAAAAGCAGTGGTTTTATATTTCCCAATTCAAAAAATGGAAACTATGGAAGCTGGTATTTTTGAATATCATGATAAAATTCCGTTGAAAAAAGGCTATAAAGAAAAAGGCGTTCGTGTAGTTCCGCATGCAGTTGCCCGTCACGGTGCTTATGTTTCAAAAGGGGTTATAATGATGCCTAGTTATGTAAATATTGGCGCCTATGTTGACGAAGGTACGATGGTTGACACGTGGGCAACTGTGGGAAGTTGTGCTCAAATTGGTAAAAACGTTCACCTGAGTGGCGGTGTAGGTATTGGAGGGGTTTTAGAACCCTTACAAGCTGCCCCAGTAATTATAGAAGACAATGCTTTTATTGGTTCACGATGTATTGTTGTAGAAGGCGTACGGGTGGAGAAAGAAGCTGTATTAGGCGCTAATGTAGTATTGACGGCTTCTACAAAAATAATCGATGTTACCGGTGATAAGCCTGTTGAAACAAAAGGTTTAATTCCATCGCGATCAGTAGTAATTCCTGGAAGTTATACCAAAAAATTTCCCGCTGGTGAATTTCAAGTACCATGTGCTTTAATTATTGGTAAAAGAAAAGAAAGTACCAATAAAAAAACATCGCTTAACGACGCCCTTCGCGAGTATAATGTAGCGGTTTAATTAGATGAAAGTACTCGTAATACAACAAAAAATGATCGGTGACGTGTTAACGTCCACCGTGCTATTTGAAGTATTGCGAAACCATTTTCCCAAGGCCGAATTACATTATTTAGTCAATTCTCACACCATTCCCGTAATTGAAAACAATCCTGTTATTGATAAAGTAATTCCGTTTACTAACGAAATGGAGTCTTCCAAGAGCGAATTTAAGGCCTTGCGAGAACAGGTAAAAAAGGAAGACTACGACGTGGTAATCGATGCTTACGCCAAGATAAGTAGTGCTTGGATTGCAAAAAGCTCGGGAGCCAAATACCGTATTTCTTATAAAAAATGGTACACCCAGTTTGCATACACCCACACGTTTTCTCGGCACAACATGTCATTAACACAAGCTGGATTGGCGATTGAAAACAGGCTAATGCTATTGTCTCCTATCATTAAAGAGATTGAACAATCCTGTAAACCAAAAATATACCTTACTGATACTGAGGCAAAAAAAGCAAAAGAAGTATTGCAAAAGCATAAAATAGATATTTCAAAAGAACTATTTATGATCAGTGCTTTGGGAAGCAACGAGTTTAAAACCTACCCACTTCCTTTTATGGCAAAACTTCTGAATTATGTAGTGGAGCAAACCAATGGTCAACTGCTTTTCAATTACATTCCCAGTCAAAAACCAGAGGTAGAAGAGCTTTATAATTTGTGCAGCCCAAAAACACAACAGCACATATTTTTGGAGCTTTACGGCAAAAGTCTTCGTGAATTTATGGCTCTCACTCACCATTGTGATGCTTTAATAGGCAATGAAGGCGGCGCAATAAATATGGCAAAAGCACTGGGCGTAAAAACATTTTCTATATTCTGTCCTTGGATAAAAAAAGAAGCGTGGAATATTTTTGAAGACCGAAACAATCACGCTTCAGTGCATTTATTTGACTTTACAGACTATAAACCTCATTTTTCCAATAAAAAAGGTGCACGCTCTAAAGGCAAGTTAAATTATGAGCTTTTCAAACCAGAACTCATTATTCCAAAATTGCATAAATTTCTGACAAGTGAAAACCTGTATCCTGAAACTAAACGTTTTTCTGCAACTGTAATTACGCTAAATGAAGAAAGTAAAATTGCCCGATGTATTGAATCGCTTCTTCCCATCGCCGATGATATTGTAATATTGGACTCTTTCAGTACCGATGCTACGGAAGCCATTTGCAAAAAATATCCAGTTCGGTTTATCCAACAAAAATTTGAAGGACATATTCAACAGAAAAATTCGGCTATCGATGCGGCAAAATACGATAGGATCATTTCTCTCGATGCCGATGAGGCACTAAGTAAAGAATTACAATCCGCCATTTTACGATTAAAAGATAATTGGATAAAAGACGGCTATTATGCCAAGCGATTCAATAATTATTGCGGGCAATGGATTTACCATTCAGATTGGTACCCAGATAGAAAACTTCGTGTTTTTGACCGCAATAAAGCCCGTTGGGGAGGCATTAACCCACACGATACTATACAAATGCAACCCGGTTCACAAACAGGAAAATTAAACGGAAGTATTTTACATTGGGTGCATACAAGCTATGAAGAACACAGTTTAAAGGTTCACAAATTTTCCTCTATTGCTGCAAGGGAATATTATAAACTAGGCAGAAAATCCGGTATATTTGACATTTTAGTAAAACCGACTTGGACCTTTTTTAAAGCGTATATTTTACGCCTTGGTTTCCTGGACGGTTTCAACGGATTAATAATTTGTACCTTTAGCGCCTACACTACTTTTTTAAAGTATTTAAAACTGAAACAGATTATTAAAAACAACTCCAATAAATAAATGAAAATCGTAATACTTGCTGCCGGAATTGGCTCCAGGTTGGGCAACCCATTTCCTAAACCACTTACACCACTAAAAAACGGAAAAAGCATTATGCAAATGATGCTCGAAAACATAGACAAATATTTTTCTGAACACGATGTTTACGTAGTAGTCGGGTTCAAAAAAAACAGCATTATGGAAAATTTTCCGCAAATGGCTTATGTTTATAATCCATATTTTGACCAAACCAACACAGCAAAAAGCCTTGTACGAGCATTAAAAAAATGCAAAGGAGAAAGTGTCCTTTGGTTTAATGGTGATGTTGTTTTTGATGAAAAATTACTAGAAAACTTAAAGCCACATATAGAAGAAGACACTTCGTTCGTAGCCGTAAACACAAACTTTGTGGGTGATGAAGAAGTAAAATATACCTTAGAAAACGGCTATATTGATCAACTTTCAAAAGAAGTAAAAAACGGTTTAGGTGAAGCAGTTGGCGTTAACTTTATTTCAAAAAATGATCTTTCACAATATATTAGAAGATTAGAGGAATGTGATAATAATGATTACTTTGAACGTGGACTCGAACTGCTTATTGAAAAAGATAATGCGAAAGTAAAAGCGGTAGATATTTCAGCGTTTAATTGTATGGAAATCGATTTTCAAGAAGATTTAGACAACGTAAATAAATTTCTGTAACCTATGAAAGTGATTTTGTTCTGTCAAAACGCCTATGCTTTTGAAATTATGAAACCCATAAAAAAGGTTTTGCAAGAACAAAGTCATGAATATATCTGGTTTATCACTCCAAAGCTGTCAACTCTTTTTCCATTCACCGACGAACCGGTCACACAAAGCATTGCTGAATTAGAAGCTTTTAAAAGCGACGCCGTTATTGCACCTGGAAATGAAGTCCCTCATTATTTACGAGGATTAAAAGTTCAAATTTTTCATGGATTGGCGGGAGAGAAAAAAGGGCACTTTCATATTCGTCATTATTTTGACCTCTACTTAACGCAAGGACCTTTTTTTACAAGAGGTTTCAACAAACTAAAAGCACGTTTTAAAAATTTTGACGTGATAGAAACCGGCTGGTCAAAACTGGATTTATATGTAGAAAATAATGAAGAAACACGTTCTGCAAAAGAGGACTTACTAACAAAACACAATGCCAAATATGTTTTGCTGTATGCGCCTACCTTCTCCCCTTCTCTTACCTCTGCCGAAGTATTAGAACCTGAAATTGAGCAATTGGCCCAACACGGCGACTATATAATCAACATTAAATTTCACGATTTAATGGCCCCAAAATTTATCGAGGCTTATAAAAATATTGCAGCTAAATATGACACCGTTTATTTTAAAGAAGGTCGCGATATCATTTCACAGTTTTTAGTAGCAGACTTATTAATTAGCGACACTTCATCGGTTATTTATGAATTTTTATTGCTGAACAAACCCGTTATTACCTTTGGAAATATCAATGAAAATATACAATGGAACAACCTTACCGAAAAAAATAAGTTAGAAGAAGCTGTTGTAGAAAACCTCACCAAGGATTCTTTTGCCGAAAAACGCGCTACAATAATTGCTGAATACCATCCCTATCACGACGGAAAGTCTTCAGAAAGAATGATAGAAACCATTGAAAAATATATTGAAAAAAACGGCGTACCGGAAAAACGAAAATTATCCCTTTTCAGAAAATATAAAATCAATAAGATTTTTGATAGAAAATCGTAACTATTTTAGCTTTAGTTTTTTCTTTAATTCCCGTTTACGGTGGAATTTCATTTGAAATTTTTCAGTCAATCCCCACATTAAACCAAACACCTTATCGTACGGTTGCCCAGTGATTTTGGCATACTCATCACTCATTGTGGCAACCATTTCTTTGTGAGGTGATAATCTTGAAAAGTTTTTAATGCGCTCGTGAAAAGAAAGGTCTTTAAAGTCCATCCGGTTTAAATCTACTAAATAGAATTTATATTCATTTTCTTCTTTTTTTATCAATGTATTCCCTGGAGAATGGTCTTTAAAAAGAATTCGGTTTTCATGCAATTTATGGGTAAAAGCGGTAAACTGCCGTAATATGTTCTCACGATCAGGATAATTTGCATTTTCCACCAATTCGCGGTAGGTTAAATCTGCATCTTGATGTTCACTTATATAATAACTTTTCCCGAAAAATAAAGGATTACTTTCTTCCATAAAAGCAACAGGATATGGTGTTCCTATATTGTTACTTAATAAATAAGATGCGTTTAAAAAAGACCGTTCAGCTTTCGATTTTCTGAAAAAATTATAAACAACCTTATTAATTAGATTTGGAATTTTAAATGATTTAATGTTAATTTCTTGCTCTCCTAACGGAAAAATTTTGATAACATTTCTATCTCCTTTTCCTACAGATTCTCCGTTATTTTCAAACGAATTGAGGATATTTAATACTTCCTTTTCTTTCGGTTTATATTTTTCAGAAAACGCTTTTTTCATTTTTCAAAGATACAATTTGAATTAGAAGAAAGCTATGTTTAATTATTATGGTTATTTTGCAGAAAACAAAACCTCAATAAACAAATTCATGAGATTAATCCAAGTAACCGCTTCGCAAGTTTGGCGCGGCCACGAACAAAAAATTATATACCTCTATGAAGCATTTAGAGACTTGGGTTACGTGGAAGATCAATGGATTGTTTGTCCCAAAGATTCTGAAGTGTACGAAATCGCATCGCAAAAAAAAATGCAAGTGATTGGGCTGGATTTTAACGGAGAATACGATTTGAAATTTGCTAAATCGCTGAAAAATATTTCCGAAGAAAAAAATGCTGATGTAGTTTTTATACACAACAGCCAATCGCATACCTTGGCCGTTCTGGCTTCTTTGTTTTACGGAATGAAAATCCCTATGGCACTTTGCCGAACACTTATAAAACGAGTGGACACCAATTTTTTTAGAAAATGGAAATACAATTACAAAGGCATTAAAAAAATAATCTGTGTGTCTCAACCCGTTGTTGATGTACTAAAATTTGCAGTAAAAGACCACAGCAGACTGAGTGTGGTAGGAAGTGTAACCGATATAAAAAAATTTCCCAAACAAGAAAAAACGGGTTTGTTGCACAAAGAGTTCAACATCCCAAAGGATTATAAAATAATTGGAAATATAGCCGAATTCACAGGATTTAAGGACCATTATACGTGGGTCGACACCGTGGAAATTTTAGTAAAAGAGAAAAAGATAAAAGCGAAGTTTATCTTAGTCGGTAAAGGAAAACTGGAAGGCGAAATAAGACAATATGTTGAAGAAAAAGGATTGACAGATCATATTATTTTTGCAGGTTTTAGAAAAGATGTTCCGCAAATTTTACCTGAATTCGATCTATTTTTATTCACCTCTAATAATGAGCCTACAGGAGGCGTTTTATTAGAATCATATGCCTGTAAAGTACCCATTGTAGCTGCAAATGCCGGCGGAATACCTGAAGTAATTGTAGAAAACGAAACCGGTTTGTTAGCTGAAGTGGGAAATCCAAAAAGTTTTGCCGACAAAACAATACAACTTTTAGAAGATAAACCACTACAAGAAAAGTTTAAAACCAACGGATACCAATATCTTTTAGATAATTTCACCAAAGATGTTATTGCCAAAAAAATGTTTGATGAATTAGCAGAAATTATTGAGTAACATGAAGGTCCTTTTTTTTACAAATGAATATTCCCATCCAAATTTGCCTGCCAGTGGGGGTGTTGGTTCTTTTCTAAAAATTTTGGCACATGAACTTTCCAAAAAAGGGCATACAGTGTATGTGTATGGATTTTCAAAAAAAAAATACTCTTTAAAGGATGGTGATATTAGCATTGAGTTTTTCAAAAAATATTCAAAAAGCTTTCCAATTTCTGAAGCTATTCGTTCTGTAAGCTCTAAAATAAACATTGAATCTGGCGAGTTACATTTTCTAGAAAAAGAACGGAAATACCTAGTTCATAAACTGAAAAAGTATGCACTTTCCCATAACATCGATATCATTGAATCTTTTGCTTTTAATGGCTTCACCGCATTTTGGGACAACACAATACCTTTAGTCGTCAGGTTTCACGGTTCTAGAGGGTTTTGGCACCATTATTTAAACCAGGAGCAAGACAGGTTTAAAATTTTAATGGAACAAAAAGCTTTGGAAACAACTCCTTATACTATTGCGGTGTCCAAATTTTCAGCTGAGGCGGTTAAATCTATCTATAATATTGACATGGATACCATAATCCATAACGGTATTGACCACAATCTGTTTTCCCCCAATCCTGAAGTAGAGGAGATTCCTCAATCTATTTTTTATTTTGGCACGCTTTCAAATGCCAAAGGAGTTGATATACTTTGTGAAATATTCAATAGCTTAGTTGAAACCTTTCCAAAAGCTACCTTACATGTTATTGGGCAAGGTGAAAGCTATTGGCAAAATACTTGTAAATCTATTTTAACTGACAAAGCAATACAGGCAAGTACTTATTACGGTGCTAAAAACAATACAGAACTTCCTGAGATTATTCAGCAAGCTTCTTTGTGTATTTTTCCTTCTAAAAATGAAAGTTTTGGGTTGGTTTTTGCAGAAGCCATGGCACTGCAAAAAGCAATAATTGTTTCTAACATTAACGCCGCAAAAGAAATAATAGACCATAAAAAAAACGGCTATCTGGCCAATACTATACAAGACTATATTAAATTTGCGTCTACCTTATTAGAGAGTTCTGAGCTTAGATTAGAAATAGGTAAAGAAGCTCGAAAAAAAGTTGTAGAAAACTTTACTAAAGAAACCATGACCCATGAAACAGTTTCTTATTACAAAAAGATTTTAAACAATTAATTTAAACATGGCTTCACAAAAAAGCGTTTTTATCGATTTTCATTATCTTAAAAATCTCAACAAAGGGTTTGGGCAGTTTTCACTGCACTTAGGTAAAAAAATGGCAGAACAGCCTCACGAAGATCTAAACTTGACCTACTACGCCCCTTTTAGGTTTAAGAATCGGTTTGGTAAGCAAATAAAACACAAAACATCTTTTGATTTTCATCGGTATTTTTCTTTTAAAAAGGAGTACGATGTTTGGCACAGTGTTACGCATTTAAGTAAGGTTGAGCCTCATAGCAGTAACTCATCAAAAATGCTTTTTACCATTCATGATGCCTTATTTACTCTTTTTGACCGTCCACATCATCAAATAAAAGATCGAGTAGATAGCTTACAAGCTAAAATAAATAAAGCTAGTGGGTTGGTCTATATTTCTGAATTCACAAAAAGTAACATCCAAGAAAAGTTTAATATCCCCAACCACATAAAAGAGTATGTAATTTACAACGGTAATCCCTGCGAGGGAATTTCAGCTATAAAAAGCAAAAAACATAATTTTCCATATTTATTATCTATTGGTGAATTTAGGGGCTATAAAAATCAAGAAAGTCTAATCCCAATGCTCCGTTTTTTAGATAGCGAGATTAAATTGATTTTCGTAGGTCGCTGTTCCAAAAACCAAAAAGAAAAAATAACAGCACTTGCCAAAGAACACCAAGTAAACGATCGTATTATTATAAAAGGGACTGTTTCAGAAAAAGAAAAGATTACCTTGTACAGTAATGCGACAGCCCTAGTGCATCCGTCACTTGCTGAAGGGTTTGGGCTTCCAGTAGTAGAAGCCATGACCTTTGGGATTCCGGTTATTATCTCAAACAAAACATCGCTTCCAGAAGTTGGTGGAAATGCAGCAAGTTATTGGAATCAATACAATGCTGAATATATGGCTAAGGTTGTAAAAGAAACACTGAAAGATTTTAAATCGAATCCAGAAAAAAAGAGTCTAGAATTAAAAAAACAAGCAGCAACATTCAGTTGGAAAAAAGCTGCAAAACAATATATTGATGTCTATAGAAACCTATAACACAAAACCAAAACTTAATTTATGCGCGAAGAAATAAACAAAACCATAGCTGTATTAAAACGTGGTGGACTCATTCTCTACCCTACCGATACTGTTTGGGGCATTGGCTGCGATGCCACCAATCCTGAGGCTATTGAAAAGGTTTTTAAACTGAAACAACGCGATGAAAGCAAATCCTTAATCTGTTTGGTTCATGATTTTAAAATGCTGAATGAGTTTGTGGAAGATGTACCCGAGGTAGCCTACGATATCTTACGATATGCAGCAAAACCAACCACAATTATCTACGACGACCCTATTAGAGTGGCTGAAAACCTGATAGCCGAAGACAACTCCTTAGCCATACGCGTAGTACAAGACGATTTCTGCAAACAATTAATTAGAAAATTCAGAAAACCAATTGTCTCTACTTCAGCAAATATTAGCGGTGTTAAAACCCCGTTAAAATTCAAAGCCATTGCTCCCGAAATTTTGGAAGGCGTTGACTATGTGGTAAATTTGCCTTTATCTAAACAAACGTCACAACCGTCGGCTATCATTAAGCTAAAGAATGATGGTACCGTAAAAGTGATTCGAAATTAAGCAGTAATGAAACACGTATTTTACATCTTAACGTTATTTCTATTTGTAATTGCCTGCAACCAATCTAAAACGGAAACTCCACAAGGGACCTATTACGGTACCTTACCGTGTGCAGATTGCCCAGGAATTAACTATATGATTACTTTTGAAAACGACTCTACATATTCTGAAATACAGTTTTATCAAGAAAGAAGTGTAGATGCTTTAAAACATACCGGAAATTTTAATACTTCAGAAGACGGTACTATTACCTTGACAGATAAAGAAGACAGTAAAGGAATGAAGCAATTTAAACTGGAAAATGACACACTGCAGCTATTAGATGTTTCAGGAAAACCAATTACTGGTAATTTATCAGATAGGTATTTGCTCACCAACAATAAGCCCGAAAACTTCAGCATGGAAGCTAAAAAAGAAAATAAAGCCATAGGGTTTAAAGCCACCGGTAACGAACCGTTTTGGAATCTTGAAATCGATTTTGCCAATAAAACAATGAAGTTTAAGACTTTGGAAGGCGACTCCATTGTCACCCCGTTGCCCAAGCTTGTAAAACCTCAAGACATAGACGCGGTTTCATACCGTGCACAAACCGAAAGTGGAGCCCTTCACGTGATGATTATTAGAGACGAATGTACCGATAGCATGTCTGGTAAAAAATCTGGATACAAAGTCCGAGCAAGTGTACAGTTAGGCGATGCTGATATGAAGGATTATAACGGTTGTGGAGAGTACAAAGGCGACTACCGCCTTCACGATCTTTGGGTGCTAGAAAGCTTGAACGGAGAACAAATGGATAGCAAAACTAAAGCTCCCAACCTTGAATTTAATTTAGTAGAAAATAAACTATATGGTTTTGGTGGTTGTAACCGAATCAATAGTGATATTAAAACAACAAATAATTCTATAAAGATTGGTAGCGTCATTGCCACTAAAATGGCCTGTCCAAACCTTAGTACAGAAAAAAGGTTCCTTGATGCCATTTCAGAAAAAGAATTAAACTTTTCTTTTTCTGAAGGAAAGCTTACCTTAAAAAACAGTGACAATACATTGGTTTTTAAAAAAGTAGATTAAACACAGGTTCTATTTAAAACACTAGTTAAAACCATGCCAACATATCCTAATGCATTACAGCATCCCATATTCAAGACCGTCTCGCAAGCGGCAGCCAATATAGGCACCGATAGTTATGTTATCGGCGGATTTGTACGCGATTATATTTTAGATCGTGGCGAAGCAAAAGATATAGATATAGTTGCTGTTGGCAGCGGTATTGAATTGGCTAAAGAAGTTTCTAAGCTGCTTCCTGGAAAACCAAAAGTCTCTGTTTTTAAAACGTATGGTACAGCCATGCTTAAAACCGGTGGAATTGAATTAGAGTTTGTTGGTGCTCGTAAAGAATCCTATTCTGAAGAAAGTCGCAATCCCGCAGTGGAAGACGGAACATTACAAGACGACCAAAATCGACGTGATTTTACTATCAATGCTTTAGCTTTAAGTTTAAATGATAAAAACTTTGGAGAGTTATTAGACCCTTTTAATGGGATTTCAGATCTTGAGAAAAAAATTATTAAAACTCCATTAGAACCAGACATTACGTATAGTGACGATCCGCTGCGTATGTTACGGGCCATTCGATTCGCGACGCAACTCGATTTTTTTATTGAAGAAGAATCGTTGCAGTCCATTACCAAAAATGCAAAGCGGATAAAGATTATTTCTAAAGAACGGATTATTGACGAGATTAATAAAATCTTATTAGCAGATAAACCCTCCAAAGGCTTTGCTTTGCTTCATAAAACAGGTTTACTTCCTTTTGTTTTTCCAGAATTAGTAGCTTTAGAAGGAATTGACGAAAAAGAAGGGCAACGCCACAAAGACAATTTTTGGCACACGCTGGAGGTAGTCGATAATATTGCCGCAACAACCGATAATCTTTGGTTGCGTTGGGCCGCTTTATTGCACGACATTGGCAAAGCACCCACAAAAAAGTTTGATAAAAAAATTGGCTGGACGTTCCATGCGCACGAATTTGTAGGCTCAAAAATGGTCTATAAGCTTTTCAAGCGTATGAAAATGCCACTTAATGATAAGATGAAATTTGTTCAGAAAATGGTTTTTATGAGCTCCCGCCCTATCGTATTGGCTACCGATGTAACCGATAGTGCCGTTAGACGCTTAATATTTGATGCTGGGGATTACGTAGAGGACTTAATGACACTTTGTGAAGCCGACATCACCACGAAAAATCCTAAGAAGTTTAAAAAATACCATAATAATTTTCAGAAGGTTCGCAATAAAATTCAAGAGGTAGAAGAACGAGATCACGTTAGAAATTTTCAACCACCCGTATCTGGTGAAGAAATTATGAATACCTTTGGGTTAAAGCCTTCTCGAGAAATAGGCATTATTAAAGATGCAATAAAAGAAGCTATTTTGGAAGGCGACATACCAAACGAATATGAAGCTGCAAAAAAGTTTATGTTGAAAAAAGGCGAAGAATTAAAATTAACACCCGTTAAATAATGTATAGAAAGTGGGTAAAAATAGCATTGATTGCTGTTTATCTAGTAATTATTGCAGGAGCTATGGTACGAATGACAGGCTCTGGAATGGGCTGTCCAGATTGGCCTAAATGCTTTGGATACTACGTCCCTCCTACTGATATTATCGAATTAGAATGGCAACCACAACGCAGCTTTAAAAAAGGGCAGGTAATCATAAAAGATGAAACTTTACAAGTCGCTGCAAAAGATTTTACAACAGGCGAAGCTTTTTCAGAAGATAACTGGAATCTCTACACCAAACACGATTACGCTACTTTCAACGTTTGGCATACTTGGATTGAATATATAAATCGGCTTTTTGGAGCTTTATCTGGTATAGCAGTTTTTATTATGGCTTTGTTTTCATTCAGCCAATGGAAACACAGTAAACGTATAACCCTGCTTTCATGGGTAAGTGTCTTTTTGCTAGGCTTTCAGGCATGGTTAGGCGCCACAGTAGTTTACTCCGTTCTATCACCAATACGTATTACTATTCATATGGTTATGGCCTTAGTAATTTTGGCTGTTTTACTGTATTTATTGTACTATTCAAGACCTAAATTACGTACATTTTCAATCTCAAGAGGATATATTAACCTTTTAATATTTGCTCTTTTACTTACTATAGTCCAAGTTGTAACCGGCACACAAGTTCGTCAATTTGTAGATGAACAAATAGATATTGTGGGGTATCAAGCAAAATCACTTTGGCTCGATAATCCTGATTTGTATTTCTATATTCACCGCTCTTTTTCTATTTTAATATTCTTAGTCAATCTAGCGTTGTGGTTTTTTAATAAAAAACACAGTTACGGACTAAGAAAAATAAATATGGTGTTCTTTTTAGTGATTCTAGAAGCTGCAACCGGCATTGCCATGTATTATTTCGATTTCCCATTTTTAACCCAACCACTTCATTTAGTAATTGCCTCTTTACTGTTTGGGTACCAATTCTATGTTGTTTTACAAGCTTGGAAACGGCACCGGCCCGATTTTATTACTCGGCAGATTTAGAAAAAATTAACCCAAATAGTACTAATATTTAACAGGTGTTTCTTCTTCTGAAAAGTGGAATTGTTTGTACCTTTGCGCCCTAAATTTTTCAGTTATGGTGTACCGCTTTAGAGTTATTCTAGACACGCATGAAGATGTTTTTAGAGACATTGAAATAGAAGCTTCAGACAGCTTAGAAGATCTTCATAATGTAATCTTGCAATCCTTCGGTTTTGAGGGACAAGAAATGGCCTCTTTCTATGTGAGTAATGAGAAATGGGAACAAGGTGAAGAAATCGCGTTATTCGATATGGGTGACAAGCCTGGAGCCGTTCGGGTAATGAGCGAAAACCGCTTGGAAGATACCGTTTGGCGTGAACAAACACGATTGCTATATATTTACGATTATTTAAATATGTGGACGTTTATGGTAGAGTTGGCCGATATTATAGAACCTGAAGATGGAGTAAGCTACCCAAACTTAATGTACGTAGAAGGACAAATACCTGCTGTAGCTCCAGAACGCGAATTCATCATTGAAGATATGGACGATGCGTTTTCTGATGATGAGGACGACGAAATGGGCTTAGACCCTGAAGATTATGACAATCTTGATTTTGACGAAAACTGGAATTAAAATAGCCAAAGTTCTCAGCTTTTTACAGTAGCTTTAAACTTTACAGTTTTCAGTTAATTTTACCTTTAACCTTTACATTTCAAATGATAAATTTATACGCTGCACATATTGCATCCCTTTCCATTCACAGAGTAGGAAATAAAAGCCGTAACGAAGGTATTTTTCTTTCTTCGGCTCCTTATAAAATGGATGACGAAATTAGGCCTTTGTTAAAAGAATTTTTTCTGAAACCATTCCGTGATAAGGAAGAAAATTATTTTCAGTTCCGTCACGAAACCGATTTAGAGTTTCACAATTTATATAATACTATTTCTGAAATTTTTGATGATCCAGAAAGCATTCACGAACACAGTAAAAAAATTACCAAACACCTTTTTGATCAATCCATGCATCCTCATATTAAAAACGGGGAAGTGTATGTAGCGTATATGGAAAACCTACAGATTGATAATGAAAAAGTAGATGGCATTGGTATTTTTAAATCGGAATTAAAACAGGATTTCCTTCAATTTGCTGAAAAGGGCGAACAATTAGACGCTATCCTTCAGCAAGGTGTAAATCTTAAAAAATTGGATAAAGGCGCGCTTATTTTCAATGTAAAGAAAGAAGAAGGCTACAAAGTACTTTCCATAGACAGCAATCGCTACGATGCTCGTTATTGGGTGGAAAGCTTTTTAGGGGTTGATGCGTTTGAAGATGATAATTTCTTCACTAAAAAATATTTAAAATTCTGTCAGGATTTTGCTAAAGATGTGGTGCTTCCGGCGGAAGATAAACAACAAGAGGTTATGTTTATGAACCGTGCGGTAAACCATTTTGCCAAAAACGATAACTTTGAAGAAAGCTCTTTTGTAAACGAAGTTATCGACAACCCAGATTTGGTGCCAGAATTCAATCATTACAAAACTGAAAAAGCGCCTAAATATAAAATCGAAGACTTGACCACCTTCCCTATTGCCAATACTGCAGTGAGTGCTGCCCGTAAAAAGATTAAAAATGTAATTAACCTGGATACTAATATTCAGATAAAAATGGATTTCATCAATCCAGATAGTGCGGAGCGTTTTGTGGAAAAAGGATGGGATGAGGAAAAACAGATGTACTATTATTTGGTATATTTTAATAAAGAAGAAAAGTCTTAAAACCACTGGTTCTCAACAAATACAAAGCAGTATTCTTTATTCGAATGCTGCTTTTCTTTTTTCTAATTGTAACAAATCTTCCGTACTTTCGTCGTATAGATAGCTAACCCAGAAAATACAATTCTTTGGAACCCATACTCACGATTGACAATCTCACCAAGAAATTTGGCCCTATTACCGCCGTAAAAAACCTCTCTTTCACTATTGAAAAAGGAAATGTCTACGGAATACTAGGTCCAAACGGAAGCGGGAAATCCACCACATTAGGCATTGTCCTAAATGTCGTAAATAAAACTGGCGGTAATTACCATTGGTTTGATGGTAGTGATTCTACTCACAACGCCTTAAAAAAAGTAGGAGCCATTATCGAGCATCCCAACTTTTACCCCTATATGACGGCGGTTCAAAACCTTGCCTTGGTTTGTAAAATCAAAGATGTTCCGACCTCAAAAATTGAAGAGAAACTTGAAATTGTAGGACTTCTAGACCGAAAAGATAGCAAGTTTAGAACCTTTTCATTAGGTATGAAACAACGTTTAGCTATTGCTTCGGCATTGCTAAACGATCCTGAAATATTAATTCTCGATGAACCTACAAACGGTCTCGATCCACAAGGAATTCATCAAATACGAGAAATTATTAAGAAAATTGCTTCGGAAGGAACAACAATTCTTTTGGCTTCTCACTTATTAGATGAAGTTGAAAAAGTTTGCTCACACGTTGTAATTCTTCGGAAAGGAGAAAGTTTATACACGGGTACAGTTGATGAAATGAATGCCAGTCATGGATTCTTTATCCTTCAAGCAAGCGATATGAGCGTTTTGGAAAATGAGTTGAAAAATCACGCTGGGTTTGGAAAAATAAAAAAAGAAGGCGACACACTTGTTGCTTATTTAGAAGAACCGATGGACTCCTCAACATTAAATAAAGACCTTCAGCAAAAAGGAATCATTCTATCGCACTTAGTGAAACGAAAAGAAAGCTTAGAAGAGCAATTTCTTGAATTGACTAAAAACCTAAACTAACCAACCGTATGTTACGACTGCTCAATATAGAACTTCAAAAATTAAGATATAACCGTTCGGCGAAAGTAATTTCGATTATTTATTTCGTATTAATTACGTTTATAGCATTAATCGCTTCGATAGAATTTAGCTTAGGGAGTGTAAATTTCAGAGTTGCAGATCAAGGGATTTTCAACTTCCCTTTTATTTGGCATTTCAACACGTATGTAGCCGCCATTTTAAAAATATTTTTAGCCATTGTTATCGTTTCGATGATGAGCAATGAGTATAGTTACCGAACATTAAAACAAAACTTAATTGACGGTTTGAGTAAAAAGGAATTCGTTCTTTCAAAATTTTTAACCGTTATTGGTTTTGCGTTAATTTCGACATTGTTTGTTTTTATCGTTTCCTTGATTTTGGGACTCAGTTTTTCAGATTATACCGAAATCGGCATCATTTTCAGTGATATGGAATACTTACTGGCTTATTTTATCAAGCTGGTCGGTTTCTTTGCCCTTTGTCTCTTTTTGGGAGTTTTGGTAAAGCGGTCTGCTTTTGCCATCGGTGGGTTGGTGGTTTTGTGGATTATTGAAAAACTAATTTATGGCCTTTTAAAATGGCAGTTTTTTAAAGGAACCGATATTGCTGAAAACATTTCACAGTTTTTCCCTTTGGAAGCCATGAGTAACTTGATTAAAGAACCGATGACGCGTTTAGGAGCGGTACAGTCAGCTGCCACTCAATTAGGAGAGAACTTTACTAAAAACTATGATGTCACCTTTTTAAACGTTGCCATCGTATTAGTTTGGACATTCCTATTTGTATATTGGAGCTATGCTTTATTGAAAAAACGTGATTTATAATTTTCTGAAATATAGAATCGAGAACTGAAATACTTTTAGCCGTTTACAGTTCTTTCACAAGTTACTACTTACATTTTCGTTATTTTTGTAGGGCATTGAAAAAGAACCTATGAAGTTTAAAGTAGTATCAGATTTTACGCCTACTGGTGACCAACCGGAAGCGATAAAATCATTGGTGAACGGCCTTAATTCCGACGAAAGATATCAAACCCTACTCGGAGTTACAGGGAGTGGAAAAACCTTTACGGTAGCCAACGTTGTTGAAGAGGTACAGAAACCAACATTGGTATTGGCGCATAATAAAACGTTAGCCGCACAATTGTATGCTGAGTTTAAAAACTTCTTTCCGAATAATGCCGTAGAATATTTTGTTTCCTATTACGATTATTATCAACCGGAAGCGTTTATTCCCAGTAGTGGAACGTATATTGAAAAAGACCTTTCCATAAATGAAGAAATCGAAAAACTTCGATTAAGCACTACTTCCTCCCTACTCTCAGGACGGCGGGATGTGATTGTGGTTGCTTCGGTTTCTTGTTTGTATGGTATTGGTAACCCAGTGGAATTTCAGAAAAACGTAATCAGTTTAGAGCAAGGTCAGACGCTTTCGCGTACTAAACTCCTACATCGCTTGGTACAAAGTTTATACGCACGTACCGAAGCGGAGTTTCATAATGGAAATTTCAGAATTAAAGGTGATACCGTTGATGTGTATCCAGGATATGCTGATGATGCATTCAGAATTCACTTTTTTGGGGATGAAATTGAAGAAATTGAAGCTTTTGACCCGAAAACCAATGAAGTTATAGAAAAGTACGAACGCTTGAACATCTATCCAGCCAATATGTTCGTGACCTCTCCAGATGTATTGCAAGGAGCCATTCGTGAGATTCAAGATGACTTAGTAAAACAGATTGATTATTTTAAAGAAATTGGTAAGCACTTAGAAGCTAAGCGCCTAGAGGAACGTACTAATTTTGACCTTGAAATGATTCGCGAATTGGGTTATTGCAGCGGAATTGAAAACTATTCTCGATACTTGGATAGGCGTTTACCCGGTACTCGTCCTTTCTGCTTATTAGATTATTTCCCTGATGATTATTTAATGATTGTTGATGAAAGTCACGTTTCTATCCCACAAGTTGGAGCAATGTATGGCGGTGACCGTAGCCGAAAAGAGAATTTAGTTGAATATGGTTTCCGCTTACCGGCCGCTATGGACAACCGTCCTTTAAAAGCTGAAGAGTTTGAAGCGCTTCAAAACCAAGTGATTTACGTAAGTGCCACACCAGCCGATTATGAATTGGAAAAAACGGGGGGTGTGTATGTTGAACAAGTTATTAGACCAACTGGATTATTGGATCCACCTATTGAGGTTCGACCTAGTTTAAATCAGATTGATGATTTACTGGAAGAAATGCAATTGCGCATTGAAAAAGACGAACGTGTTTTGGTCACTACACTTACCAAGCGAATGGCAGAAGAGTTAACAAAATATCTAACACGTGTTCAAATACGATGTCGCTACATTCATAGTGATGTAGACACATTAGAACGTGTGGAGATTATGCAGGATTTACGTTTAGGATTATTTGATGTGTTAGTAGGTGTTAACTTATTAAGGGAAGGATTGGATTTACCAGAAGTATCTTTAGTAGCGATTCTGGATGCTGACAAAGAAGGTTTTTTACGAAGCAAGCGTTCATTAACCCAAACAGTAGGCCGTGCCGCAAGACATATTAATGGAAAAGCTATTTTGTATGCCGATAAAATCACCAAAAGTATGCAAGGCACGATTGATGAAACTGAATACCGCCGGGAAAAACAGATAGCATACAACAAAGAACACAACATTACCCCAACGGCTATTAAAAAATCGTTTGAAAACACCTTGGCAAAATCTAAACAAGAAGCCTATACTTTTGAAACAGCTGATAGTTTAGCTGCCGCAGAACCGGAAGACGAGTATTTGACCAAGCCTCAAATAGAAAAGAAAATACGTGACACACGTAAAGCGATGGAAAAGTCTGCAAAAGAGCTTGACTTTATGATGGCTGCCAAATTACGAGATAAAATTAAGGTGTTGCAAAAGTCCTTAGAGGAGGTTTAGTCATTCCAAAGGAGGTACGACGAGGAATAACATATGAGTAAAAAGCAATAAGTTTAATAGAAAAGTAAATTCATTAAGCATTACGTGACAATCAGGTTGTGATTTCTCCTATCGTCGAAATGACTTCGGTAGTCATTCCGAAGGAGGAACGACGAGGAATCACATATAAGTAAAAAGCAATAAGTTTAATGAAAAAGCAAATTCATTAAGCATTACTGTGACAATCAGGTTGTGATTTCTCTCCCGAAGGTTCGGAATCGAAATAACTGAAAATCATTATATTTAAAAAATGCTATACAGTTATTTTGTATATATAGTAACCAACACTTATAGGACAACCCTTTACATTGGAGTAACTAATAATATCCAGCGAAGAATATCTCAACATTATTTTGACAGTCAAAACGGTGGGAAGTCGTTTACAGGAAAATACAACTGCCACTATTTAGTATATTATGAAGGCTTTGAATCCCCAAAAGATGCAATTGCAAGAGAAAAAGAACTGAAAAAATGGCGACGGGAGAAGAAAAATAAATTGATCACAAGTTTTAATCCTAAATGGGAAAGTTTGAACAATCAAGTGATATGACAATCTTTAAAAGAATAAAATTTAAAATCAAAACGCGACAAGCAGGATGTGATTTCTCCTATCGTCGAAATGACTTATAACGTAGTTTATGACCTTATTAACACAACTATTTTTACCAATTTTGTACTTTTCACTAAATATGATGCCAACACAAGATAGTATTCCAAATAACAAAATAATTCCAGAGATTATTGAAAAAGAAGCCATAATGGCGCTCTCATATTACCCTGAATTAAAAGATACCCCGATAACCTTTAAGTTTAAAGATCAGATAAAAAAGTCTACCATGCAGGCTCAACCTACTTGGACAAGTTTTTTTAAACGAAGTAAAAACCGGGAATATATTATATTAATCAGTAGGAAAATACAAATTGAAAACGAAGCCTTTACTATAAAAGATATTCCTTCAGATGTTATCGTTGGTTGGCTGGGACACGAATTAGGTCATGTTATGGATTATAGTGATCGGAATAACTTCGGCATGTTGATTTTTGGCTTTAAATATTTATTTTCCAAAATGCATATTAAAGAAGTAGAACGGACTGCAGATACGATTGCTGTAGCCCACGGTATGGGTGATTATATATTACAAACCAAAAATTTTATTTTAGATCACGCAAATATTTCAGAACATTATAAAAAAAGAATTCGTTCGTTCTATATGTCCCCTGAAGAAGTTATGGAACTGATAAATAAAGGAAAACTAGAAGAAGCAGCTACTGCTGAATAGCTTTTACAAATTCTTCCCAGTCAGCAAACTTTTCTTCATCCATTACTTTTTCCATTTTTACTTGACCGCCTTTCTTTTTATTCTTAGCGCTCCATTCATGAAAAACACTTGGTGAAACAGTAGTCACTTTTATTCCTTTTAATGCCTTGCCACGAGCAACTTTATAATTTTTATTAGCTTCCTTTAAAGCATTATCAAGTGCTTCGGAAAGTTTATCTCCTTCTATTTTAGCTGTGGTTCCTAAATACCAATGATGATAAAACTCATCATCTATTTTTATCGCTGCAATAGTAAACTCCGGAAGTTCTATGTCAAACTGCTGCTCTAATTCTCGAAGCGCTGTTTCCATTTTATTCACCGAAAGTTGCGATCCAACTACATTCAAAAAGAATTTTGTTCGACCCGTAATTATTATTTCAGCCTTTTCAAGATTTGTAAATGCTATGGTATCACCAATTAAATAGCGCCAAGCACCTGAAACCGAACTCATAATCAACACATAGTCGGTATCTTTTTCAACTTCTGAAAGGTTTAAAATTGGAGCCTCTTGTGTAATAGAACCATCTTTATTTACGTACTCTGGTTTAAAAGGAACGAATTCAAAATAAATTCCGTTGTCGGTTACCAGCTTCATCGAAGTAGTATCAGGCCTTTGTTGGTATGCAATAAATCCTTCCGAAGCTAAATACGTATCAATAATAGTAATAGGATGCGCCAACAGTTTATTAAAACTTTTCTCATATGGTTGAAACGCTACGCCACCACTGGTATATACTTGTAAATTAGGCCAAATATCATGGATAGTATCTAAGTTGTTGTGCTCTATTACTTTTTTTATCATCAGTTCCATCCAAGATGGAATACCACTTAAAGCGCCTATATCCCATTCGTGAGCACGTTCGGCAATGGTTTGTACGCGTTCGTCCCAATCAGCTATTTTAGCGATTTCTTCACCTGGTTTATAATATCCGCGGAACCAAAACGGAATGTTACTAGCGCTAATCCCACTAATCTCACCTTCTTTAAATTCATCTCGTTTTTCCAAATCAGTTGAGCTGCCCAACATCATAATTTCTTTTTCAAAAAAATCGGGTGGTAAATCAAAATTGGTCAAGGCCCCAACTTGCTTAATACCTGTGTTTCTAATGGCTTCAATCATAGCATCGGTTACGGGTATTCGTTTACTGGTTTTTCCAGTAGTACCACTGCTTATGGCAAAATAAGTGGGTTTTCCAGGCCAAGTAATATCTTCAAAACCATCATGAACACGACACCACCACTCGGTAGTCATTTTATTATAGTCGTGGAAAGGAATTGCTTTAGAAAAACTCTTCTCAATATTTTCTGAATTTAATATTTCTTTAAATCCATAATATTTCCCAAAGGATGTATTCTGAGCCTTTTCTAATAAGTTTTTTAATACCTTGTGTTGTGCTTCTACTGGAGAATCTTCGGTAACTAAATTATCCCTTAAATCAATCGCACTTTTTATGATGGAGCCTAAAACAGCCATATTTTTTCAGTTTTATATGAAAATATAACAATTAAAATTACCTCGCTATTTATTTAAAATAAGTTTAACGGTTGCACAATGTGTATCTTTGTAATCTATGACACATCACCCAGATTCCGTACGGATAAATAAAGCCATTAGCGACAGTGGATACTGCTCTAGAAGACAAGCAGACATGTTAATTGAAAAAGAAAAAGTGACTATTAATGATACCTTGGCGACTTTGGGTGATCGTGTGATGCCGGGTGATGAAGTACGAGTTGATGGTAAACTTATTACCGAAAATGAAAACCTGGTCTATATTGTCCTTAATAAACCCATTGGTATTACCTGTACAACCGATAAACGGGTTGAAGGAAATGTAGTCGATTTTATAAACCACAAAGAGCGGATATTTCATGTGGGCAGACTTGATAAACCCAGTGAAGGGCTACTTTTGATGACCAATGACGGTGATATTGTAAATAAAATTTTACGTGCTGGAAACAGACACGAAAAAGAATATATTGTAACAGTGGATCGCCCCTTAACAAACGATTTTATTAAACGAATGGGCAATGGAATTCCTATTTTAGAAACGGTTACAAAAAACTGTGAAGTTGAAAAAATAAGTCGTTTTGTATTTCGAATTGTCTTAGTACAAGGTTTAAATCGACAAATTAGAAGAATGTGCGAATATTTAGGGTTTGAAGTAACGGCTTTAAAAAGATTACGCATTATGAATATTGAATTGGGAGATTTGCCTGTTGGCGAATGGAGGGACTTAACTAAGGAAGAATTGAAGGGGTTGCAAAATTCAGTTGAAGAATCTAAAAATGTACCTCAAGCTAATCGTGTTCAAAGTACAGGTGGAAAACGTAGAAGACGGTAGTTTTTGAGCATAAAAAAACCACGCACCGATTGAGTAGCACGTGGTCATTTCAACTAACTAACCAAATTAAATTTCAATTATGAAATCTCAACCATTCTCTTTAATACTTTTTCTTCTTCTTTTTTAGGAAGTGTAATTTCTAACACTCCATTTTCATAACTCGCATTAACGTTTTCAACATTTACATTTTCTGGTAATGTAAAAGATCTTTTGAAACCATTGTAATTAAACTCTTTGCGAGTAAATTTTATTTTGTCTTCTGTTTTGTTATCTTCATTTCCTGAAGCAACATCGGCAGAAATTTTCAGTATGTCATCTTCGACCTCTATACTTAAATTTTCTTTACTTAAGCCAGGTACAGCCAATTGAACTACAAAATTCGTGTTTTTTTCCTGAATATTTACAGCAGGAATGCTAAAGTTTTCATAATTGGGAGTATCTAATCTGTTTTCTGTAAAAAGCTCATCTAATAAAGATGGAAGCCAATTATCGTTTCTTTTAATTAAATTCATAACGTTTTATTTTATTATTATTTTATTTTACTTTTTGTACTATGGTTATAGCAAAACCAATTCCAATTACAATTTCAAGACATTTTGACACCATAGCTGCACATTTTTACGACTTATTGACAGTTTTTTTGACAAGCACATAAATAGGATTTGACTGAAATACTAAACTTTTCTGTTTATCTTTAAACTAATTGATAAGTTTATGAAACAATTTTTTATACGAATCCGTACTTTTTACAGTACGTTACAAAGTAAAATAGCCTTTTACCCCTCTCTAATTTCTCTTGCAGGCTTCATGTTCGCTTTAGCAATGATTATTGCTGAAAAGGAAGGTATTTCAAGAAATCTTATAGAAGTATTTCCTCTTTTAGTAGTTGAAGACGGTGATACGGCTTTAAGTGTTTTGAGCACATGTATTGGAGGGCTTATATCGTTAATGGTGTTTAGCTTTTCAATGGTGATGCTATTGTTAAGTCAGGCTTCCAGTAATTTTTCACCCCGATTGCTTCCAGGTTTGATTTCAAACAAAAGACACCAAATAATTTTAGGGGTTTATTTGGGCACTATTATCTACAATATTTTTACACTCTTTAGTATTGAAACCAGCGAAGAGAAGTTTACACTCCCCGGATTTTCCATATTATTGGGCGTTATTTTTAGCATTATCTGCTTAGGTGCGTTTATCTTTTTTATTCACAATATCTCGCAAAGTATCCAGATTAATAATATCATGGATGGTATTTACGATCAGGCGACCAAAAAATTGAACAGTACTATAAATCGTGAAAACAAAACTGAAACTAAAACAATAGAGACATTTCCTGATACTGGAAATTGGCACAGCCATACCTCTCCGAAAAGTGGGTATTTTCAAAATATAGCAACTCAAAACATCATCAACATTTGTAAAGAAAAAGATATAAAGATCTATATTACGGTTCCAAAAGGGTTATTTGTACTAAAGAATATACGTGTTTTAAAATCCGATAAAAAACTGGATAACGAAACAGTTAATGCTATATTTTCTAATTTGAATTTTGCAAGAGGTGAATATATTCAAGATAATTATGTACTTGCTTTTAAACAAATTACTGAAATTGCTGTAAGGGCAATGTCACCTGGAATTAACGACCCAGGAACAGCTATAAATAGTATTGATTACCTCACCGAGTTGTTTGCACTTCGAATGCAGAAAAACGACTTGGGAGTTTTTTCAGAAAAAGGCACCGCTTATATTAAAATGGCTGTCGTACATTTTGACGAACTCTTGTATCAAGTAATGGCATCGTTGCGCACCTATTGTTCTCAAGACCCCACTGTTGCTCAAAAACTAATTTGGATGCTCGCATACTTAAAACAACAACCTTCTATAGAAAAAGCATATATGGAAGCTATTGACGAGGAGTTAAAAGTATTATTAAAAGTTGTTTCATTTGATTCTGAAAAAGACATGAAAACCATACAAAAGCTAGCAGATAATATCTTAGAAACTTAGCAATAAGGCATAAAAAAAACCTGAAGCGAAACGCTTCAGGTTTTTTAATTTTTTTTTGTGTGATTATGACAATACTGCGTGTACTTTATCTGCAGCTTCTTGAAATTCTACTGCACTTTCTACAGCTAAGCCACTATTGTCTATCAATTCTTTAGCTTCATCAGCGTTGGTACCTTGTAAACGTACAATAATAGGAACGTCTATATTTCCCATGTTTTTATAAGCATCTACAATACCTTGTGCTACACGGTCACAACGAACAATACCTCCAAAGATATTTACTAAAATAGCTTTTACTGATGGATCTTTAAGTATTAAATTAAAGGCTGTTTCCACACGTTCGGCATCTGCCGTACCACCAACATCCAAAAAGTTAGCGGGTTCTCCACCAGCTTGCTTAATAAGATCCATTGTAGCCATTGCCAAACCTGCACCATTCACCATACAACCAACATTCCCGTCTAGGTCAACATAACTTAATCCAGCTTCACGTGCTTCCACCTCAACTGGGTTTTCCTCACGTACATCACGCATAGCAGCATAATCTTTATGACGGAACAAAGCGTTGTCATCCAGACTTACTTTTGCATCTACTGCAATGATTTTATCGTCACTTGTCTTTAAAACTGGGTTGATTTCAAATAAAGAAGAATCTGATTCTGTATAAGCTTTGTAAAGTGCCGTAACAAACTTTGTCATTTGCTTAAATGCTTTTCCACTTAACCCTAAGTTGAAAGCGATTCTACGTGCTTGAAATGGCATTAAACCCAAAGCAGGATCTACTTCTTCATTAAAAATTAAATGAGGAGTTTCTTCAGCTACAGTTTCAATATCCATTCCACCTTCAGTAGAATACATAATCATGTTTTTACCAGTTGCACGGTTAAGCAATACGCTCATATAATATTCTTCCGGCTCACTATCACCTGGATAATAAACATCTTCAGTGATTAAAACTTGGTTCACTTTTTTTCCCTCTGCACTAGTTTGAGGAGTTACTAGGTTCATCCCGATGATGTCGCCTGCAATTTCTTCAACCTCTTTAAGGTTCTTGGCCAACTTTACACCGCCACCTTTACCTCGGCCACCAGCATGTACTTGTGCTTTGATAACGTGCCAACCGGTTCCGGTTTCTTCAGTTAATTTTTTTGCAGCTTCTACAGCTTCCGCTGGGGTTTGCGCAACGATTCCTCGTTGTATTTCAACTCCAAAACTGTTTAATATTTCTTTTCCTTGATATTCGTGTAAATTCATAATAGCGTTTTATGGCTTAATTTTCAGATGCACAAAAGTAATAAATGTAATAGGATTTTACTATTATTTTTTAACTAGTCCTGCTATAATTACAAAAACTTTAGGCTTTGAAGGAGTTTATTTTTTTTTGATAAAGTTTAAACTTCTACTATTTTTTATTAATGTATCTTTTAAAAACAAAAAATCACTACTATGTCTCTCGATCATTTTTTTAAAAACCTCACAGAAATTCCCGAGGTATTTATTGGTACCACTTGTATCTTTTTACTTATAATCCTATACACAAGAATTTTTGGTTTAAAAAGTTTTAGTAAAATGACAGGATTCGATTTTGTGATAACAGTTGCCATAGGTAATATTATCGCTATGACTGTAAATACAGGTAATCCTTCTGTATTAGTGGGAGCCATCTTACTTCTTATTCTCTATGTTCTTAATTATTTAATCACATATATAAGATACAAAAGTAAAACTGTTGAAAATTTGATTGAAAACAAACCCATTATGATTATGCGGAATGGTGTTGTTTTAAAGAAGAACCTTAAAAAATCGAAAGTAACAGAATCTGAACTACAATCAAAATTACGAGAAGCTAACGTGATTACGCTTGACCAAGTAAAAGCCGTCATTCTTGAAACGACAGGTGATGTATCGGTTCTACATAGCGATAAAGAAAATATTGAAGTGGCTGATTACTTGTTGGAAGGAATAGACGTCTAAAGACTAGAAACTTCTTTTTTGGCCATTTCAAATTCCGTTATCATTTCTTCAACAATTTGTGCTGCTGGTTTTATATCGTGTATCAAGCCAGCTATTTGTCCTATTTCTAACTCTCCTTCTTCTAAATCGCCTTCAAACATGCCTTTTTTAGCACGTGCCCTACCTAAAAGTTCAATTAATTGTTCTTTTTTGGGGTTTTGAGTGTAAAGCTGCATTACATCTTCGAAGAATTTGTTTTTCAACATGCGTACTGGCGCCAATTCTTTTAACGTAAGCATGGTGTCCCCTTCTTTGGCATCGACCACCATTTTTTTAAATGCTCGGTGAGAACTAGACTCTTCACTGGCGACAAACCGACTACCTACTTGTACGGCATCAGCTCCTAAAACCATAGCTGCTAACATACCTCGGCCAGTGGCTATGCCTCCAGCCGCAATCAATGGAATGCCTATTTTTTCCTTTACCATTGGGATTAATGTAAACGTAGTCGTTTCATCTCGCCCGTTATGACCACCTGCTTCAAAACCTTCGGCTACAATTGCATCCACTCCCGCCTCTTGTGATTTTAAAGCAAATTTTAAGCTGCTTACCACATGAACAACGGTAATACCATGCTCTTTTAACTTAGGTGTATAAGTTTTAGGGTTTCCTGCAGAAGTGAATACAATTTTCACTCCTTCATCTATGATAATATCAATTATTTTATCAATATCGGGATACAACATCGGTACGTTGACGCCAAAAGGTTTATTAGTTGCTTTTTTACATTTTTGAATATGCTCCAAAAGTATTTCTGGATACATAGAACCAGCACCTATGATGCCTAATCCACCAGCATTACTCACAGCACTAGCCAAGCGCCAGCCACTGTTCCAGATCATACCAGCTTGTATTAATGGGTATTGTATCTTGAAAAGATCAGTAATCCTATTTTGCACGTACTATTACTTTTTAATTAATTTGAAAGAAGTTTTCTCTGTTCCAGTTTGAATAGTCGCAATATAAACACCAGCAGATAGATAACTTACATCTACTTGATTATTTTGACTTGAAATACGAGCCTTTTTCACTTGTTCTCCTAACACGTTATATAGAGAAAAAGTTGCTTCAGTATATCTTTTAGGAAACGAAATATTCACTTCAGTAGTTACCGGGTTAGGATATAATGCAAAATTATTTTCTAGCATTTCATCTTCAATACTCAACTCGATTAAAGCATTGTACGCATCTTCAAAATTAGGGATTCCGTATCCCATTTCATCTGAAGGATTATCAAACATTGAAGCAGATTCCCGTATAATTTGCATAATCTCATTGTTAGGTGTTTGTGGTCTTGCTTGCCAAAATGAAGCAACAGATCCTGCCATAATTGGAGAACTAAAAGAAGTTCCATTACTAAAAGTAACATTACCAAAACGGTCTACTATCGCAGCAAACTCTCCTTGTGCCATAACATCTGGTTTAACGCGACCATCTACTGTTGGCCCAATAGAACTAAATCCTGCTAAATTACCGTTAGAGTCTACCGCACCAATTGTCAACATTCCTGGGGAATCTCCGGGGGTGCCTACATATGTAAACCCACCTCCATCATTACCTGCAGAAGTAACTAATATCATTCCTTTATCAAATGCGTGATTAGCTCCACGAGCTCCTATAGTGGTTTGCCCGTCTAAATCTTCATATCTATGGTCATAATCTGAATCGTCAAAATCCTGATACCCCAAGGAAGTATTTATTACATCAACTCCAAGACTATCAGCTCGTTCCAAAGCTTCCACCCAAAGGGCTTCTTCTGCAGGACTCTCATTATCACCATCTTCCGTTACGTATAAATAATATGATGCCTCAGGGGCTGTACCTACGAATTCACCATCTAAAAATGCGGCAGCATCACTAAATGTATTAGACCCATGACTACTAGTCCCATCTGCATTCTCTTGACGTTCTACAAAATCGTATGTTCCCAATAACCTTCCTTCATTTCTAAGAGTTGCAAATGCTGGGTTGCTCATTACATTAGGAAAACCACCATCCATAAATGCTACAACCATTCCTTCTCCTGTAAAATCATTTTCATGAAGAAAATCTACTGAAAGCATTTCTGTCTGGTTAGCAGCATTTCCATAATTATATTCTACTCTAGATTGTTGATTTTCAACAATAAATTTATCTGGAGTTTGCCCAGATGGCTTTTTAAAATTCATGTCCTTATCGGCAAACTCTACCTCAGTTACAAATTCTAAGTTCAATAAATCATTGATACTCGAAACCGAACCACGAACATAAACTGCATTCATCCATTTAGACTTTGCTAAAACGGTTATGCCTGCAGTATTATTTATTTCTGTTTTATAGTTTTCATTAAGAGGTACATCACGTTCATCAATTGGCGTTCCATGCATTTGCTTTCGGTCAATTGCTTCCTGTGTTAAAATGGTAAGTGGATTAGCAAGAGCGTCTGCAACTCCTTCTTTATCAGCAAAGAAAACAAGCGCATCTTCTTGTGCATAATTAAATTGAGTTACAAATGCTGTAAGTAGTAGTAATAGTATTTTTTTCATAATATTTTTTTTTAAGAAATAACACCACTGCCGAGCAATTCTTCTCCTTGATACCAAGCAACAAATTGTCCTTCAGTAATGGCAGATTGTGGTTTGTCAAATATAACATAAAGTCCGGAGACTGTTTGATGTAAAGTAGCTTTTTCCAAAGATTGTCTGTATCGTATGCGAGCTGTAACTTCTTTAGATTCGTCCTCTTGTAAGCGTAAATCTTCTCGAACCCAATGAATTTCTTCATTTTTAACAAAAAGCCCGCGACGGTATAAACCTGGATGGTCTTTTCCTTGTCCTGCATATATTACATTTTCCTTTACATCTGTATCAATCACAAAGAGTGGTTCTTTAGTCCCGCCCACAGCCAAGCCCTTACGCTGTCCTTTGGTGAAAAAGTGGGCACCTTGGTGTTTTCCTACTTCTGTACCATCTGTAATGACATATTTATTTTTTTCAGAGAGAAATTGTAATTTTTCTTCTTCGGAAGTAAACTCAGGTTTAACTTTAGTATAATTGGAGTATTCTGAAGGCACTTCAATAATGACCCCTTCCTTAGGCGCTAATTGTTGCTGTAAAAACTCAGGAAGTCTTACTTTACCAATAAAGCATAATCCTTGCGAATCTCTCTTTTCAGCAGTAATTAAACCTTGTTCCGAAGCTATTTTACGCACATCTGGCTTTAAAATTTCACCTATAGGAAATAGTGTTTTGGAAAGCTGCTCTTGAGATAATTGACAAAGAAAATACGACTGATCTTTGTTAGGGTCTTTTCCCGATAGTAATTGATAGGTAGTTTTACCATCATTTTCAATCTCACCTTTTCTGCAATAATGACCGGTAGCTACATAGTCTGCACCGAGCTCTAATGCTATTTTTAAAAATACATCGAACTTAATCTCTCGGTTACAAAGTACATCTGGATTTGGGGTTCTTCCCATTTTGTATTCCTTGAACATATAATCTACAATGCGTTCTTTATATTGCTCACTCAGGTCTACAGTTTGAAATGGTATATCTAACTTTTCAGCGACCAACATGGCGTCATTGCTATCTTCTAGCCACGGACATTCGTTGGATATAGTTACAGTATCATCATGCCAATTTTTCATAAACAGTCCAATAACCTCATAACCCTGTTCTTTCAATAGGTATGCAGCAACACTTGAATCTACTCCGCCGCTTAGACCAACAACAACTCTTTTTTGTTTGTTCATTACTTAAATACTCTGAATATTCTAATTTCCTGCAAAGATACATTTTTCAAAAGTGGTTTTATACTATGGTGTATCTATTGATTTTATAGGTACCAATGCAAAATTTATACCGTGCTGAAGTAATAGGAGAAATGATTTACTTTTATTCAGGCTTTTCTGGTTTAGGGTAGGTTTCTTCCATTTCCACTTCTCCGTTTTTAAAGTATTGCCAAAGACCGTTCTTTTTACCTTTTTTATAATAACCTTTAATCGTTACTGTACCATTGGCATCATAGTACATAGCTTCTCCACTGAGTTTATCATCTAAGTAGTTCAATTTCTTTAAGAGAACACCTTCAGGCGAGTAGTAGTTGTTTTCGCCTTGTTTTAAACCGTTTTGATAGTGAGTTTCTTCGGTTTTGACTCCATTAGGGTAATACGTCGTCTTCACCCCTTCTAATTTACCGTTTTTATATTGTTCCCGAGTCATGACAGCGTTGGATTTTTCATGGTAATAGACCCATTCCCCTACTCTATTTTTACCTTCCATTTCGCCTTCGCTTACCAGCTTCCCTTTTATAGTAAAATAGCGTACAGAAGCTTTAGTTCCGTTAGAGGAGAAGTCCTTGGTGGCCATCGGTTGATCTTTACATTCTTCACAGTAAAATTTAAAAACTCCTGTTTCATGTCCATGATCAAACTGTCCTTCATACCGGAGCTGCTTGATGCCTGGATAGTATTTTTTCCAAACCCCGTCACGCTTGCCGTTTTCGTCAAACTGATTTACTTTATCCTGTGCAATTGAAGGTTGTAGACTGAATAGGATTCCCAAAAAAAGTAATAACGAGTGTTTCATGGTAAGGTGTAATCTTGATTTCAAACTAAAACGTTGAAATAAAATGTAAAGTATAAATCTTGCTATTATAAAAAAACCTCCCGATTAGAGGAGGTTTTTAAAAATTACTTTTTCTTCTGAGCTTTCTTTTGCTCCTCAGCCTGCTCCATCATTTCGGACATTTTACGCTGAAAACGATTTTGCTTTTTAGGCTGCTTTTTCTTTTTCTGAATTTTAGCATGAACCTTATCGTCATCAATAATAAAATTCTTAATCACCAACATAATACCAATAGTAATCATATTTGACGTGAAGTAATACAGTGACAATCCACTGGCGTAGTTGTTAAAGAACACCAACATAAACAGTGGAGACAAATACATAATAAACTTCATATTAGGCATCCCTGGTTGTTGTTGCGCTTGCATGGTCTGCCCTGTAGTCATCATCATATAAATAAAGATAGCGATAGATGCCAAGATAGGGAACAGACTTACGTGATCACCATAAAAAGGAATATGGAATGGTAATTCAGCAATAACATCATAACTGGAAAGATCGTCTGCCCATAAAAAACTTTTTTGACGCAAATCGAAAGCCGTAGGGAAAAACGTAAACAAGGCATAAAATACAGGTAATTGTAATAATGCCGGCAAACACCCTTTTAACGGGCTTGCACCTGCTGCATTTTGAAGTTTCATCGTTTCCTGCTGAATCTTCATTTTGTTATCTCCGTACTTTTCACGAATCTCTTCAATCTCCGGTCGCAATATTTTCATTTTTGCCTGCGACAAATACTGTTTGTATTGTACTGGTGACAGCAATAATTTAATTAATATTGTTAAACAGATAATCGCAATCCCTGCTGGTAAAAAGCCACTTAAGAAACCGAAAAGCGGAATAATAATATATTTGTTTATCACCCCAAAAATACCCCAACCTAATGGCATAGCTTCATCAAGGTTACGGCCGTAATCATTCAATATTTGATAATCTGTTGGACCAAGGTACATATTCATATTATAGGAAAGTCCACCGGCTTTAGGTTCTAATAGCATTTTCGCCGCATACTTCTTGGTATAAACAGTATCTATTTTCTCATCTTCTACTAAATCTACCGAACTGAATGATACTTCTTTAAAAGGCGTATCGGTTAACAGTAACGAACTAAAAAAGTGCTGACGGAAGTTCATCCACGTCACATCTTTCTCCGTTTCCTCATCTTCTCCAGTTTGGGAAAGTTTATTATGATCGCCGTCTTCATATTCATACACTAAACGACTATACCTATTTTCGTAAGTAATACTCTTAGCGTGGCTATACCCTTTTAATTGCCAATCTAGATACATTGGTTGTGATGTGTTCATAACGCCATCCAACCCTTGCGATTTAATGCTGAAGTTGATCATGTACTCGTCTGGCAATAACTCGTAGCGATATTCTATATAAGCACTTTCTGAAGTTTTTAGCTTCATTGACAATACTTTGTTGTCACCGTTGGTGCTCACAGAAGGCTCAAAAAACAAGTCTTTAGTATTCAACAACCTGTTTTCTGAAGAAAATTGCAAGTTCAGGCTGCTATTTCCATCTTTTATAATACTCACCGGGACTGAATCGTTGGTAGTATGATTTTTTAGACGAGCTTCAGTAATATAACCCCCTTGGTTACTCACTTCTAAGTAAAGCACTTCGTTTTCAATTACTGTGCTATTCTCTTTTGCTGAAGGAAGTGTCCCCGAATAAGCAAAAGAACCCAATTTGTTTTTAAGCTTTTCAACAGCTATTGAGTCTTGTGCATTCGCAACGGCCATTTCCTGAGTAGCTTCTTGAAGGGTAGTGTCTTTATCTTTTTGGGTTTCAGATTCTTCTTTAGCAGCAGTTTCAGTTCTGGCTTTATCGGCCTGAACAGCATCTTCAGAAGGTTCCTGCATATAAAGCATCCATACTAATATACCTCCAATTAATACAAACCCTATGAGGGAATTAACGTCAAAATTCTTTTTTTCCATGTACTCTGAACTTGTTTCAAAAAATGTCCGTTATACGAACCGTTTTATATTTATGTGTTTCTGAAATGTTCCTTTTCAGAAAAATTTCTTCTTAATAATTTAAATGCATAAAGCAAATATCCCGCCCCACTATCGTAGCACGCCAAATTGTCGGTTTAGTTTTTTTCGGCGTGATCGTGCGCTGCCTTAACAAAAGCAACAAACAATGGGTGCGGACTAGCCACGGTACTTTTATATTCTGGGTGATACTGTACACCTACAAACCAAGGATGATCTGGTACTTCTACCACTTCAACCAACTGTGTATCTGGGTTTACGCCAGTTGCTACCATTCCAGCAGCTTCTAGCTGCTTTTTATATTTGTTATTGTATTCATACCGATGACGGTGACGCTCTTCTATAGTACTTTCATTATAAACCCTACCAATAATACTATCGGCTTTTACATCACATTTCCAAGAGCCCAATCGCATAGTGCCTCCCATATCGGTAATGCTTTTTTGGTCTTCCATTAAATTAATAACAGGATTAGGCGTTTGTGGGTTCATTTCTGTAGAATTAGCATCTTTAATACCTAACACATTTCGGCTGTATTCTATAACTGCCATTTGCATTCCTAAACAGATACCTAAAAAAGGTAGGTCGTTTTCTCTTGCATAACGAACCGCCTCTACTTTACCTTCAATACCGCGCTCCCCAAAACCAGGAGCCACTAAAACAGCGTCCAAGTCTTTGAGTTTTGCCTCTACATTATTTTTGTTAATATATTCTGAATGTATATATTTTACCTCCACACTTACCTCGTTTTCGGCACCTGCATGAATAAAGGATTCTAAAATAGACTTATAACTATCTTGAAGTTCTACATACTTTCCTATTAAACCAATACTCACTTTCCCTTTAGGGTTTTTATGACGTTCCAAAAATTGATTCCAACGGGTAAGGTCTGGTTCTTTAGTGTTTTCCATACCCAGTTTTTGAAGCGTAACAGTATCCAACCCTTCTTCTAACATCATATTGGGTACATCATAAATGGTAGAAGCATCGATAGATTGTATAACGGCTTCCCGTTTTACATTGCAAAAAAGCGCTAATTTTTTCCGAAGATCGTCAGATAAATCATGTTCTGTACGGCACACTAAAATATCGGCTTTAATACCGCTTTCCATCAAGGTTTTTACGGAGTGTTGGGTAGGTTTTGTTTTTAATTCACCCGCAGCAGAAAGATAGGGCACTAATGTTAAGTGTATCACTAACGCATTGTCGTCTCCTAACTCCCAACGTAATTGTCGAACCGCTTCAATATACGGTAAAGACTCTATATCACCTACAGTACCGCCAATTTCGGTAATAACAATATCGTACTCTCCTGTAGAACCAAGTTGCTGTACGCGTTCTTTAATTTCATTGGTAATATGTGGAACAACCTGAACAGTTTTTCCTAAAAATTCACCACGGCGTTCTTTTTCAATCACACTTTGGTAAATACGACCCGTAGTTACATTGTTGGCTTGTGACGTTTTTACATTTAAAAAACGTTCGTAATGCCCAAGGTCTAAATCGGTTTCTGCACCATCATCGGTTACATAACATTCTCCATGCTCGTATGGATTTAATGTTCCAGGATCCACATTTATGTAAGGATCTAGTTTTTGAATGGTAACGCGATAACCTCTGGCCTGCAACAGTTTGGCAAGCGAAGCTGCGATGATTCCTTTTCCTAAAGATGATGATACTCCGCCCGTAACGAAGATGTATTTGGTAGTGCTCATAGTAAGCGTTACTGAGTTAATTATACGGGATGCAAAAGTAGGGAAATATTATGGAAGGCAGCAATTAAAATATAACTATCAAAGAAGTATTTACTAAAAAGATAAAGCAGATTGATGAATATGATGAAAATATAGTGCTTTATCCAAGTATTTTTGTTCTTTCTGGATATAAAGTGATGTGTTTAAAAAACAACTTTATTGACATTAAAATATTTAAGGTTAGAAAACTAACACCAACAAAAAGCATTTTATAAGCAGAAAAAGTAAAAGACGAAAACTCCATAAGTTCAGAAAACAAGGCAAGGAATAAATATAGGTTTAAAAAAATAAGAACACTACTTAAAAAAATGCCCATCCCCTTTTTATTAAAAATAAGCTGGGAAACTATAAGCACCAATAATACAAAAGCTATGGGATTTAAAAGTGTGGCTGTTGATACCCAATAAAATATTGTTGCCAAGATAAGGTATAACTCTGGCATCCAGTAGAATAATGGTTTAATGTATTTTAAGGTAATCCCCACTTTGATTATTTAACTACACAATAGATGAGTAATTAGCGCGAAGGTTGCGTAGTTTTTACCTTAATTTTTTAGGAAAACAGTAAATAGAGACACAAATCAATAACTATTAAACAGTTAGACTTTATCTTTTAATCAATTTCTTTAAAAGACCTTCTAAACCATTCAATTTAATCTCATACATTTCTTGCATTAGACCACCCAATTTACCTTGTGGAAAACCTTTCTGTTTAAACCAAACATAATAAGGCTCAGGAATGTTCACCAAATATTGGTCTTTGTATTTTCCAAAGGGCATTTTGTAGTTTGCCAATTCTTCTAAATGTTTGGGGTTTGGTTTATTTCCAGCGGTCATAAGCGTTTAATTGGTTGGCAATTTTTTGTCGCCAGTAGTATTCTTTTTCTTTGTTTTTTGAATGATCGCTTTCCAAATCATATTGATTTTGGAGTTTTTGTCGTTCCTGTTCTGTTGTATGGTATAAAGCCCCTATTTCTTCTTTTATATTTTTTGAAAATTTAGCTTCAGCTATTCGTTTCCGTAAGATGCGGGCGTGTAATTCTGAAATATCAAAATGAGTTTGTTCGTGCTTTAAAATATACTCGGAGACCTTACCGGGTTTAAACCAAGATTGCTCTGGATAAAAGTTACAAGATATATTGTGCTCCATTGTCCGTTTTCCATTTTTTTCGGTATATGAAAACGAAAAGGACATTCCACTGTTGGTACTGGCTACAAAATTAGCTCCAAGCTCAGGTGCTCCTCTAAAATCGTCCCAAGTGAGTTGTCGGGTTTCAGTCCAAATAATTTTTTCTTTATTTTCTTCCGAAGTAAAGAAGGAAAATGTAAACAATAAGATTGCTGCAAAAAGTTTCATACAGATTAAAACGCAAAAACCCTGCCTTTATTGAACCGATATAAAAAACTGATTACCCCCAATTAAAGGTTATCACTTTTTCTATATCTGGATGTAAACTATGATGTACAGGACACGTATTGGCTGTTTTTTCCAATATTTGTTTATTTTTTTCTTCTATGATGACCGGCAAATTAAAAATCACTTCAATTTTTGAAATACGTCGAGGGTTGCTAGCCATTGTTTTAGTAACGGTTGCCGTGCTTCCTTTTATATCTACTTGTAGTTCGTTTGCCTTGATGCCCATCATCGTTAGCATACAGTTAGCTAGACCAGTCGCCACTGTATCAGTTGGCGAAAAAGCTTCACCCTTGCCCTTATTATCTGTCGGGGCATCGGTAATGTATTTATTACCCGATTTTATATGTTCATTTTCGGTACGAAGATTACCAATATATATTACTTTAGCTGTACTCATTCTGCTTCTATAAAATGAAGTTTATCGTTGTATTCTACAATATATACTGCATTGTTTTGATATCCAGAAAGCAGTTTATTAGTGTATTGAAATTTATTCTCAATGTATTCTGTTACAAAATCATTTTCGCTGGCTTTGTACATATCGTCCGCTGAAGCCAGACGCAATAAAATATCATACATAATATCAAAACCTCGTACTGCGTATCGGTTAGGCAATACACCGTATTCATTTTTATAACTGATTAAAAAAGGATCTTTTTCATTAAAGTCATAATTCTTGTTTACTGAAGGAAATGTAAATTTTAGCTTCGCTAAATGCATATTCGACACGTCGTGATAATCATACGCCTTATTTTTATCAAGTGCTAGCAACCTTAATTTATGATTTTTAGGCATACCATTTAAAAGTCCAACCACATTACTTACCAATACCGGGTCACTCGACGCTAATACTACCCAGTTTTCACGGTCTATATCTACTTTTGCAGCAATATCACGCTGATATAAATAGCCGCCTTCACGAGGAGATACCGATTTAGCAGTAGGAATTTGAGAAATAATTTTCTGTTTTTCAGCATTGTGTTTTGCATCGCTGATAATAATTACGTTTTTCCCAGCTGATTTTTCAACTAAAAAATCCATCATTCGTGCACGAAGCATATCATCAGTAGGCAAAGTTTGGAAAAGATTAGGGTACATCCGTATTTCTTTATTGCTCAAAGGAGAGAAAACAGGAACATTATTACTACGTAGTGTTGCAGCGGCTTTGTCAACATTTTTACTTAGCAGTGGTCCAATAACAGCATCTATATTCTTAAAATTACTACCTGAAACAATATTCCCTACTTTAGTTGCGCTTTGCTCAGTATCAAAAACTTGAAGGTTTACAGAAATCCCTTTATCTTTTGCAAATTCGGTTGCCATTAACACACCGCTATAAAAATCGAGTGAAATGCGTAAAACAGAGTTAGATTTTAATAAGTCCTCATTGGCCGCTGTCGAATCTGAATCTGCTTCTCGAAGCTGAAAAGGCAATAACAGTGCAATGTTTTTAGCAGATTTATTAGCGATGTAGTTCTCAAGGTTTACGGGGGTTGCTTTCTCAGTAACACCTACTGAATTTTCTTTCGGTATTTTTAAAATCATCCCGTCCTTTAATCCATCTTTTGCATATGGGTTAAGGGATACAATCTCTTCTTCTGATAGTCCTAATTTTACTTTTAAGCGGTAAAACCCTTCTTTTGGTTGTACTTCGTATAAATCGTATTTCTCATTATCGATGGCAGCAGATTCTGTTGTTGAAATATCCGGAACATTCAAAACAGTACCAATTGCAATATTCTTATCAAGACCTGGATTGAGTTTTTTTAATTCAGCAATGGTGGTATTATATTTTCTAGCAATACCGTAAATGGTTTCCTTAGGCTCAACAGTATGTGTACTGGTATCGGTATTTACTGCTGTTTCAGAAACCGTAGTAGTACCTTCTGTTGATGAAATAGGAATACGTATTTTCTCCCCTTTTTTAAGTTGTCTTGAATACAACTCCTTATTGTATTTCTTTATAGCTTCCTGAGACACATTGTATTCTTGCGAAATACTAAACAGTGTTTCTTTTCTTTTTACCCGATGTTCTTTAAATGTAACATTCTCTGACCCTGTATTTGAAATTGCATTTGAAGAACGAGGTAAAATAATAATTGTATTAGCACCAATACCATTTTTAGCATCAGGGTTTAACCTATAAATCGCACTTTCTGTGGTTCCATATTCTTGGGCGATACTGTAAATTGTTTCGCCTTTTTTAACTTTATGACTTCGATATTGCTGTTGCTGAGTTGCAATACCACAACCCGTATTAAGTGTGCATATCAAAAAAAGGTATATAAAATGCTTCAAAATATTCTTATGTTAGGTTACATGTATTATTGTTCATTCCTGTAAGTTTCTAACCCTTGGCTCATTGAATGTAGCTACGAGGTTTCGAAAACCTTTCAGAATGTTTAGGGGATTACTCCCATTCAATCGTGGCTGGCGGCTTTGAACTAATATCATACACTACTCTATTAACGCCTTTTACTCGGTTTATTATATGATTACTGGTTTCTTGTAAAAATTCATACGGCAAATTCACCCAATCTGCCGTCATTCCGTCGGTAGATTCTACCGCTCGTAATGCTACAACTTTTTCGTATGTACGTTCATCTCCCATTACGCCAACACTCTGCACTGGAAGTAAAATAGCACCAGCTTGCCATACTTTATCGTACAAATCCCATTTTCTAAGTCCGTCGATGAATATAGCATCAACCTCTTGTAAGATACGAACTTTTTCAGCGGTAATATCTCCTAAAATTCGAATGGCTAATCCAGGCCCCGGAAATGGATGTCTACCTAATAACTTTTTATCAATGCCCATTTCGGCTCCTACACGCCTTACTTCATCTTTAAAAAGCATGCGCAAAGGCTCTACCACTTTTAACTTCATAAAATCTGGTAAACCACCCACGTTATGGTGCGATTTTATAGTTACCGAAGGACCGTTAACCGAAACGCTTTCTATAACATCAGGATAAATAGTTCCTTGTGCTAGCCAATCAACATCTTGTACTTCGTGCGCTTCGTCATCAAAAACTTCAATAAAAGCGTTTCCAATGGCTTTTCTTTTTAGTTCGGGATCACTTATATCTTTTAAAGCTTCCAAAAAACGTACCGAAGCATCCACTCCTTTAACATTTAAGCCCATATCTTTATATTGTGACAAGACATCGCTGAATTCATTTTTTCGTAGCAATCCGTTATTTACAAAAATACAATATAGGTTTTTACCAATAGCTTTATGCGATAAAATAGCCGCCACGGTAGAATCTACGCCACCACTTAAGCCCAATACCACTTTATCATCGCCTAATTGTTCTTTAAGCGCTTCTACAGTGGTATCTACAAATGCTGCGGGTGTCCAACTTTGTTCTACACCGGCAATGTGCACTAAAAAGTTTTCTAACAGTTGTTTTCCATCTGTTGTGTGATACACCTCTGGATGAAACTGAATAGCATAAATTTTTTCGCCTTCAATATGGTACGCAGCATTGAGCACATCTGGTGTACTTGCCAACCGAACGCCATTTTCAGGAAGTTGAGCAATGGTATCACTGTGGCTCATCCATACTTGTGTTCCTTCTGAAATACCCTCAAAAAGAGAAGCATCAGCCTTAATCATTGAAAGTTTGGCTCTACCATATTCTCTAATATTAGAAGGCTCCACACTACCCCCATTAAAATGAGCGATATATTGTGCGCCGTAGCAAACGGCCAACATAGGTAGTTTACCTTTTATACGGGACAAATCTGGATGTGGTGCATCCTCGGCACGAACCGAAAACGGACTTCCCGAAAGAATCACGGCTTTAAACTCATCTAAACTTTCTGGAATATTATGATAAGGGTGGATTTCGCAGTAAATGTTCAACTCTCTTACACGACGCGCTATTAGCTGTGTGTACTGTGAACCAAAATCTAAAATAAGGACGTTGTTTTGCATAGGCAAAAATAATTGAAAAATAAGGTTAGGAAAACCTTATCCATGTTTTTTTATAAAATTTTAAATATTCTGTTTTCACTCCCAACCTAATGTTGCGCTTACGGGAAAATGATCTGAAAATGATTCCTCTATTGTATTAAATTTCAAAACCTCAAAATTTTCTGAAGCAAGTATATAATCAATCCGCATGGGGTAAAAATCAAACTTAAATGTTGTACCAATACCGTTGCCTCGTTTTAGAAAAGCATCTTGCATTCCATTTGTCATATTTTTATAAATATAGGAAAATGGTGTGTTATTAAAATCTCCGGTAACAATAGTTTTATATCGGCTCTGGGCTTTATGTTTTTTAATTTTAGCAACTTGCCCTTCTTGTTTTACAAAAGCATCGGCAATACGTTTTCTCAATCTTTCTTTATCATTTTCTTGAAGAAAACTAACCCGGGGTACAATCCTTAGTGATTGTAAATGAAGACCATACACCCGTATCGTATCGTATCCTTTTACTATATCGGCATAAATTGCATTATTGGTTGTTTCAGAAAAGTTAAACGCTCCTTTGTTTACAATGGGATATTTTGAAAAAATAGCATGCCCTAATTTGTTTTTCTCTTTAAAGTTGATATGTTGATACGGGTATTCAGAAAAATCCACTTCATTTTGGACATAATATTCTTGTACTGAGATAATATCAGGCTTTTCTTCTTTTAAAATTTCTGAAAAGGTTTTCGATACTTCTTCGGAAGCAGGGTTATCTTCATATGCATTGAACAACCGCACGTTGTATGAAAGAATGCTAATCGTTTTTTTATATTCTGAAACATCTTTTTCTGTAGAGATTTCAAAAAAGGGATTAAAATAAAAATAAGCAATTACTAAAATAACAGTTGAAACTAGAAATTTTCTTTTCAATCTTATGAGCCAATAAATAGCAAAAAAAATATTCAATACAATTAACGGTGAGACTAATAAACTCAACAGCGAAAGTGTTGGAAATTTTGAAGGTGGTAAGTACGGCAATACAAATGATAGTAAAAGAAAAAACGCTACTAGCGAATTTCCCCAAAAAAGTAATTTAGTTATGAATCCCCCTTTTTTCAAACTTAATTGTTTTTACCTGCTTTGAACAAAAAATCTTTTTCAGCCTTTGTCAAGCTATCATAACCACTTTTCCCTATTTTATCTAATATTTCGTCAATTTTTTTTTGATTGTCATTTTTAGTATCAGTAGCTGTTCGCTTCGAAGTTGTTTTTTTATTTCGATGTACTTTAGTAAACGGTTTCTTTTTTCGAGGTGTAAATAAGTTTTCCACCCAATCAATTATACTTTCGAACCACTTACCAATATTATTTCCTTTCTGAAGTTGTTGCGCATACACAAAACCAAATATTGCACCACCAATATGCGCCAATCGGCCACCAGCATTACCGCTGCTTGGTATCAACACCAAATCTAGCAATACCAAGACCAAAGCTATTTGCCATAATTTAATACGGAACCTGAAGACCATCACCTCCGCATTAGGTGTATATGTCGCGATAAAAACCATTATGGCTGTTACGGCTCCTGAAGCACCTATTAACCCAGCGGTAGTACCTTTTAAAGCAGGAAAAACACTATATGCTGTTACATATAGCAATCCACCAAAAAGGGCTCCTAATAAATAGATGGTTAAAAATCGCTTTTCGCTAAACAGGTTCAGTACAAAGCGTCCAAACCAATACAACCAAAGCATATTAAACAGGATATGGAAAAACCCAAAATGTAAAAAGGCATAGGTAAGTAATGACCATGGCTGCAATAGAACGCTACCAACACTTTCAGGTAATACAAACCACTGGGATAATTGTCCAGGTGCCATCCCCATAAAAAAAGCTAATAATCTAACTGCTAAAAAAATTATTGCATTAATCGCAATCAGTTTGATTACTATACTCGATGTTTTAAATTGATATTTTAAGCTGTTTGTGTCCATTAATCCCAACGAGTTGAATCAAAACTATTTTTTTTCCAATAATAAGCCATAATAAAACCAAACAATGCTCCACCAATATGAGCCCAATGGGCAATGCCAAATGGCGAACCTGTTATTCCGAAAAATAAATCCCCTAAAATAATTAACGGGATAAAGTATTTTGCTTTAATAGGTATGGGCAAAAATATAAGCATCAGTTCAATATTAGGGAACATCAATCCAAACGCTACGAGTATACCATAAATTGCACCTGAAGCACCAACGGCTGGTGTATTAAAGTTATTGTACAATGTTTGAATGGTTTCCTTTGAAACACTTTCTAATATTCCTGTATTATATTGCCCGGTTTCCAATAAAGTCATTATCTGCGATTGGTCCATTCCTGCAGCAAGCAAGGCATCATAACCGCTGTGTATTTGATAATAATTCACCAAAGTATGGATTAACGCAGCTCCAAAACCTGCTGAAAAATAGAAAAACAAAAACTTTTTACGTCCCCAGCGCATTTCTAATGGCGAACCAAAGGCCCACAGCGCATACATATTAAAAAGTATATGCATAAAACCACCGTGCATAAACATATGTGTGAGTGGCTGCCAAATTTGAAATTTTGGGTTTTCAAAGTAAAAAAGTGAAAACAACCTGTATACTAAATCTCCGGAGATTAAAGTCCCTACGAAACAAATTGCGTTTATAATGATTAAAACCTTAACGGTTTCGGTTATTCTTCCCATTTACATAAATTTTTTATCAAAGTCGTTGGCGTCCAATGTTACCAACACTGGCCGATTACTTGGCGACACGCTAGGTTCTTTACAAGCAAACAATTGGTGCACCAAATGCAATTGTGCCTCTTGCTTTAAAGGTGTTCCCGTTTTTACTGCCATATTTTTTGCCATGCTTTTTGCCAATAAATCATTTTGGCTAAAGCCTGCGTCCGGCACTTCTTCTTTTATATCTTTTACTAACTGTGTTAAAACAGTTTCTACCTGGCTTTCGGCTATTGAAACAGGAATCCCGCTAATTTCAACGGTTCCATCTTTAATTTCTGAAAATACAAATCCCGTATGTTCCAACTGTTCTTTTAAATCTTCTATAAACACCAAATCGGGGTTTGAAAAACTCAGTTGTAACGGAAACAATAGTTGTTGACTCACCGCTTCTTGCACAGTAATATTCTTCAGTAATTCTTCATATATAATACGTTGATGTGCCAAATGTTGATGAATCACTAACATGCCACTTTTAATCGGACTAATAATGTATTTATTTTGAAGTTGAAATGTTACGCGTAGATTTTCCCCTTGATCATTTTCAAAAAGACTTCCAGAGACCTCTTCGCTTTCAAATTCGATACTTTCATCTTGATCTAAAACTGTCGTTTCATCTTTTAAACCAGCATATAAGGACTCCCAAGAGGGTGATGTTTTTTTCTCGCGTTTAAAAGGAAAAGTGATGTTTTTTTGTTTCGGTTCGCCTTGAAAAGGATTAAAATTTCTATCTACATCTATAGTCGGGGCAACAGGAGACTTTTTACTGTATTCGTAGGGTGTATCAAAACCCGTATCTTTTTCAAAATCGAGCACTGGCGCAATGCTAAATTGCCCTAAACTGTGTTTAATGGTTGCTCGCAGCATTGCATAAATAGCGTGTTCATCGTCAAATTTAATTTCAGTTTTGGTGGGATGAATGTTTATATCGATGCTTTTAGTATCTACTTCTAGAAATAAAAAGTACCCAGCATAGGCTCCATCTTTCAACAATCCTTCAAAAGCAGTACTTACTGCGTGATGTAAATATGAACTTTTTATAAAACGATTGTTTACAAAGAAAAACTGCTCGCCCCTACTCTTTTTAGCATATTCGGGCTTAATTACAAAACCGTTTATTTTTAGCATTTCAGTTTCTTCGGAGACGGGAACGAGTTTTTCGTTCATCTTATTTCCAAAGATATTTACAATCCGTTGTCTTTCATTGCTATAAGGAAGATTAAAAACATTGCTTCCGTTGTGCAACATATTAAATTCTACTTGCGGATGTGCTAAAGCAACACGATGGAATTCATCAATAATATGACGCGTTTCTACATTGTTACTTTTTAAAAAATTTCGCCTTGCAGGAATGTTGTAAAAAAGATTTTTAACTGAAATAGTCGTGCCTTTGGCAACCACCTCAGGTTCTTGTTCGGTCACTTCGCTACCTTCAATAGTAATTTTAGTGCCAATTTCAGAATCTTCAGTCTTGGTTTTTAATTCTACGTGAGCAATAGCTGCAATAGATGCTAGTGCCTCACCCCGAAAGCCTTTGGTGTGAAGGTTGAAAAGATCGTCTGCCGATTTAATTTTTGAAGTAGCATGCCGTTCAAAGCTCAAACGGGCATCGGTTGTGCTCATACCAATACCATTATCAATTACCTGAATAAGTGTTTTACCGGCATCTTTTACCACCAATTTTATTGAGGTTGATTTAGCATCAATCGCATTTTCCAACAATTCCTTTACTACAGAGGCTGGGCGTTGTACCACTTCTCCCGCTGCTATTTGATTGGCAACGTGATCCGGTAAAAGTTGAATGATGTCGGTCATTAGTTTTGGTAGAATATTGACAAATCAAAATCGATGATATATAGGAAAATGAGAATAAAAATGGCAACTATAAATATGATTGTTCGATTAACTCGACGATTTTTAGATTGCTGAAGGTCTTCCCAAGCCGTTTTAAATTTGTTTTTTAATCCTGATTTACCACCAACTGTGCTTCGGTGCTCATCAAATTTATGCTTAATACTGTAAGGACTTCCTTCCCCATCGTTGTTGTAATAACGTGGGCTATAATCAAATTTTTTATTCTTTCGTGACTTTATAATTCCCATAATCCTTGTGTTTCAAATGTACTTAAAATACTGCAGTTTTTGAAGTGATTTGCAGTGCTTTATTTATGAATACAATAACCGTTCCGAAGGATTGGCACTCAACAGTATCTATAAAAAGAGGTTTATAAGAAATCTAAAAACGAGCATCTTTTCTAAGCTGAGCCATTTTAATAGCAGCTATAGCAGCTTCACTACCTTTATTACCGTGTTTGCCACCGCTTCGGTCTATGGATTGTTGCATCGTATTATCGGTTAGCACACAGAAAATAACGGGAATATCGCTTTGTACATTGAGGTCTTTTATACCTTGGGTTACACCATCACACACAAAATCGAAGTGTTTGGTTTCGCCTTGTATTACACTGCCAACAGCTATTACAGCATCGAGCATATCGTAGCTTTGCTGCATTTTTTTACAGCCATAAATTAATTCGAAACTTCCAGGGACGTTCCAACGGACAATATTCTCCTTAACCCCACCACAATCTAAAATAGCATCGAAAGCTCCTTGAAAGAGACCTTCGGTTATGTTGTCATTCCATTCTGAAACAACAATCCCAAACCGAAAATCTTTCGCGTTTGGGATTGTTGCTTTATCGTAATGCGATAAATTTTTATTTACTGTTGCCATACTACTGCATTGATTCAGCTTGCCCTACATAAAGGTCCGCTTTTTTTGCTTCTTGCGAATTAGGATATTCTTCAGTAATTTTCTGAAAATGCTTTAAAGCAACATCTTTCTTACCAGTATTCAATGCTGTAATCCCTGCCTTTAAAAGAAAGCGAGGTGCAGTTAATTCATTATCCCGCATTTTAGCAGCTTCTTCGTAATATTTAAGTGCTTCTTCGTTTTGCTCTAATTGAACAAAAGCATCGCCAATTGCACCTTTTGCAATAGGTCCTAAAAAAGCGTCGTCACTACTAAAGTTGTCTAAATGGTCTATCGCTTCTTGATATTTTTGAGTATTCAAATAAGCCATTCCAGCATAATAATTTGCAAGATTTCCAGCATCGGTACTTCCGTAGTTATCTATTATATCGATAAACCCATATTTACCTTGTCCTCCGTTTAAAGCTAAACTATATAAAGAATCTTTAGACTCTGCAGTAAGTGCCATCTCATAATAAGATTGCGCTTGGAACATTTCGTTCATCGCTTCAGACTCTTTCGGTTTTTGGATAAATTGCTCATACGCAAGGTAACCAAGCACACAAATTGCAATTGCACCTACTATTCCTAAAATATAGTTTTGATTTTTCTCTACCCATGCTTCGGTTCTTGACGCTCCTTGGTCTAAGGTACTAAATACCTCTGCCGTTGTGCTTTCTTCTTCAATTGCCTCTTGCTTTTCAGCTTTGGTCTTAGGTTTGTATCCTCGTTTCTTGTACGTTGCCATAGTGTTGGTTTAATGATGGGCAAAAATAAAATTTTTAATGGAATTAAAAAGGGAATTTATTTAGTATTTTATAATATTTTGTGCTCATTTTTTCAGAATTTTGCTAAAGAACACTCAAGTTACACAAAAATACGCAACTTGTTCATATCTATGGTTTTAGACACACTTTCCTTACTCAATTATAAAAATTTTGATGCCATCACATTTCAAATGGACCCAAAAATCAACTGTTTCACAGGTCATAATGGGGTGGGAAAGACAAATATACTCGATGCAATTTATCATTTATCCTTCGGAAAAAGCTATTTTAACCCTATTACCAGCCAAAACATAAAACACGATGCCGATTTCTTTGTAGTTGAAGGAAATTATGAGAAAAGCGACCGCCAAGAAAAAATAATCGTGAGTGCCAAGCAAGGCCAGAAAAAAATGATAAAACGTAATGGAAAGGCTTATGAAAAATTTAGTGAACATATTGGGTTTTTACCGTTGGTTATCATTTCGCCGGCAGATCGTGACCTTATTATAGAAGGTAGTAGTACTAGACGTAAATTTATGGATGGTGTTATTTCGCAAGGGGATTCGCAATACCTAAACACCCTATTAAAGTATAATAAAACATTAGTGCAGCGTAATTCGTTATTAAAATATTTTGCCGCCAACAATACCTTTAACCAAGACACCCTTTCCATTTACAATGAACAGCTTCATGAATTTGGGACCCTTATTTACGGCAAACGAGCTGCTTTTTTAGAAGAATTTACCCCTATTTTCCTGAATCGATACAAATCAATTAGTAGCGGGAATGAAACAGTAGGATTGGAATACAAGAGTCAGTTAAAAGAAAATGATCTATTAACTTTACTGAAAGAAAACATCACCAAAGATAAAATCACTCAATACACTAATTTCGGAATCCACAAAGACGACCTTGTTTTTGAAATTGATGGACATCCTATTAAAAAATTTGGTTCGCAAGGGCAGCAAAAATCGTATTTAATTGCCTTAAAGTTAGCGCAATTCGATTTTATAAAAGCACAGAGCAATGTAAATCCTATTTTATTATTGGATGATATTTTTGATAAATTAGACGAACAACGGGTGGAACACATTATACAGTTGGTAGACGATGAAAATTTCGGTCAATTATTTATTAGTGACACCCATGCAGACCGAACTGAAGCCGTAATTAAAAAAGTACATCAAACCTACAAGATGTTTGAGTTGTAATGAAATTTCAGAGAATATGTTGAAAAAAATCTTATTTATAACAAGTATTTTACTACTTGTATCGTGCACTCAACAATCACCAGATGAGCAGCTACAAAATCTCCCTGGTTATTGGGAAATTGAATCAGTAGAATTTCCTGATGGAACTAAAAAAGAATACAATATTAGCACAACTATTGATTTTATTGAAGTAAATGGCACGGAAGGGATGCGTAAAAAAGTGAACCCACAATTAGATGGCACTTTTAAGGTAAGTAAAGATGCCGAAGCTTTTATTCCTAAAATAGAGCAAGATAGCTTGCAGCTATATTACAAAACTCCTTTCGACACTTGGAAAGAAACTGTTTTATTAGCTAAAGACAGCACATTACACGTGTTAAACAAGGACGGAAACATTTATAAGTATAAAAAGTTCAGTACCTTTAAATTTGACGAATAAACTATAAAAAAAGCTATTTTGGCAAGAAGAAATAAAGAAGAAAGCACATTGGGCGATGTTATAAAGGACTTTATTGAAGCCAACCGTTTACAAAATGGCTTAGATAAAGTTTCAGTTAAAGAAGCTTGGCATAATGTTATGGGAAATGCCATTTCAAAATACACTACAGCCATAAAGTTGGAACGTGAAGTATTATATGTGCAATTAAGTTCTTCCGTGTTGCGGGAAGAGCTAAGTTATGGCAAAGAAAAAATCATAAAATTGGTGAATGAGGAACTGGGAAAAGACCTTATTAAAAAAATAATACTTCGATAAACAAAAAAGCCGCTTAAAAAAGCGGCTTTTGCAATTAAGTAAAGTTACCAATTAAAAAATCTCTCTTCCTGCAAAATGGAATTGACTTTCAATTTCGGCATTTTCATCGCTGTCACTTCCGTGTACTGCATTCTCTCCAATGGAGGCAGCATATAATTTACGAATAGTTCCTTCAGCAGCATCTTCTGGGTTTGTTGCCCCAATTAGCGTACGGAAATCCTCTACAGCATTGTCTTTTTCAAGTACAGCAGAAACGATAGGCCCGCGTGTCATGTATTCAACTAATTCGCCAAAAAACGGACGTTCTTTATGAATAGCATAAAATTCCTCAGCATCTGCTGTGGTCATTTGCGTTAATTTCATCGCTACGATTTTAAAACCAGAAGCGGTAATTTTTTCAAGAATAGCTCCAATGTGTCCTTTTTCAACACTATCAGGCTTTAACATAGTAAACGTTCTATCTGTTCTCATGTTTTTTTAAATTTTGTGCAAAAATAGCTAAATACATTTCAAAAACAAGAACTTTACAATAGTTTAATATTGCTGCACAAATTCTTCATATAAAACATTATTTTCACCTCGTATTTGATAGCTAACTTTCTCATTGACAAAGTCAAAATACAACACACCAAAATTTAATTGCTTGGTTCCTTCGCCCACTCGATATGGATTATTATCCATAGGTGTTCCCGGCCATGTATGGGTTAACCCACTACTTGTAAAATCTACTAAAAGATCATCTAATCCAGCAACTTCTGTTACTGAAACTTCTGCATGATGACGGTCGCCACTAAGTATTAAAATATTATTTGCTTTAGCGCCTTTTAGTACACTATACATTTTCTTTACTTCAGAAGGGTGATTCGCCCATTTTTCAAATCCGTGTTGATTGCTTAAAAACTGAATGCTACTTACAATTACGGTAAAATCTGCTGTATCATCTTCTAATTCATTTTCAAACCATCTCCATTGTTCTTCACCCAAAATACTTCCACCCTCGTCTTCTTGCCAAGGTATGTAACGTTCATACTCATTTTCGGGATTTGGATTCTCTTTTAAAGGACCTCTAAAATAGCGAGTATCTAGTAAAATAACCTTTACACTTCCATTGTCTGTAGTGAAAGTTTGTGAGTGGTAAACACCTTCTCGTTTTCTTCTTGGGTCATCCTTCGGGAGTTTTAAGAAATCGAGAAAAACCTGTTGCGCTTCTTCTTTTTTATGCCATTCTTTCCCCGCATCGTTTTTTCCGTAGTCGTGGTCATCCCAAGTAGCGATTATATCGGTATTTTCTGCTATTGTTTGATATTCTTTATTGGCCCATATTTTACTATAATCTGAAGCCATTTTTCCCATGTCATCTGTATCGGCATAAACATTGTCACCACCCCATATAAAAAGATCTGGTTCAGTATTTATAATAGGTTGCCAAAGCGGCTGTTCGCGGTCTTGATCATTGCAACTGGCAAAAACCATAGTAAACGGGGTGGTTTCAGTTTTCTTTTCTGAAGAAACAACTTGCTCCGCTTCTTTACAACTTATAACAACTAGAAGTGAAACTAGTAAAAGTATTTTTTTCATCGTGGATGATTTTCAGTTTCAAAAATAATAAAAGTGGCAAACTTAAATGTTATTAAATTGTATCTTCGCTGTATATGAATACTGAAATTACCGAACAAGTAAAAAAACTACTTGCCTCACCACAAAAAATAGTTGTTGTAGGCCATAAAAACCCTGATGGAGATGCCATTGGATCGTGTTTAGGATTGTCTTTCTTCTTAAATAGATTAGGTCACAAAGCCGATGTGATCATGCCAAATGATTTTCCTGAATTTTTAAAGTGGTTACCTGGTTGTGATGATATTATCATCCATGATAAAGACACTGATAAAAGCATTGAAACCATAAACAACGCAAATTTAATCTTTACCCTAGACTTTAATGCCTTAAACCGTGCTGGGAATATGGAACAGTTTCTCGAAGACTGTGATGCAAAGTTTGTAATGATAGATCATCACCAAGAACCTGATGATTATGCTATTATAACCTATAGTGACGTATCCATGAGTTCTACTTGTGAAATGGTTTATCATTTTATAGATGCCATGGATGAACTAGGAGCGCTTTGTTTAGAGGTTTCTACACATTTATATACCGGGATTATGACTGACACTGGTTCGTTTCGATTTCCGTCTACCACGGCCAAAACACATCGCGTAATAGCCCATTTAATAGAAGTGGGTGCCAATAACTCTCAAATACACGAGAACATTTATGATGTAAACAGTCCCGACCGCATGAAACTATTGGGAGTAGCCTTAAATAATCTCAATATCATGCCTGAATACAACACGGCATATATTACGCTGTCTCAAAAAGAATTAGATAAACACAATTTTAAAAAAGGCGATACCGAAGGCTTTGTCAATTACGCCCTCTCCATAAAAGGAGTTAAATTTGCCATTATATTTATTGAAAATAAGCAAGATAACATTATAAAAATGTCATTGCGCAGTAAAGGTGATTTTTCGGTAAATACATTAGCTCGCGAACATTATAATGGTGGCGGACATACTAATGCAGCCGGCGGAAGAAGCACCTTGTCCTTATCTAAAACAATTAGTGAATTTATTAGTATATTGCCTAAATATAAAAATGATCTTACAGATGCTTCGTAATATAGCCTCTTTATTTATTCTTTTCATCTTTGCTTTTTCTTGTAAAAGCCCCGAAGCTAGAAGACCAGTACATCAATCATCTGGCACGTTTATACATGAATCTGCGCAACGTAATAAGGCTTTATATGATGAGGAGAAAGAATACATCCAAAAAATAGTTGATACCGATACTACAAAAGACTACATTGCTTCAGATAGTGGTTTTTGGTATTATTATAACACCAAAGATAGCATTGTTGAAAATAAACCTAAGTTAGGTGACGATGTTACTTTTACCTATAACATTAAAGATTTAAGCGGAAAAACAATCCTTACTGAAGAAGAAGTTGGGTTGCAACGCTATAAAGTAGACCAAACCAACCAAGATTTAATTTCCGGAATCCGTGATGGAATAAAACTGATGCAAGAAGGCGAAACGGTGACGTTTTTATTTCCTTCATACAAAGCATTTGGATATTATGGAATAGAAAGTAAATTAGGAACTAATATTCCTGTTAAAAGTACCGTAACCTTAAAAACAATCAAACAAAACCAAGAAAACTAAAAGTAACCATGAAAAAATTCACGTTATTATTTTTATTAATATCACTCACTTTTGTAGCATGCAAAAGCAAATACCCCGATTTAAAAGACGGTGTTTATGCAGAATTTGTAACTAACAAAGGAACCTTTGTTGCAGAGTTACACAATGAACAAGCTCCATTAACCGTTGCCAACTTTGTATCTTTGGCAGAAGGAACCAATGGAATGGTTGATTCTATCTATAAAGGAAAAAAATTCTACAATGGATTAACGTTTCACCGTGTAATCAAAGATTTTATGATTCAAGGTGGAGACCCAGAAGGAACCGGCCAAGGAAATCCCGGTTACCGTTTTCCTGACGAAATTGTAGATTCATTAAAACACGATAAAAAAGGAATTTTATCTATGGCTAACTCTGGTCCTGCTACTAATGGAAGTCAGTTTTTCATCACTTTAAAACCAACCCCTTGGTTAGATGGTCGCCATACTGTTTTTGGTGAAATAGTAAAAGGACAAGAAGTAGTAGATTCAATCGGAATGGTTGAAACTATTAAGCCTGGTGATAAACCAAAGGACTCCATTTTTATGAAAGAAGTGAATATCATCAACAAAGGGAATACTAAGGTATCTCAGTTCACTGAAAAAATGGAGAAGATTGAGAAGGAAAAGAAAGAAAAAGAAGAGCGAATTGCTAAAGTAGCTAAAGAGAAAGCTTTAGGTTTTGATAAACTTCGTGGAGAAGCAGAAGAATTACCTTCAGGTATTAAAATATACTACAATACAAAAGGTGATGGTGAAAAACCAAAAGAAGGAAGCAAAGTTTTAATGAACTATGCAGGCTATTTCGATGATGGTCGTTTATTTGATTCTAACATATTAGAGATTTCTGAACAATTTGAAACCGTAGATGAAGCCCGTAAAGCAGCTCAACAATACAAACCAGTTGAAACACAATATAGCACAGAAGCAAAATTAATTCCAGGTTTTAGAGAAGGATTAATGCAACTGAGCGTAGGTGATAAAGCCACTGTGTTCATTCCATCACACTTAGGTTATGGACAAAGAGGTTATCCGCCATTAATTCCAGGAAATGCCGATTTGATTTTTGAATTAGAATTGGTGGAAGTTGTAGAATAAACAGCAATCTAAAACATATAAAAAAAAGCCTCTTGAATTAATTCAAGAGGCTTTTTTAATGGGAAGAAGTATGTATTTTATTTCTTCGGAATACGCTTTAACGCTTCTAATACAAATTTCCAATATTTCTGTGCAGATGAAATACTTGCACGCTCATCTGGTGAATGTGCTCCGCGAATGGTTGGTCCAAAGGAAATCATTTCCATTTCAGGGTAATTCTGCCCTAAAATACCACATTCTAAACCGGCGTGGCACGCAGCAACTTCAGCACGTTCGCCATTCATTTCTTCATATAAAGAATCTAATAATTTTACAATAGAGCTTTCCATATTTGGCGCCCAACCAGGATATTCCCCAGAAAAGTCAACCGTAAAACCTGCCATTTCAAAAACAGCTTGTAACGTATTGGCTAAATCATCTCTTGACGATTCTACCGAAGAACGCGTTAAACACAATACTTCAATTGTTCCGTTTTCAACCGTAATCTTAGCAATGTTATTAGAAGTTTCCACTAAATCTTCAATCTCTGGACTCATTCTATACACCCCATTATGTGCTGCGTAGATAGCTTGAATAAATTCCTTTTGAGAAGTACTATCCATCACCTTTTTAGATGCTTCAGAAGTTTTTTCCGTAGTAATGGTTAATTCTGGCTCTAGGTTCTTGTATTCTTCTTTTATTTTGTTGGTTGCCGTTTCAAGTTCAGAAGTAAATGCATCCATTTTATCGGAAGCAACTGCTACAACCGCTACACTCTCTCTTGGAATTGCATTTCGCAAACTCCCTCCAGCAACTGAGGCTATATGAATAAAGTCTCGTGTAGCATATAAAACGCGATTCATTAATTTATTGGCATTCCCCAATCCTTTAATGATATCCATCCCACTATGACCGCCACGCAATCCTTTTACGGTAATTGTAAGCATTTCGGTATTGGAAGGAGCTTTTTCTTCAGAATATGTTTTAGTGGCCGTAATATCTACGCCACCGGCACAGCCTACGCCTATTTCATCATCTTCTTCGGTATCTAAGTTTAAAAGAATATCGCCTTGTAATATTCCTCCTTTTAATCCTTTGGCACCGGTCATTCCAGTTTCTTCGTCTATCGTAAAAAGTGCTTCCAATTCTGGATGCGCAATAGTATTACTTTCTAAAATTGCCATAATCGTGGCAACGCCTAAGCCGTTATCGGCTCCTAAGGTTGTTCCTTTAGCACGCACCCAATCGTCATCTACATACATATCGATTCCTTGGGTATCAAAATCGAACTCCGTATCGTTATTTTTTTGATGCACCATATCTAAATGCGATTGCATCACGATGGGTTTTCTGTCTTCCATTCCTTCAGTAGCAGGCTTACGAATAATAACATTCCCTACTTCGTCTTCAATGGTTTCAAGATTTAATTTTTTACCGAAATCTTTCATAAAAGCGATAACACGTTCCTCTTTTTTTGAAGGTCGCGGTACAGCGTTTAAATCGGCAAATTTGTTCCAAAGTTCTTTTGGTTCTAAGTTTCTTATTTCTTCGTTCATAGTAATTTCTGTATTAAAAACACAAAATTAAGGTTTTAGAGTCGCATTAAAAATTATGCGGTAATCAATTTACTTTGTAAGTTTACGCTATGCAAAAAAAACGAACGCAACTTATTTTAACCCTCTTATTATTGGTTCAAATTTTTGCACTGCAATTGTTAAAATATTTCCCTGAATTTGTAGAAAAATATTACAGTTTAGGTGTCTACCCAATCATTACCAAAGCTTCTCGATATTTATTTGGTTGGGTTCCTTTTTCGGTTGGCGATTTGTTTTATGTATTAATTTCAATTGTAGCCATACGTTGGCTTTTTCTAAATTTTAAAAGAATTTGGAAGCAGCCTCTTGGTTTCTTTCTGGATATTACCGCAGCTATTTCGGTGGTGTATTTTATGTTCCATATACTTTGGGGCTTTAATTATTACCGCCTGCCACTTCATAAATCCATCGGTATTGAAGCTGATTATACTACGGAAGAACTTATTGAAACCACCCAACGCTTAATTGCAAAATCGAACCAAATGCATCGACAGCTAGGTTATGCAGACAGTGTAAAAATCGATTTACCATTTACACAACAAGAAGTTTTTGATATTTCAGACAAAGGGTATAAGAACTTGGAGGGTCAATTTCCGAAGTTAGAATATTCCCCAAAAAGCATTAAAAAAAGCGGCTGGAGCTTAGGATTAACCTATATGGGATATAGTGGTTATTTAAACCCATTTTCAGGCGAAGCACAAGTAAACAACTTAATTAAAACCTATAAATTTCCAGTAGTGAGTTGCCACGAACAGGCTCATCAAATTGGATATGCGGCTGAAAACGAAGCTAATTTTATCGCAACCTTAGCTACCTTAAACAGTGATGATAAATTTATACAATATTCCGGCTATATTTTTGCCCTTCGCTATTGTGTGAATGAAATTGCTCGTAGAGATATAGATACCTATCATCAATTATTAACGACCATTAATCCCGGTATTTTGGCCAGCTACAAAGAAATGCGTGACTTTTGGGCCAATTATGAAAACCCGTTTGAAGTATTTTCAAAACATTTTTACAATTACTTTTTGAAAGCTAATAACCAATCAAAAGGAATTATGAGCTACAACTATATGGTAGCTTTGGTTGTTAATTATTTTGAGGACAAGCCGTTTTAAAAGTCTTAACGCTTTGTTAAAATTAGGTTTTCCCCTATTAAAATGTAATGACTACTCATATCTTTAGGATTCTAAAAATTAAAAACTCGTATATTAATGAGAAAAATTACGTTCCTCCTCTTTTGCTGCTTTTTTTCATCCTTCATTTTCGCTCAGGAATATTTTCCTAAAAACGATGGTGTAAAAGAAGAAAACAACAACTACACAGCCTTTACAAATGCAACCTTATTTGTAACGCCTTCAGAAAAAATAAAAAACGGAACACTACTTATTCAAAATGGAAAAGTAATCGCTTCGGGAAAATCAGTCGACGTCCCTGATAACGCTGTGGTTATTGACTTAAAAGGAAAATACATCTACCCTTCTTTTATAGATTCATACACTAATTTTGGGGTGAAAAAGCCTAAAAAAGCAGAGCGAAATGGCCGTTCTGCACAATACAAACCTTCTCGAGATGGTTATTATTGGAACGATCACATAAAACCTGGTCAACATGCCATCGACGACTTTAAATACGATAAGAAGTTGGCTAAAGAGCTTCGTAAAATAGGATTCGGCACAGTGAATACTTTACAAATGGATGGTATTGCTCGAGGTTCGGGAGTTTTAGTAGCCTTAAATGACGAAGAAAGCGCGGCCAAACGAGTGTTAGACGACGCGTTAGGTCAATATTTTTCTTTTGAAAAAAGTGTTGCTAGCCGTCAAAGTTACCCAACTTCTTTAATGGGAGCCATGGCTTTACTACGCCAAATGTATCACGATGCAGATTGGTATGAAAAAGGTAATATTGACACCAAGGATCGCTCTTTAGAAGCGTTGCTTGAAAACAAAAATAAGATTGCTTTTTTTGAAGCAGGAAGTAAAAGCAACAACCTACGCGCTGATAAAATAGGAGATCAATTTAACGTAAACTACATTATAATTGGTGGAGGCGATGAATATGAAATGATTGACCAAACAAAAGCAACTCAGTCAAAATTTATTATTCCTATCAACTTTCCTGAAGCACATGATGTAAGCAACCCGTATGCCACTAAGTATATTTCGTTGGCTGATATGCGTGATTGGAATCAAGCACCTATGAATCCACGAGTACTATCAGAAAATGGGGTGGAATTCGCTTTGACAACCTACGAATTGGAAAAACCAAAAGAATTTACCAATAAATTAAAAAAAGCCTTTGAATATGGGTTCGACAAAACAAAAGCGTTGGCTGCTTTAACCACAGTTCCTGCTCAGCTGTTGGGTAAAAGTGACCAAATAGGTTCACTAAAACCTGGACGATATGCAAACTTTTTAATTACTTCGGGTGAAATTTTCGATGACAAAACAACTTTGTATGAAAATTGGGTTCAAGGCACAAAGAATGTAATAAACACTAAAGACCAAAAAGACATTCGTGGTAATTATAAAATCACTTCTGGTGGAAAAACGTACGATGTTGTCATAACTGGTGACGCTTTAAAGCCTAATGCTAAAGTAAAAGCTGGCGAAGTAGAATATCCTTCAAAAATGGATTATTCTGAAAATTGGGTCACACTTTCGTTTACAGACGAAAAAACCAATGAGATTTTTAGAACTACAGGAATTGTTCCTAAAGAAGGAGATAATTTTTCTGGAAAATTAGTTGCCCCAGATGGCAGCGAATCAGATTTTATTGCAGAAAGGCAAAAAGACAGCTCTACTAAAGAAGATTCTGAAAAGAAAAATAAAGCCGAAAAGCCAGAAATTGTACCTCTTACCTACCCTAATATCGGTTATGGATTTACAACCAAACCAAAACAGGAGAATGTATTATTTAAAAATGCAACGGTATGGACTAGCGAAGATACAGGAATTCTAAAAAATACTGATGTATTAGTAAAAGGTGGTAAAATTGTTGAAATAGGTTCCAATTTAAGTTCTGGTGGAGCTAAAACTATCTATGCAACCGGCAAACATTTAACAGCGGGGATTATAGATGAACACTCTCACCTTGCAGCTTTGGCAATTAATGAAGCTGGCCAAAACTCTTCCGCTGAAGTTTCTATTGAAGATGTAATAGACCCCGAAGATATTGGTATTTATAGAGACCTAGCTGGAGGGGTTACGTCTATTCAAATTTTACACGGTTCTGCTAATCCTATTGGTGGGCGTTCGGCCATTATCAAACTGAAATGGGGAGAAGATGCTGACGGTTTAATCTACGATAACTCTCCAAAATTCATAAAATTCGCTTTGGGCGAAAATGTGAAACAATCTAATTGGCAAAGTTTTAACCGCTTTCCTCAAACACGAATGGGTGTTGAGCAGGTGTATGTTAATTACTTTAACCGTGCTAAAGAATATGATGCCAAAAAGAAAAGCGGACAATCCGTTCGGTATGATGAAGAATTAGAAGTGTTATCTGAAATTTTAAACGGTGAACGTTTCATTAGCTGTCACTCTTATGTGCAAAGTGAAATTAATATGTTGATGAAAGTTGCCGAAAAATTTGATTTCCGCATCAATACTTTTACACACATTCTTGAAGGATACAAAGTAGCCGATAAAATGAAAGAACACGGTGCTGGCGGTTCTACGTTTAGCGATTGGTGGGCCTACAAATACGAAGTAAACGATGCTATCCCATACAACGCTGCCATAATGAACAGTCAAGGAGTAACTGTTGCGATTAATAGTGACGATGGAGAAATGAGCCGTCGTTTAAATCAAGAAGCCGCTAAAAGTGTAAAATATGGGGGTATGAGTGAAGAAGAAGCTTGGAAGATGGTAACCATAAATCCCGCAAAATTGCTTCATCTAGACGATCGCACTGGTAGTATTAAAGAAGGAAAAGATGCCGATTTAGTGCTTTGGAGCGATAACCCATTATCTGTCTATGCAAAAGCAGAAAAAACAATGATTGAAGGCACTACCTATTTCGACCTTGAGAAAGACAAGGAAAAAAGAAATGCCATTAAAAAAGAACGCAATAAATTGGTGAAGATGATGCTCGCCGAAAAAGAGAACGGTGGAAAAACCAAACCCCCAAAAGGAAAAGATAAACGCGAATTTCATTGTGAAACCATAAACTAAACAACCATGAACATAGTACATAAAATAGCCACGCTTATAGTTGTATTAGTCACTTCGGTGAGCATTGCACAACAAACTCCCGCATCAAAACAAACACAAGCTGTAACCATTACAGGAGCAACCGCCCATATTGGTAATGGCACCGTGATTGAAAATAGCATCATCGTTTTTGAAAATGGAAAAATAACCGCCATAGGAACCAATCTTTCTTCAAAAGGAAAAGTAATTGATGCTTCAGGAAAGCATGTATACCCAGGGATAATCGCCCCCGTTTCCACTTTAGGACTGGGAGAGATTGATGCTGTACGTCCTACAATTGATGATGATGAAATTGGCGAAATGATTCCGAATATTCGCAGCTTGATAGCTTACAACGCAGAAAGTAAAGTAGTAGAAAGTATGCGTCCAAATGGTGTTCTATTAGCTCAAATTACACCGCAAGGTGGACGTATTTCAGGTACGTCATCTATCGTACAATTAGATGCTTGGAATTGGGAGGATGCTACCGTAAAAGTTGATGATGGCATCCATATGAATTGGCCAAACAGCTTCCGCCGTGGGCGCTGGTGGTTAGGCGAACCTCGAGGGTATAAACCAAACAAGGACTATGCGAAGGATATTGATGAAGTGCGTGCTTTCTTAGTAAATGGCAAAGCTTATAAGAATACAAAGAAACAACCTAAAAATGAATCATTCAAAGCAATGAAAGGCCTATTTGATGGTTCAAAAACGTTGTTTATACAAGCAGATGGTGAAAAAGAAATGATTGACGCTGTTACAACTGCTAAGGAACATGGGATTCAAAAAGTGGTAATTGTCGGAGGATATGAAGCTCATAAAATCACTAATTTTTTAAAGAAAAACGATATTTCAGTATTGGTAAGGCGTGTTCATACCACTCCAGAGCGGGAAGATGATGATTACGATTTACCCTACAAACTGCCGAAGCTTTTGGCAGATGCTGGTGTTACAGTTGCACTACAAGCCAACGGACAAATGGAGCGTATGAATACTCGTAATTTAGCATTTTACGCTGGTCATTTAGTTAGTCAAGGAATGGACAAAGAAAAAGCGCTTCAGCTAATTACAGGCAATACCGCAAAAATATTAGGGATTGATGATTTTTATGGAACGTTGGAAAAAGGAAAAAGCGCTACCCTATTTATTTCAGAAGGGGATGCTTTAGATATGCGAACCAATATTTTAACACATGCATTTATAGATGGTAGGGATATTTCCCTGGAAACCCACCAAACCAGGCTTTGGAATCGGTATATGGAGAAGTATGAGGGGAAATAAATAGATATGAGACTGCTTCGCTGTTAGATTTTAGACTTTAGACTTTAGACTTTAGACTTTAGACTTTATCTATAATTAAAAAAGATAATTCATTTTCCAACTTTCCGCATTAAACAATAATATCATACATAAAAAGTTATATTTTTACTGAAAATTATCGTTAATGAAGTATGTTTATGGATTGGCAATACTTGCTTGCCTCGTTTTATGGAGTTCTTGCCGAAATGATTTTGAGAGTGTCCCCAGTACTGGAAACCTTGAATTTTCAAGGGATACCGTATATTTAGACACCATTTTCAGCAACATAGGCTCTAGTACTTATAACTTGAAAGTATATAATCGAAGCGATGAGGATATTAATATTCCCTCCATTAACCTAGCAAATGGCGAAACTTCTAGCTACCGTTTAAACGTAGATGGAATCCCTGGAAAATCGTTTCAGGATATTCAAGTGTTGGCCAAGGACAGTATTTTTATTTTTATAGAAACTACAGCCGATATCAATACGCTCCCAACAGAAGAAACTAACTTTTTATATACCGATCAATTACAATTTGACACCGGTGGAAATCAGCAGAATGTTGAGTTGGTTACCTTAATTCAAGATGCTGTATTTTTATTTCCCGAACGTTTTGGCGATGGTACTTCTGAAACCTTAAACTTAGGTACCGATGGCGAAGGAAATGATATTTTAATTGAAGGTTTCTTTTTAGATGATAACGAACTCACTTTTACCAACGAAAAACCTTATGTAATCTATGGCTATGCAGCCGTACCTCCACAAAAAACACTGAATATTGAAGCTGGGACACGCGTACATTTTCACGCTAGTAGCGGAATTTTAGTTGCCAATACAGGCTCTATAAAAGCCAACGGCGAGCAAAGTAACGACCCTGAATTATTAGAAAACGAAATCATATTTGAAGGCGATCGTTTAGAGCCTGCTTTTGCCGATGTTCCTGGACAATGGGGTGCCATTTGGATGACTTCTGGGAGTACTGATAACGAATTTAAATACACAACCATAAAAAATGGAACTGTTGGCCTTTTAATGGATGATAATGATGGTGACAGAACCCTTACCCTAGAAAATGTCCAAATTTACAATAGTGCAAATTCTGGTTTGTTGGCCCGCACCGGAAATGTGTATGGCGAAAATGTAGTGATCAACAACAGTGGGCAAGCCTCTTTATCCGCTTCACTCGGTGGCACGTACACATTTAACCATTGTACCTTTGCTAATTATTGGACCAATAGTTTCCGTAGCTTCCCAACCGTTTTGATCGATAACTTTTTTGAAACCGATACTGGGACCGAACCATATGACCTCAACATTTCATTTAACAATTGTATTATTTACGGAAACGAGCAACGTGAAATTGCTTTGTTGAAAGATGATGGTAAAACGTTTAATTTTAACTTTAGCAACAGTTTAATCCGGTTTGAAGACCCCAACGGCGAGTTTAGCGACAATCCGTTGTACGATTTTACAAATACAGCACTGTACACCAACTCCGTATTTAACGAAGATCCCGTTTTTCAAGATACTGAAATGAACAATTTCAACATTGAAACCGGAACTTCGGCTGCTGATGGCATTGGAAACACTACTACTGCACAACAGGTGCCTGTAGATTTAAATGGAACCAACCGAAACACGCAAGCTCCAGATGCTGGTGCTTATGAAAGCACTGCATTTCCAGAAGAAGAATAAAAGCATATATTAAAAACCAGAAAGCCTCTCAACTTTGAGAGGCTTTCTGGTTAATGGCGCTTGTTCGTATTGGTGAAAACACTATAATTTTTAATTAAACATCCTCTTTTGGTTCCCATGAAATTTCTAAATCATTTATTAAATCAGACTTGAAAATTTTCGCGATATCTTCTATATTACCAATTTCAAACTCTATTGGATTACTATTATCTCTTTTAATTAAAAACCTAAATTCATTTTGATATTCAAATTCATTTGACTTATCAAATAACGTCAAATTACCATTATGTCTATTTTTCTCATAATAATTAACATTCAGCGCGGTAAATTCAATATTTGATTTATCTAAAACTTTGAAAAATCTTTTAAGAAATTCTTGAGCATTTATAATTAAAAAATGTGAACCGAAATCTTTAACCCGAGAATCAATTTTAAATTTTTCTACATCAATAATGTCCTTGGGACGAATACAATATAATGAATACATATTACCTTTCATTTCTGAAAAAAATTCTCGAACATGCAATTTAGTCGGGTTTATTGGAAATTGTTCACCTGTTCTTGAGTCTTTTATTTTTACGGAAAAATATTTATATTCATGGTAATTATATATTCTAGTAGTTCCCTCGTAGTTGTCCCCTCTTAAGCCTTGTTCTTCTAGATTTTGAAAATAGTCTAATGAGTTACAGTAAATAGTTCCATTTATCAGAAGCTTTTTAAGGTATTTCTCTTCACCGAATTTTAAAAAATATATTGGTGAGTTTTGATTCATTAACTCAGATATGTTTTGATTATTCCAACAAATATATAAAACCAATCCCATAAAAAAAGCCGCTCCAAATGGAGCGGCTTTCTGTGTTCTAAAAAATGAATTTATTTATAGTACTCTTACGTTTACTGCGTTCAATCCTTTTTTTCCTTCTTTTAAGTCAAATTCTACTTCGTCTTCTTCACGGATTTCGTCGATTAGACCTGTTGCGTGTACAAAGTGTTCTTTGTTTGTTCCTTCTTCTGTAATAAATCCGAATCCTTTAGATTCGTTGAAGAATTTTACTGTGCCTTTTTGCATTGTAATAAATATAATTAATTAATAAAGTGCAAATGTAATGTTATAAAAGTTATAAATATGCGTTTTAACAAATTATATTTCAATTAATTGCAAAAAAATAAAGATCAGGAGATTATACTTTTACTGTAAAATTATTTTTTCAACCACTTTAACCGTAAGCTCGCATTTTTATCTTCTACTGGCTGGACGATAAGTGTATCGCCTATAAAAGAAAACCTACGCTGTACAGTTTTACCCCAATCACCAGGGTTGGAATGCGACAATCGTTTGTGTTCCACAATATTTTCACCTTTCAATATCTTATAATTACCAATATAAATATACGATCCTGTTAAGTGTTTTAAAGCTGCTTCTGCAATGGTATCGGTAAAATTTGGAAAACGTAAGTCGGTTTTTTCATAATCTTTTTTAAGTAAATGTAAGGCCATATTTTTATCGCCATCATATAACAAATACCCTTGCATGCCTCCACGCCACTCGTTCCAATTACCTAGTGAGTCTTTTTGCTCCATGGCTTGCAGTTTCCAAAGCCCCGGAAGTTTTTCAACATCGCTTATAGACTCTTTTTGAGTCTCTTTGGTTTCGGCTTCTTTACAAGACTGACCAAAAATTAAAATTACGATTACTAATAAAAATAAACTATTATTCAACTTCATATTTTTTATTTAAACGGGAAGATCTATCCCGATGTTTTGGTTGATCAAGTGATTTCGAAACACTCTCGGTATAGGTTCCCGGGACTGTTGGCCTCTGTTTCCCACCCAGAAAATAATCTAAAAAGTCATCATACGTATCTATATAGTTATACGAAAAAAGCGTTATGGAATTAGGTTCAAGGCTTGACGCTTGAGCCGAGGCTATATTTTCAAAAATAGCATCAAACAATCTGGCTTTTGATGCGGAAAGTCCTTCCACTTTCTCACTATAAACATTAAACAAAATATATATTTCATTTTCAACCATTAGGTTGTAACTCGCTCGTGCTGCATCATAATTACTGTTGGTGGTAATAGCTGTATTATTTACTACAAAATTTTCTATTGAAAAGTCTAATGCAGGAACCTCAATACCTGAGGGCAGTTGCTTTTCAAACGAATTGATATTATAAGAAGCATTCCCAACGTTAAAACGGGTATAAAACCGGTAATAATCAAAAATACCATTGGGGGTATACGTTTGGTATGGATGAAGTTGATCTGTATTCCCAATTTTAGATAAATGAATTCCCACAGAAGGATGTTGATTTCTATATCCCTCCACAAAAATTGTAGCATTATCCACATCTGGAAATTCAGTTTCTACCACAGCAGTAATGGGTAGTTCCTCGTAGTCAAAACTATAGCTTGAATTTTCAGTTATATTTTTAACCCAATAATAACGCCCAAAATCTTCGGTGTCTTTTTGCAGACTTATATAAAAATCGCCTGGAGATGTCCTTGCCTTACCTTCAAAGGTATAAATCCCTCCATTTGCCCCACTACCGGTACCTCTAAAAAAGCTCGATAATCTTATAATCTCAAGATTTCCTGTACTAACCAATTCTAATGTATGTTTAGGAGTATCATCTTCTGTAATTTGACGGGATAAATTGTAGGTAGATGATTTTATATTTTGAAATACTGATACAAAATAATTTTCTTCTGGAAAATTACTATCTTCTGGAATTATATAACTAACGATAGCGTCATATTGTTTGTTAACCTCTGCATCGATGGTCAAGGTATTTCCTTGATTATTCTTTAGAGTAGTTTGAGCTAGAATGGTCCCTTCTTCATCACTTATATACAATGTGCCACTATAGTCTTCAGAAAAGTAGTTACCATCTACGTTTATTGTAAAAATTAATTCCTCTGTTTCAATGGTATCGTCGTTTTCTTCTTCTTCAGTTTCCTCTTCAACAACAACCGTATCATCATTGCTTTTTGAACATTGAATAGACAAAACAGATAGAAATAATACAAATAGTGTTTTTTTCATAATTAAATAGTTGAATTTTCACAATAGTACATAGAATATGTTTCTTTTGAAGGAAAAACCTTCAAATCGCGTAGCCTGAACGTGTTGAAATATAAGGGACCGATAATCGTTTACCCTTTAAACAAAGGGCGTCCTTCCATCAAATCGTTCACTTTTTTTGCCACACCTTTTAAGGTTTCTTCTTTGTCAAAATTGATAATAACTTCATCAATTAAATCCACAATTTTTGGCATATCTTCTTCAAGCAAACCTCTGGTGGTAACCGCTGGAGTCCCAATACGTATCCCGCTCGTTACAAAAGGTGATTTGTCATCAAACGGCACCATGTTTTTATTAACGGTAATGTCTGCTTTGTTCAAAGCTTCTTCAGCATCTTTTCCGGATAGGTTTTTGTTTCTTAGATCGATTAACATCATATGGTTATCGGTTCCGTTACTAATTATTTTGTAGCCTTTTTTTACAAAAGCTTCGGCCATTACAGCTGCATTCTTTTTCACCTGAACCATATAGTGTAAAAACTCATCGGTCAATGCTTCACCAAAGGCAACAGCCTTTGCAGCAATAATATGCTCTAATGGCCCTCCTTGGTTTCCAGGGAAAATTCCACTATTCAGTAATGTAGACATTTTTTTAAGTTTGCCGCTTTTCAGTTTTTGCCCAAAAGGGTTTTCAAAATCTTTACCCATCAATATCATTCCACCTCTTGGTCCACGCAATGTTTTATGTGTAGTTGTGGTGCAAATATGGCAATGTGGAACAGGGTCGCTTATAATTCCTTTAGCAATTAATCCAGCAGGGTGTGCCATATCGGCCACTAAAATAGCATTCACTTTATCGGCTATTTCACGGAAACGTTTGTAATCAATCTCACGAGAATAAGCAGAAGCACCTGCAATAATCATTTTTGGTTTTTCAGCTATAGCTATTTTTTCAACTTCATCATAATCGATTAATCCAGTTTCTTCATCTACTCCATAAAAAACAGGATTGTATAATTTACCTGAAAAATTCACTGGACTTCCGTGTGTTAAGTGTCCGCCGTGAGAAAGATCGAAACCTAAAAACGTATCGCCTGGTTTCATACAAGTAGCAAATACTGCTGTATTGGCTTGTGATCCACTATGCGGTTGTACGTTTACGTACTCGGCGTTAAATAAGGTTTTTGCACGATCTATAGCCAATTGCTCTACTTTATCTACTACTTCACAACCACCATAATAACGTTTTCCCGGATATCCTTCAGCATATTTATTGGTTAATATGGAACCTGCTGCTTCTAAAACTTGTTCGCTCACAAAGTTTTCAGAAGCTATTAATTCCAATCCATTTAATTGCCGTTTTTTTTCGGCTTTTATCAAGTCAAATATTTCAGTGTCTCTTGTCATATCTATTTCAGTAAAAATCCTATTCAGTTACAATAGGCGTTATGATTTTTATACTAATTCAACTAAGTGTATCGATTGATTTTGTGGTGTTTCCGTTAAGAAAATTATAAAAAAACCCATCGAGATGGCAAAAATACAAAATGGTTGTGGTTAGTCCTTCAGAAATTATATATTTGATTACAATTTTTACAAACTACAAAAAAACGAATATGCCTTTACAAGCTAACGATCCATCTTATACATCTTGGCTGGAAGTACCAAAAAACAGCGACTTCCCTATCCAAAACATCCCTTTTGGGGTATTTTTAACACGCGACGATGTTATTACTATTGGTACCCGAATAGGTGATACCGCAATAGACTTAGGCGCTTTACACCAACTTGGTTATTTTGAAGGAATAGACCTTACCGATGATATTTTTCTACAAGACAGTTTAAACGACTTTATAGCTGACGGTCGAAAGACTTGGCGCTTGGTTCGAAACCGTATCTCTGAAATATTTAGAGAAGGCAGCCGTACCGAGCTTCGTGACAACAAGGAACACCGTGAAAAAATATTATTCAGCATGGATGAAGTAGAAATGCAATTACCTGTTGATGTAGGTGATTATACCGACTTTTATGCGAGCAAAGAGCACGCAACCAATGTAGGTACTTTATTTCGTGGACCAGAAAATGCTTTAATGCCTAACTGGCTTCGCATTCCTATTGGTTACCACGGAAGAAGCTCGTCTATAATTCCTTCCGGTACTCCCGTCAAAAGACCTATTGGGCAACAAAAGCCTGGTGATGATGGTGTTCCTGGATTCGGACCTTCAAAATTGGTAGATTTTGAGCTAGAAATGGCTTTTATCACTACAGCCGCAAACGACTTAGGAAAACGAATTTCGGTTGAAGATGCCGAAGAGTATATTTTCGGTCTTGTTATGTTTAATGACTGGAGTGCCCGTGATATTCAAGCTTGGGAATATGTGCCGCTTGGCCCCTTCTTAGGAAAGAGCTTTGCTTCTACCATTTCACCTTGGATTGTTACTTTAGATGCCTTAGAAGGTTTCCGTACAGATGGTCCCGCTCAAGAGCCTGAACCACTTACCTATTTAAAGCAAGATGGTAAAAAGAATTTTGATATCAATTTACAAGCTATTATTCAACCAGAAGGTGGCGAAGAAAATGTCGTTGCTAACAGTAACTTTAAATACATGTACTGGTCTATGTCGCAACAATTGGCACACCACACTGTAAATGGTTGTAATGTGCGAAGTGGCGATATGATGGGTAGTGGAACCATCTCTGGACCTACTAAAGACAGCTATGGTTCGATGTTAGAATTAACTTGGAAAGGTCAAAATCCTTTAAAAATGAATGATGGTACCGAACGTAAGTTTATAAACGATAACGACACAGTTATTCTTCGAGGTTTCTGTGAAAATGACAAGGTGCGAATAGGCTTTGGAGATTGCAGCGGAAAAATACTTCCGGCAGACCCATTTTAAAGTTTGGCATTACAATTGTATTTTAGCTCTCATAACCAAATTAAAAAATTATGAGAGCTTTTTTATTTTCAATAGTAGCACTACTTATTTTTTCGTCGTGTAGCAGTGTAAAGCGAAATCAAAAATTTATAGCTGAAGGCGATTACGATCGCGCTATAGACCTTGCCGTTAAAAAGCTTCAGAAAGATAAATATGCCGAAAAAAACGACGAGCATATTATTCTTTTAGAAGAAGCGTATAAAAAAGCTGTTGCAGAAGATACAAGACGGATCAATTTTCTAAAAAAAAGTAACGAGAGCAATAAGTCTCGATCTATTTATTTACTTTACAAAAAACTGGAAGATCGTCAGTTTTTAGTTCGCCCATTACTTCCTTTATATAGTAAAACCCTTGGTAGAAACGCCGATTTTAAGTTTAAAGATTATAGCAGCCAGATTATTACAGCCAAGCAAAATTATGTTGCAGATCTTTACAATGAAGCTGTCCGTTTAAAAAACAGGAATACAGTTGAAGATTATAGGGATTCCTATTATTTATTATGTGATATTCATGACCTACAGCCCAATTATAAAGACGTTACTATATTATTAGATGACACCCGTTTTTTAGGTACTGACTTTGTGTTGGTATCATTGAACAACCGCACTAACCAAATAATACCTCTTCGATTAGAAAGAGAACTGCTAGATTTTAACACTTATGGTTTAAACAATTTTTGGACCGAGTTTCACAGCAAACCTGAGAACGGAATTGAATATACCCACGCCATTGATTTAAATTTACGGAATATAGCCATTTCGCCAGAACGTATTTCAGAAACCGAAGAACGCCGTTCGCAACGTATTAAAGATGGTTGGGAATATAAAAAAGACCGAAATGGTAATTATGTTTTGGATCGTGAAGGCAACAAAATAAAAGTGGATGTCTATAAAAATGTTACAGCTATCATAAACATAACAACCCAAGAAAAGGCAGTGCACGTATCAGGTGATGTTATTTATAAAGATTTGCTGAACAATCGAAACCTTAATAACTATCCACTTGCTTCAGAATTTATCTTTGAAAATACATTTGCTACTTATCGCGGCGATAGGCAAGCATTATCTCAAAACGATTGGATATGGGTTCAAAACCGGTTTGTACACTTTCCTTCCAGTGAGCAAATGGTATTCGATGCTGGGGAAGATATGAAGGTAAGATTAAAAGAAATTTTGAAAAGAAACTTTTAATTAGCAACTGTTGTTTAAAATTCACAAAAACAAATCTTAATACCCGTTTAATTTTTCACGAATAATAGAATCTTTTTGAGTAGGTGACCAATTATAGTTTCCTTCATAAATGCCATCAGTTTGCCAAGCACCATACATAGGATTTGGAAGTACAATAAATGTATTTCCAAATTTCTTTTTTATGCTATCAGCTAATGTATTTCGCTTTTGTGTAGGTTGATTATCAAAAATAGCTGAAAAGTCAGAAAGATTATCACCTAAATACATCACCACCTCGTAATTTTTATAAACCTTCTGGCGACGCGTTTCTTTATCAACTCCTTTTTTCTTCAAAAAAATATGATCGGCATCGGCATTGGGAAAGCCCAGTTTTTTCATGTTATTCAAAGTCGTTTCTTGCTGAATATCATGACGATCTGAAATGTAAAACACAGTAACACCATTAGCACTAGCGTAGTTTAAAAAATCTAAAGAACCAGGTACAGAAGTTGCCTCTTCAAGATTTCCCCAAGCTACCCAAGAATCGCGGCTGTACGGCTTTCCTTCTTTAGCTCGTGTTGCTTGGTACGGACTATTGTCTAAAACCGTTTCGTCAATATCTGTAATAATTGCCAAAGGTTTTCCAGTAGCTGATTTATTAGCTATCTCTTCTTTCAGTTGAAGTGTAGCCAAATTAAACGCTTGGAAACATAATGCTTTATATTCCGCCGCATTTTGTTGCCAGAGTATTCCTTGCAATTGGTAGCTTTCAACATTTGGTTGTTGTGCACCTCCTGAAACATTCTCTGTTTGTGGTAAGTTTTTACACGACGATAAACTAAACAGTATAAGTGATAAGCTTATAAAACATGAAAAACGCATATATATATCATATTTTCAATTAAACAAAACGCGCTAAATGTTCAGCATCAATCCCTTGATGTGAATCATGATGAACTACTTCGCCATCCTTAAAAATAATTATTTGCGGACTTTCATGCTGTACTTTAAAACGATTTGCAATTTCGTCTGAAATATTTCGGTTTTGCAATAAATCTAGAAAATATAATTTCAGTTGGTCATCAGAGAGATCGTAGTTTTTCTCAAACTGTTTTAACACCATTCGGCTAATACCACAACGGGTGCTGTGCTTAAAAACAGCCACAGGCTTATTTTTAGATTCTTCTATAATTTCTTCTAGCTGTTCCATAGTAGAAAGCACATGCCAAGGTGTTTCAACTATCTCTTCTTTTGCTATATCGCGTTCTGTTTTCTTGAACATATCTAAAAATCCCATAGTTTTATTTTTACACAAAGATACAGTCTAACATTTTATTTTTTCTGAAAAATATGATAAAACAAGCACAAAACACAGTCAAAATGTCTGTTAAAAATCGTTCTGTAACAGACATTTTGTCTTAATTTTAAAGTGGCTCATATTTTGAAATAGGATATTTAAATTTAATTTAAAAAAACGCTGAGAAGCAGTTTGCTTCAGAAAAGAATATATAAAAATGAACTTTAATAATTTTACAATAAAAAGCCAAGAGGCCATACAACAAGCGCAGCAAATAGCGCAAGGATTTGGTCATCAACAAATAGAAAACGAACACATTCTCAAAGCTATTTTTGAAGTAGATGAGAATGTAACCCCTTTTATCTTAAAAAAGTTAAACGTAAATGTTGCTTTACTTCAACAAGTTTTAGACAAACAATTAGAAAGTTTTTCAAAAGTAGAAGGCGGTGATATTATGCTTTCTCGTGAAGCTGGTAAAACAGTAAACGAAGCAAGTATTATAGCTAAAAAAATGAACGATGAATATGTTTCCATCGAGCATTTGTTATTGGCTATCTTAAAATCAAAAAGCAGTATTGCACAGAGTCTAAAAGATCAAGGTGTTACTGAAAAAGGATTAAAAGCTGCGATTGAAGAATTACGCAAAGGAGATCGTGTAACTTCTCAAAGTGCTGAAGACACCTACAACTCTTTAAACAAATACGCCCGTAACCTCAACCAGTTAGCCAAAGACGGAAAATTAGATCCCGTAATTGGTCGCGATGAGGAAATTAGAAGAATCCTTCAAATTCTATCACGGCGAACCAAAAACAACCCAATGTTGGTAGGTGAACCAGGTACTGGTAAAACGGCAATCGCGGAAGGGCTAGCACACCGTATTGTAGATGGTGATGTTCCTGAAAACCTTAAGAGTAAACAAATTTTCTCTCTAGATATGGGTGCTCTAATTGCAGGAGCCAAATTTAAAGGAGAGTTTGAAGAACGCCTAAAAGCGGTTATTAAAGAAGTAACCACTAGTGATGGAGACATTGTTTTATTTATCGATGAGATTCACACGCTAGTAGGAGCCGGTGGTGGACAAGGAGCCATGGATGCCGCTAACATTTTAAAACCAGCATTAGCCCGTGGTGAACTCCGTGCCATCGGTGCCACTACTTTAGATGAGTACCAAAAGTATTTTGAAAAGGATAAAGCCTTGGAGCGTCGTTTTCAAAAAGTGGTTGTGGATGAGCCAGACACTGAAAGTGCCATTTCTATTTTACGCGGAATTAAAGAAAAATATGAAACCCACCATAAGGTTCGTATTAAGGATGAAGCGATTATTGCCGCTGTAGAACTTTCAGAACGGTACATTACTAATAGATTTTTACCAGACAAGGCAATCGATTTGATGGATGAGGCTGCTTCTAAACTTAGGATGGAAATTAATTCTAAACCCGAAGAGTTGGATGTGTTAGACCGAAAAATTATGCAACTAGAAATCGAGATCGAAGCCATTAAGCGTGAAAAAGACGAAACAAAACTAAAGACACTTCGAGCAGATTTGGCTAATTTAAAAGAAGAACGTAATGAGTTAAACGCCAAGTGGCAAAGCGAAAAAGAAGTAGTTGATAATGTTCAGAATCTTAAAAAGGAAATTGAAGATTTAAAATTAGAAGCCGAACGTGCAGAGCGCGAAGGTGACTTCGGAAAAGTAGCTGAATTACGTTACGGAAAAATTAAAGACGCTCAAGAAGCTTTAACGAAATTAGAGACTGAGCTCGCCGAAAATCAAAGCGCTAGCTCTCTAATTAAAGAAGAAGTTACAAACGACGATATCGCCGAAGTAGTCGCTAAATGGACAGGCATTCCTGTTACCAAAATGCTACAAAGCGAACGTGAAAAGTTATTGAAACTTGAGGACCAACTACACAAACGCGTGGTGGGTCAAGAGGAAGCAATTGTTGCTGTTAGTGATGCCATTAGACGAAGCCGTGCTGGATTACAAGATGAGAAAAAGCCAATTGGTTCCTTCTTGTTCCTAGGTACAACTGGTGTAGGTAAAACAGAATTAGCCAAAGCATTGGCAGAATACCTGTTTGATGATGAAAATGCCATGACCCGTATCGATATGAGTGAATACCAAGAACGTCACAGTGTAAGTCGTTTAGTTGGTGCCCCTCCAGGATATGTTGGGTATGATGAAGGCGGTCAATTAACCGAAGCTGTTAGACGCAAACCATATTCTGTAGTACTACTAGATGAAATTGAAAAAGCACATCCTGATACATTCAATATTTTATTACAAGTATTGGATGAAGGTAGGCTGACGGACAATAAAGGTCGTGTGGCAGATTTTAAAAACACGATTATCATCATGACCAGTAATATGGGGAGCCATATTATTCAGGAGAAGTTTGAAGCGGTAAAAGATCCAGATACTGCAATGCAAGGTGCCAAGGTTGAAGTACTAGGTTTATTAAAACAACAGGTCCGCCCTGAGTTTTTAAACCGAATAGACGACATTATTATGTTTACTCCATTAACTCGAGAAGACATAAAACAAGTTGTTGGCCTTCAACTAAAAGGAGTTTCAAAAATGTTGGCAAAACAAAATATTACAATCGATGCTACCGAAGAAGCCATTGCGTATTTGGCTGAAAAAGGATTTGATCCACAATTTGGAGCAAGGCCTGTAAAAAGGGTGATTCAGAGGGAAGTTTTAAATGAACTTTCTAAAGAAATACTTTCAGGAAAAGTAACGACAGATAGTATAATCTTAATTGACAGTTTTGAAGACGGACTCGTTTTCCGAAATCAAACAGATTTAGTTGAAGATAACTGAACTGGGTTGGAGCTTGCCTAATTTTTGAGATATTTCAAGAAAAAAGCTCCGTTTTATAATTGGTTGGTTAGTTGAAACACCCCGGAAATAATTTTCGGGGTGTTTTTTTGGGTCTTTATAATAGCTAAAGAAGGCCTTTTCTAAAAATTTGGTTAGTTAGTTTTTCAGAAATTTTATCATATTAACACTTAACAAAAGAATGACTACCTCCCATCATACCAATTAAGTTTTCCACGCCGGCCATTCCTGTTCCAACTGGACCAAGTCCCATATACAGAATTTCTTTATAAATATTACATGCCAAATCTTGTAATGCCTTTGCTACTTGGTCATTGAGACCTGAAGCATCCATAAGGATAATAGCTTCAGATGCAAAGGCGTAGAGCTTAACGAGTGTTACACTGTAAGCAGCAACGACTCCTAAGGCAAGCCCGCCCCCGGCTGCCATCATACCGATGTTCATTCCGGCAACTATTTTTTCATATTCATTTACGACTGTTTGTAGGTTTTCTAATTGTGCTTGTATGTTTTCGCCACCTCCTCCGGTCATATCTGGAAGGATGCCATATAACTCACCATAGTAGTGGTCAACGCTCCAAAAAGCTTTCTTTTTTGCTGAGGCATCAAAGAAGTTTAGTGTAGACCCCCTAAATAAATACTCTCGAAAGTATTTATAATCATCCCCTAAGGTTTTAGAAGAATATCGGTCTGTATCAAGTAGATTTTCACTACATACTAATTGCTCACCATTTAACTGGGAGTACGTACTAATTGGGAAAGCCCTTGCTTCAAGCAATGCCAACTGAGCAGTTTTTTGGGCATTAGCTCGTATCCACTCTTTACCATTTCGAGTTAAGGTTCGATATTTAGAAGTACGTAAATAATCAAAAGATAAATGTGAATTTTCTGAATATAATGCGGGCTTAAACTTTAAAACCCCGACTCGCATGCCATCTACGTACGTTGCAGATTCTTCATTGACCGACTCTTCCAAGGGCTGCATCATACTCAACAACACCGAAGGATAATAGAATCCTCCTTGCTGAAAATTTTCGAATGCTTTTTCGGTTTCACCTTTTAAATAGGGTTCCATCCAGTTTCGGGTACTCAACAGCGCTTTTAAGTATTCTGAAAAACGAACCGAAGTGGTTGCTCCAGCTTTTTCAAAAGCAAAGGTGATGTTACCCAATAACATTTCATGTACTTCATTGGCCATTTGCTTTGTAGGCGACGCATTATATTGAATAGTTTTGTTATATCCAGCCAAATTACGGCGTTTAACACCTTGATTTCCCACTTTTATATCAAGATACAGCCCGACAATACGTTTTCCCACTGCGTTTTCACTTCCTTTAGGGAAGGTGTAGGTATCAACTGCTTTTATAGATGTTTTAGAAAGCGATACATCAACTTGATGTTCTCCTTCTTTTTCAAAAGTGCTATAACCAAACACGTAAGGTGCCAATTCTATTTCACCCACAATTTTTTGTATTTCGGTAATGGTTGCTTCTTGGTCTTCGGCAGGAATTATTTTTGCCGAAGTATTAGCGGCAACTTTTTCAATGTACTTTTCTGCACCATCATATACTGCCAAGTAAACCGTTGGTGCCCCAGTGGCATAAATTTCTGTATAATCGGGGTTGAATTTATCGTTGTTATGGCCATCAGTCGCATAAAGCACAAGGTTTTTATTGGACTGGGCTGCTTTTAAATGTGTTGTATAAACATTCGACCCTGTTTCCATCAATTCTATATCGGAATTGGGATAAAGTTCTCTTATAACTTCTTGTGTTTGTTGTAGAAATTTTTTAATCCCTTTTCCCCTATATTTACTTGGCATGCTTAGAGAAGTATCGTAAATAAGTAGGATTTTTGGAGCTATGATATTTTTACGTAAAATTCCTCTAACAACATTTTTATTATCTTCAATTTGAAAACTATTGGCTGAAAGTCCTTCAACTACTTCTCCTTCAGTATTAATTGGCGTAAGTTCCAATTCAACATTCGGAAACACTTTGGGATTGGCTTTAACTTTCATTGAAACGACTTCCTTGAGGGTTCCGGCTATTTTGCCATGAGCTGTTTCTTCAGAAAAGAGAACCGCTTCTTCAAAAATATTTTCTCCTCCCAACGTAATTGGGTCGCCCACAAAAGATCGCTCTTGCAGGTATTCAACATCTTTGTTTAAGTCCTGTAAAGCAATACTTGGTGTAAAGGTGCTTATACTGTTGATGCTTTGTGTGGCCTGCTCCTCGAACGTCAGGTTGTTCAAAAATTGTAATTTCAGTTGGTTGCCCACCAATTCAGAAGCCTTATATTCTGCAGAAAGGATTTCCTTTTCCTCTCGCATATCGAATGAATTGGTTGTTTTTATTGAAAAAGTAACATCAAAGTCCTCTTCTTTAAACTTACCAAGATCATATGCTTTTTTACTTTCATTAGTGGGGTGCAACACTCCATATTCCACCGAAGGGTCGAACAAATGCAAATAAACATCTTTGTCTTCTTTTTTAAATGCTACTCCGGGAACATTACGATTTGAAAAATAAAATTTGCTTTCATTATCTTCTTTTAGTTGTTCTGGCTTTGCTTTTTCCAAAAGACTGTTGGCCAATTTTTTTGCTTGAAGAACTACATTTTCCATTGGCTCAAAACTTCCTTGTTGTTCGCTTGCTCCCAATTCTTTTTGCCATTTTCGGTATTGGCTGCTGTTTACTGGTATGCTGAATTTTGGCTTGTTCTTTTTAAACAGTATTTCTTTTGCTCTTTCTTCAGTAAGTGATATATTTTCTTGCATTATCCGAGCTTCAAAACCTGCATCGATAAGCATATTTTTCAAGATTTCGGCTTTTTCCCTTGGAGTAGCCATTCCGCAGCGCAATCCCTGTTCAAGACCGTACATAGTACCGTAACTAATCCGTCTTAAATACTGATGGTCACTTGGTAACAATAACAATTCCTCGCGTACAAAACTGAACATTGCTTTAGGGTCTTTTTGTTTAACAAGCCTGTCTCGTTTTGCGATAAAGTTATCTGGACTATAAGAAAGGGCATAACTTATTTCTTCCCACGTTTTAAACGGAGGTATTCCTTTTCCAGGTGGGATATCGATACTCTTTTCCGAATCACAAGCATGGAACATGGGTAATAGGTATGCTCCTGCACCGGCTAACATTAGTTGCTGAAAAAAAATTCTTCTGGAAGGATCGTAATCCATAATCTGTTGTTTTTAATGTTCTTTAAAAACCCATTTTACATCGTTTGGCAGCGATGGTTCTACGGTATATTTTTTTGCTTTATAGTAAGGAACATCCCCCACCATCTGGTCTTCTTTTATTTCGGTTTTTACGTAATTCCATCCTTGGTTAAAGGATAAATCATACACATCTGTAATAGCTATTTGTTTGGTTATTTCGGCGTTATCGGTTGCCTCAATGTTTCTTTTGCAGATGGTGTAGGCTCCTGTACTCGCTTCAGCAAACCAAAATTGTAATCGATATCCAGGATGGCCATGGTATTTACCAAAAGGCGAATTATTATACACCTGTTGCCTTGAAGTAGCCAAACTTAAAACCCCTATTTCGTTTTCGTTTTTTTTTATGCTGAAAAAAACAGGAATCACTCCCGTTTTTGGCATTTTGTAATCTGTTTTCTCAGTAGATGCAGTCCCTTCACATTTAAAAAAGTTGGAAACTGTGGTATCAAAATTTACTGAACTTGGCATTTTAAAATCAAAAGTGCCATCTTTATGAAATTCCCCGACTTTCACCTCTTCTCTATTGTTTCTTTTATAAGGCTGCGTTACCAAAAAAATGGTTGCATCCCCATGTCTCCATCCTTCAAACTTTTTTTGATTGGATTTGGTGATGCTGTACTTTTTTAAATGTGCATCAGATTGGTTCGTTATAGTTGTTTTATCATCAGTTTGCTTTTCACTTTTACTTTCTGAAGTACTCATGTTTGTTACAAGAGGAACAATACCGTTGGTAACAGGAGTTTCTTTATTAAATGAATCCTTACATCCTACAAAGCACAACAGAATCACTACTATTTTTAAAATTTTCATAATTCCCAATTTTATTGTTCAACACAATAATTGCAAAGTGTATAACCGGGGAGTTAGTACTATCACAACTTATTTTTAGATGCTTTTAAACCATTCTTCAAACTTGTTGCCGAAAAAAGGCAGTGGTTTCTTCTTTTCATTCATCGCATTTATCAATCCCATTACCCACATATAAATAAGCAATAGGGTTCCTAGAATACTTACAATCCACCCTAATACAGGGATGAGGCCAACGACTCCTAAAGCAAGCCCAGCAGCAGCCAAGCCAATGGATTGACGAATGTGATAGGCACCAAAATCTGTTTTTTTGTCGTTGTTCATCACATACGCGATTATAAGTCCGATAATGGTAAGATATGAGATGACTGCAATGGTTTTTCCTTCATTGGTATCTGTTACTTTTTCAGTGTTTGTTTGTGTTTTTTCCATAATTGTAAATTGTATTGTTTAAAATTTAAAACGGTAACCGCCCTGCCTTTTTAACCTCACGTATTATAAACAGGCTCCTCTTCCCGTTTATAATGGCTTAAGTCCCTTACACTTTTTGAGAGACAGAGCGTGTTATCGTTTTTTCCATATTTAATTCAGTGTTTATATTTTTTTATTAAAGCCCCAAGCTTATCCATTTGTCAATAAGAAGGGATTTTTTCTTTACCTCTCGATAATACACCTTAAAGGTAACGGGCTTGGTGTTATCACCTTCTTTTACCAAAAACTCGTTTGATTTATTGTTTACCTTCGTTTCTTCAATAGCAGTTTTAAGGGCTTCGGTTATTGGTTCAATACGAGTAATTGCCACTGGTGCCTTGTTCTCGGGAATGCTGTAAAAAAAATATTTGATTCCCTCTTGGGTTGTCATACTATTGGTATCGGTAAGAGAAACTTCTGTCCCGAGCAGTTCTATTGAAGGTTTATTAACCAATGAATTAATGGTTACCGTTGCCGATTTTTCAACCTCTCCAGCAGCTTGAGTATAACCCACTTTCATTTTAATATGTACTTTGCTTGCTTTGGGGGACGGTACCACCATATTTGATTTTACGGTGGCTTTAAACCCAATGGTATCGTACATTTTTTTCCACTGATCTGGTTGAATGAATGCTTCCGTGCGAGATGAAAACCGGTAGCGACCTTCTTTTGCCAGGCGTTCGGTTTCTTCTTCATAAGCTTGTACTCCTTTTTCGTGCGCTTTAATCAGGTCCTGCCCTGTATCGTCTTTTAGCTCCAGTAACTCGGTATTCTCGGGGTCGATGGCCGAAAAGCTTTCTACCTGTACCCAAAAATCGACTTCAAAAGTATTATCTGAAAACGTTTCACCGGGAATTTCCTTTTCTACTTCCAAGCGGACGGTTTCCACTTTTTGAGCGTATAGATTGATACTGAACAAAATTGTTATTAATAAAACTATATATGTATTGATGATTTTCATTTTTAGGTTTTATTCGCAGGGAAGGCTTTGTGTCAATGAATTAATTTCGCCCGAACGTTTCGCCATAAACTCAGGAGAATGAAAATAGGTTATATAGTCTATCAATTCTGAAAAATATTCTTCTTTCTGATCATTCCACTCTTCTTCATTCAACTTAAAAGCAATTTTTAGAATCGTGTCCAAATCTAACTCACCAGAGTCTGGATCATTCATCCATCTTTCATGAAGTTCTTTTAATATAAAAGGGAACGTTCCTGCTATTTTAGAATAAGGATTACCAAATTCTTCCGATGTTTTTTGTAATACATAAAAAGCTTTACCAAGTTCTTCAGAATTATAGCCGCTCCTCATTAAATATGCGTACTTTTTTTTCAAAATTAATCGGCCATAATATTCTTTATCAGTATTAAACTCGTCTGGACAATAAATTTGGGTACCTGCAGAGAGTACCAATAATGCTTGCATTTCAAGCAAGTCTTTCGTCTTTTTACAACCTTTTGTATTATCGATCTCTTTCTGATTAGTAAGCAATCTTTTTTGATGAGATTTCATTAAGGTGAGACATTTAATTTCCATTGGTAAGTCTTCAAGCTCGTTAACACCACCGAAAAACTTTTGCATCCCTTCTTTCATTTTCTTTGCATCGGCATCTTCTTCGGCATTATCTGTAGCATCGCCCCGTTCTTTTTTGGCGTCTTCAACAATATCGAAAACACTTATTTGTGCGTATGAGGTCGTAGATAGATTTAAAAAAAACAATCCTAATATTATATAAAGTGTTTTCATGATTTACTTGGTTTGAACAGGTTTTACATTCCGCTATATTCTGCTTTATTTATAGTAAAAGGCTTTTCTTTTAACGCTGTGCATATCATATGTACATTATCTCTTTTTCGTTTGTTGGAGGTGTATTCCATTTCCATCATCAAGGAGTTTTTACCAAACGGAATGGTAGCCGTGTTCATGTTCTTTTGCATTTTTTCAAGGTTGGCGAACATACCTACAAAGCTTACTGGAGCTTCGTCCGTAATGTAGATTTTGCTGGTGCCTTCATCTTGTTTTACTAAATAGCCTTTACAGTTATATCCTAAAATAGTCTTGCTTGGTAAAGGTGTTATATTAGCCGTATTTGCAGCTTTGTTTTCTCCTTTTTGTGTTTTTTCAATCATTTCCTGCATTTTTTCTTCTAAAGGAATACGCATTTTCATCGCCATCTTTTGGCCGTTATTATCCATAAAGGTTACCATAGCTTGATTTTCTAAATCGTACACAATGACACTGTTGGATTTCTCATTCGGTATGGCATTACCAAAATAACTGGCGTTAGGCTCTATAAAATATTGCAGTGTCATTTCTTCCTTCTTTTTGTGAGTGGAGGTCATTTTCATATCCATTACATACTGAAATTTATAGGTATCAGGAATGCCCTCCATGCCACCTCCAAAAATGGACATAGCTCTTTTCTCTGCTTTCGCTTTCTCCTCGTCAGTAAGCTCTTTTGATTTAGTCTTTTCTTTTTTTCCATCACCTTTTATAACACCATCGATGGTTTTATCGGTTTCTTTAGATACTTCACGATCCGTTTTATTTAGCACTGTCCGTTCCACGGCATTTTCTGCGCGCTTTTTAAGTTTTTTAAAAAATTGGGCGTTTGAGGTGCCACAGATTGCTATGGCAAAAAATAGGGTAAGGAGAATTTTAATGGGTTTCATAATTCAAGTTTTTAAGGGTTTCTTTATTTTGATATTTTAAAACTACTGCTACCTTGTTATTTAGACTATAAACTATGTTACAAAGTATTGCACGTATGTAACAAGCGGCATAAAACCCTTGTTTTAGGTGTTTTACAAATATCCATACGTCACTAGGGTTTACAATAGAAATATACATCGTTACAAACATAGAAACCTTGTAAACAATTTTTGAGAGGTTAAAACTTGAAATTGTGGGGGAGTTTTCACCCTTTTTGTTACAGGAAAAATAAAAAGTAAACTACTACAGAGTTATAACTTTTAGGAAAAGGGCATAAAAAAACCGCTTATATTATAATAAGCGGTTTTTAACATTTACAGACTGAAGGTTAGCCTACCAGCTATCAATTTCTTTTTTAACATCTTCCTTTGCTTTACCCGTTTTTTCTTGGATTTTACCAACAATTTCATCGTACTTTCCTTCAGAGTAGGCTTCTTCATCGTTCATTTCAATACCATACTTCTGTTTAACGTTTCCTTTAATTTGGTTCCATTTTCCTTTTAATTGATCTGAGTTCATAATAATTTTGTTTTTTTGTTTATACTATAAAGATACCTTTCAATACCACGGTTTTTACCTAACGTATTTATAAATTTTATAGACACTTCGTTATTTTATTGCCAAAGTTTCTTAAAAATTGTTATTTTACTTTGTTAGTATTGAGTATGGAAACTCAAGACGTGAGATTTTAAAATTATAAAAAAATGAAAAAGCTATTTGCATTTTGTATTCTATCCGTTTTATTGTTTTCCTGTGTTGACAGGAAGCAGCCAAAACCAAATACTGACATTCCAGATATTACCACCTATTATTTAATACGTCACGCCGAAAAAGATCGAACCAACCCAGACAATAAAAACCCAGACCTCAACGAAAAAGGAATTGCTCGTGCTGCTATATGGAGCAAGGTGTTTCAAGATGTAAAATTTGATGAAATTTATTCAACCGACTATAAACGCACCCAACAAACAGTTTCAGCTATATCGTTACAGAGCGATGTGAAACTCACACCTTATTCGCCCGATCATTTATATAGTGAAGATTTTAAAATGCGAACGCAAGGTAAAACCGTTTTAGTAGTGGGTCATAGTAATACGACGCCCCAATTCGTAAATAAAATTATAGAAGAAAATCGCTATCCAGATATGGATGATAATGACAACGGTACCTTATACATAGTAACAGTAGTTGGTGATAAAACAAAAGTGCAAGTGCTTGTTATTGATTAAGCAGTTTTACCTCTATGTTTTTATTTTCAATTTTGGAGAGCAAAGGTAGTTTATGATTTTCGAAAAGATCGTCAAGATCTGATAATGGGGTGTTTAAATCTTCAGCTTTATAGTTTTTGTAATCTACAAAACGGATTCCTTCAACAACGCGAGGATTATAAGCTTCGCGAAAACGAATGCCACCTTCATTAACAATATAGCTGTACGCTAAATAATCTACTGTAAAGTTTTTTTGATGTATCCAATACATAAACTCATCATCGTGATCGGTACCACCGCCTTCTTTAGTAAAGGTCACTTTTACTTCGAAATACGGCTCGCCTTTTATAGTGTCTTTTCCTATTAATTGTTTTTGAACTGCTGGTGCATTTAATCCATACGGCAATTGTGCAAAATAATGAACTGAATTTACACTATTGCTTAATTTTAAAGCTGTTGTATCGGCTAACTCTAATACGATATCGTTTACGGAGCGGATAAATCCTTCGTTGCTCAGTTCGTCTCTAATTAGACCGGTAGAATCGTTTGTTATTCTTTCAAACGTGTAAGCACCTTGTAACCGTTTGCTTTTATATACTTTATCTCTAAAAGTGAATGATACTTCAGCGTGGTCGCAATTTCCGTCGCAAGCCTTTTCAATGGCTTTATCTATAATGGTTTGAGCTGTTATGTTCTCTTCAGAATTCGTTGCATCGTTTGTTTCCGTTTTCGAATCTTTACAAGATACTATCGTGATGAGCAGTAAAAGAAAGGCTAATTTTTTCATTGGGTAATTTTAATATCAAAAGTACGCAATCGTATTTAAAATCTTATGATACTTTTAAAAGGTTACTAGTGTTAAACTTATTATTTTTGTTTTCTATGGCACTTCAGAAAAATGTAAATATTAAAAACCGTAAAGCGAGGTTCGAATATGAAATTCTAGACACCTACGTCGCGGGAATTGTTTTGGCAGGTACCGAAATTAAAGCGATACGTGAGGGAAAAGCTTCTATTGCCGAGAGCTTTTGTGAGTTTCAGAACAATGAGTTGTTTGCTATTAACATGACGGTTCAAGAATATTCGCATGCTACTAGTTTTAACCATAATCCACAAAGTGAGCGCAAATTACTTTTAAACCGGAATGAGCTTAAAAAGCTCGAAAAAGAAGTAAAAAATACAGGTTTGACTATCATTCCGCTGAAATTATTTACTAACGACCGTGGTTTAGCAAAACTGCAAATCGCACTGTGTAAAGGTAAAAAGGAGTATGATAAACGTGAAGCTATTAAAAAGCGAGAAACTAAACGAGATTTAAGTAGGATTAAGAAAGCGTTTAATAACTAAGGCTATAAACCGCTTCGCTTTTAGATGTGAGACTTTATCAAGTTAAAAGAATATATCACATTTTAATTTCGAAATTAGCACAAAACCGTAACAAAGCAATTAGTTTCTCGTCTTACTAGAAAACTGCCTATCTATGACAAGACTTGTACTCGCCATTGCCCTACTTTCCACCATTATCTCACAAGCTCAAATAGTTGGGAAAGTAACTGACACCAATGACAATCCGCTTCCTTTCGTAAATATTTACTTAAAAGATTCCTACAAAGGGACTACTACCAACGATACCGGGAATTTTCGTTTGGATGTGTCTGAAACAACTGAATATGAAGTCATTTTTCAGTTTTTAGGCTATAAAACCCTGACTAAAACTATTAATGCCACTTCATTTCCTTATGTTTTAAATGTTACTATGGATGAGGAATCGGTAAGCCTTGACGAGGTAATTGTCTCCAATGACGAAGACCCTGCGTATCGAATTATTCGTGAAACCATTGCCAAACGACAGGAAACACTTGATAAACTTTCAGCTTTTACTGCTGATTTCTATTCTCGTGGCATTTGGCGTGTAGAAGACCTTCCTGAAAAAGTGTTAGGTCAAGAAGTAGGCGATTTTGATGGTGCTCTGGATTCTACCCGTACGGGAATTATTTATCTTTCTGAAACGATAAGTGAAATTGCCTATCAACAACCCGATGATTTCAAGGAAAAGATTATCGCCAGTAAAGTAAGTGGAAATGACAACGGTTTTAGCTTTAATAGTGCGCAAGATGCTAATTTTTCGTTTTATAAAAACTCGATTGACCTCAACGCTTCCATTGTTTCGCCCATTGCCAATAACGCGTTTAATTATTACCAGTACAAGCTCGACGGAATTTTTTACGAAGGCAACAAGCTCATCAACAAAGTAAAAGTAACCCCAAAGCGCCCCAAAGACCGTGTCTGGGACGGTTTCATCTATATTGTAGAAGATGATTGGCAATTGTATGGTGTGGAGCTTAATACTACTGGTTCGGCTATTCAAGTGCCGATGGTAAATAAACTGTTGTTTAAACAAAATTTTAAGTTCGACCCCAATACAGAGGCTTGGGTAAAACGCTCTCAGACCATTGATTTTAGTTTTAAATTCTTAGGCTTTCAAGGCGATGGGCAGTTTATTGCCGTGTATAGTAATTACGATTTTCAACCACCGTTTTCTAAAAAATCATTTACAAATGAAGTCCTTCTTTTTGCTGAAGAAGCCAATAAAAAGGACAGCCTTTTCTGGAAAGGAACACGCCCCGTACCATTAACGGATGAAGAATTGCGTGACTATGTAAGAAAAGATAGCATTCAAGAACTTCGGAAATCTAAAACGTATTTAGACTCGGTTGATGCCGTTTCCAATAAAGTGAAGCCGTTAGATATAATCACCGGATATTCGTATAAGAATAGCTATGACAAATGGAGCATGAGTTATGACGGAATTTTCCCGGGTATTAACTTCAATACGGTTCAAGGGTGGAATGCGAGTGCGGGACTTCGATATTTTAAGTGGTACGATGAAAACCAAACCGAATGGCTTTCTATTTACGGTGATGCAAACTATGGAATTTCAGAAGATAGGTTACGTTTTACTGGAGGCATTACCAAGAACTTTAATCGTACTAATAGATTGCGTTTATCCCTTTTCGGCGGAAGCAAAGTACAACAATTTAATGCTGAAGAACCTATTTCGCCTATTGTAAACACAGTTTCTACCCTTTTCTTTGAACGAAATTACATAAAGGTGTACGAATTGAATTACGCCAAAGCAGCCTATAGCCAAGAACTGTTTAACGGACTGCGCCTTTTTACCAACTTTGGGTACGAACAACGGAAACCACTATTTAATACCACTGATTATGTAACCATCCCAAACAAAGATGTTTCGTACACCTCGAACAATCCATTGAATCCTTCAGACTTTGATAATGCGGCGATTGACGAACATCATATTTTTAAAACGGGTATTAGAGCCGATATCACCTTTGGTCAAAAATATATGACCTACCCCGATGGAAAATACAATTTAGGCAACGATAAATATCCCGCGCTTTCTGTAACTTTTGAAAACGGTTTAGGCGCTTCAAATGATGACTATAATTACAGCCAACTGCGAGCGAGTCTATCTCAATCTATCAATACAGGTAACAAAGGTGAGTTTGCATACCGCTTAAATGGAGGAACGTTTTTTAATGGTGATAATATCAGTTTTGTAGATTACCAGCACTTTAACGGTAACCAAACACGAATAGGTACTTCTTCAAACTACACCAATGTATTCAACTTGCTTCCATATTACCAATTAAGTACCAACAAAAACTATTTTGAAGGACATGTAGAACACGATTTTAAAGGATGGATTCTAGGTAAAATACCTGGTATTAATCAGTTAAACTTTAATTTGGTAGCCGGAGCGCATCTTTTGAGCATTGAAAACAACAAGCCATACAGCGAATTTTCAGTAGGTATTGACAATCTAGGTGTTGGAAACTTCCGCTTCTTACGACTGGATTACGTTCGTTCGTATTATAATGGCAGAAGCGATGGTGCTTTTATTTTTGGGTTGAAGTTTTTAGGGTTTTTAGATTAGGTTTTCAAAAGTTATATTTAAACAAAATGCATAAAAAAAGCCACTTTTTCAAGTGGCTTTTAATTTACTTAACAATCAAATATTACTTACTTAAAAGTAATTTATGAGAAGTGGAAGCATTTTCAGTTTGTACATTTACAATATACATTCCTGCTGCCATTCCACTAAGGTTAATTTGATTCGCTCCAGTTTCAACAGTAGTTTGTTTTACTACTTTCCCAGTAACCGTTACAATAGTCACCGAAACTTTTCCTGAAACACTATCTGCCACTTCTATAGTAAAAATTCCATTTGTTGGATTAGGATAAATAGTACTTGTTGAAATTGCTTCAACATTATTCACTCCTAATACTCCACCACGTTCGTACGAACCGATATCGCGATTTCCAACTAAACTGAAGTTTCTTTGATCTACAAAAGTATCTGCTGGATCACCATCGTCTATTCCTTCACTACCCGATAAAAGTTCGTGAGTGAAAGTAAGACCTCCGTTATCTTGCAAAGGACCTAAGTTTGGTGCAATTCCTTCAATATCATTTGAAGCTTCAGGAAACTCATCATTATCATCGTTACCTATTAAGTTATATCCATTTGAAGAAAAAGAGCCTGATACATCTTGACCATTTGCCGCTGTATTATCAGCTACAATTGTGTTCTTAATTGATACAACTGATTCTGCTTCAATTCCACCACCTTCTCCAACGGCTGTGTTTAAAGTTATCGTTACTGCGTTGACATCCATTTCATCATTATTATAAATTCCACCACCATCGGCAGCTGAATCATTTCCTGAAACCGTACTTCTAAGTATCGTTGCAGAACCTGAATCGTTGTTTAATCCTCCACCACTATTTGCAGTAGCTGAATTGTTTGAAAGTGTAGAAGCCCTAAACTCAAGCATTCCTCCGTTGTTGTATATTCCTCCTCCATCTGGAGCTGAATTACTAGCTACGGTACTTGTATTTACATTCATCGCTGTTCCACTTTGGTTCCATAATCCACCACCCTCATTGGCAGCTTCATTATTTAAAATATCACTTTCGTCTATATTGATAATACCGCTCATTCCTGTTACGTGAATTGCTCCACCATTACCTGGATTGGCAGTTCCGGCTCCTCCATTAACATCGTTAGCTGTTAATTCAGAGTCATCAATGATTAAATTTCCATCAATGATTTCGATAGCACCACCGGCACGATTTGCAGAATTGGAATCTAAAATAGATTCTGTAATATTTACAGAACCATCTGTGCTTAATATTCCACCACCACTAGCTGAAGTACCTGTGGCTAGGTTGTTAGTAATTTCAGTTTCATTTATAATAGTTAACGTACCACCATTATTGAAAACTCCCGCACCACCATCGTGTGCTTCATTTCCTTCGGCAGTATTTCCATCTATTAAAACACCATCAATCGTCATAGTACCAACACTATTCCATAATCCTCCACCTTCTCGGCTTGCTGTATTATTTGTTACTGAACCATCAGTAATGTCAACATTTCCTGGTCCGCTAATGTGTAACGCTCCTCCATTTCCTGGATTACTATCAGCAACATTACCATCAAGATCTACATTATTTAAGGTAACTGTATTTCCAGCAACAGAATTCTCTTCAATTCCTCCACCTGCTCTAACTGCAGTGTTTCCGGAAATAGTAGAACTACTTACTGTAAGAGTACCTAAGTTATTAAGGATTCCACCTCCAGAACCAGAGGTGCCGTCAGCTATATTACCTGTAATGGTAGCTCCTTGTACGTTTAATGTACCTTCGTTATTATAAATACCGCCACCACCTTCATCGGCCATGTTACCACTTGCGGTATTTCCGTCTAATGTAGTTCCGTCTACTGTCATGGTACCACTACCATTCCAAAGACCTCCACCTTCTAAATCGGCAGTGTTATTAGATATAGTACTATCCATAATCATAGAGTCTCCTGGACCGCTAATATGCAATGCTCCTCCATTTCCTGGGTTCGATGCAGTGCTGTTACCCTCCATTGTTACGGTATCTAACATAATACTACCTCCATTGGCAGAATTATGTTCTATCCCTCCACCAGCTCGGCTAGATTCGTTGTTAGAGATTTCAGAATCATTTACTGTAAGTGTTCCTTCGTCATTAAAAATTCCTCCACCAGAACCTGATGTTCCATCTGCTATGTTATTGGTAATTGTAGCTCCATTTAAAACTTCTAGCGTTCCACCGCTATTATAAATACCTCCACCACCATCGGTAGCTTCGTCTCCTTCAGCAGAATTCCCATCAACGGTTGTACCGTCAACAGTCATGTTTCCAGTACCGTTCCAAAGGCCTCCACCTTGAAGTTCAGCACTATTACCATTTACAGTACCACCCGTAATTTCGGCATCACCAGCTCCTGTAATATGAAGTCCTCCACCGTTTCCAGGGTTTCCTGTTGCAGGATCTACCCCAGCATTATTGTTATCAAGATTTACGTTATTAAGAATGATGTTTAAACCATTGTTAGAGTTATCTTCGATTCCGCCACCAGCACGATTCGCTTGGTTTCCTGAAATTTCAGAATCATTTACCGTTAAACTTGCTCCAGTATCAACAAATATTCCACCACCTGAACCTGATGGTCCGTTAGCCTCACTATTTGTAATATTGGAGTCATTAATAATTAAATCGGCATCGATTATATAAATGGCTCCACCATCTTCTTCTAAACCATTAGTAATGGTTAAATCGTTTAAAGTAACAAGACCATCAGTTATATTAAAGACGCGACCATTTTCGTCAGCATCAATCGTTACACCTAATAATCCTCCTGTAATGGTTAACTCTTTATCTATAACAAGTTCACTGTTTAAAGTAACATTTGTTACTAAAACACCAAAGGTGATTTCACCACCTGCGGGGGTGTCAGCTATTTCTTGTCGTAAAGTTCCGTCAGATCCATCATCGTCTCCACTCGTTACAAGTTGGGCTGATGATGTGTTTGTGACAAATACCGCCAAAAAAATGACGATAATTGAAGTAAAATAATTTTTCATAGAGTAATTTTTAATTAAACTTATAGTTTCTTATCAATTACTTACGAAAGAAGGATGTTCTTTGGTTTTCTTATAATCGGCATTTAACCTTACCTTAACAATAGAAGGCAGGAATAATTAATTTTTATCCTCTAACAACGGTACAAAGCGAAACTCACCGTATTCGTTTTTTTCAAATTCTTTTTCTGAAGTACGGGTAAAAACCGTCATAATCTGATTTTCCTCCCCAACTGGAATAACCAACCTACCTCCTACTTTTAACTGTGCCAATAATGGATTAGGCACAAAAGGTGCTCCGGCAGTAACAACAATACCATCGTATGGTGCTTCTTCTGGCAGTCCTTTATACCCATCGCCAAATATTAAACGTTTGGGGCGGTATCCCAATTTTGGTAAAAAGCGTTTTGTTTTTTTAAACAACTCATTTTGCCGTTCTATAGAAAACACAATAATTCCCATCTCTAACAATGCAGCGGTTTGATAGCCACTACCAGTGCCTATTTCTAATACTTTATCACCTTTTGTAACCTCCAACAATTCCGTTTGGCGGGCTACGGTATAAGGTTGCGAGATTGTTTGGTCTGCAGCAATAGGAAATGCTTTATCCACATAGGCATGTTCAATAAAACCCGAATCCATAAACAAGTGCCTTGGGATGGCATTGATGGCTTCCAATACGGCTTTATTTTTTATTCCTTTGGCTTTTAAGGTTTCAACCAAACGTTTTCGCATGCCTTTATGGGTGTAGGTATCTTTCACTTTTTATCGGTTTTTGTTTTTACAAAATAAAGAACTTTTTACATATCAATAGGCTAAAATGAGCTTATCTTTTTTGTTGTTTGTAAGTTGTTGGTATATTGGGCTATTGGGTCTTCGGTACTAATTTGTAATCCCTATTGGTCTCCCAAATTCACTCAGACACCTATTATTTTTTAGCCTTATAGCATCTATTAGAAATGAATAAATATCAACCAGTCTCGGCGCCTGAGTGCCCCGACGATAGGAGGGGTTTATCGAAGGCCATTATCAATTAACTCACAACGGTATCTTCGATACTAATTTGTAATCCCTGCCGGTCTCCCAAATTCACTCAGACACCTTAAGTTCCAGATACCCTCGGTGCCTGAGTGCTCCGACGATAGGAGGAGTGCGTTGTGCTGAGCCTGTTGAAGTATATCGAAGGCAAATATTTCCATAAATTCAATTATCTTTAAAATCTTAAAAAATATCCAATTCATGACAACCCGTTTTACGCTCCTCTTTTTATTTCTTTCCGTTATATCATTTGCACAACTTCAATCCCCTGACGAGTTTTTAGATTATAAAATCGGCACTCAGTTTTCGCGACACGCAGATGTAGTTAATTACTTTGAACACGTAGCCGAGAATAGCAATATGGTTACCTACCAAACCTATGGTAAAACCAATGAGCGGAGATCGCTTACCTACGCTATTGTTTCTTCAGAAGAAAATATCAAGAATATTGAAACCATTAGAACTAACAATTTAAAGAGTATTGGGTTAGCAACTGGTTCTGCCACTCCTAAAACCGCTATCGTATGGTTTAGTTACAATGTTCACGGTAATGAAGCTTCCAGTACCGAAGCAGCAATAAACACCCTCTACAAATTAATTACCGAAAAACAAGATTGGTTACAAAACACCGTTGTTATAATCGATCCTTCTGTCAACCCTGATGGTCGTGATCGCTATGTGAATTGGTACAACCAAGTGAAGGCATCTCCATATAATGCCTCGCAAGAAGCAACCGAACACCATGAACCTTGGCCAGGTGGTCGTCCCAATCATTATCTTTTCGATTTAAACCGTGACTGGGCGTGGGCTTCTCAGGTAGAAAGCCGTCAGCGTCTTAAACTATACAATCAGTGGATGCCCCAGATACACGTAGATTTTCACGAACAAGGTATTAACAATCCGTATTATTTTGCTCCAGCAGCCGAACCGTTTCACGAAATTATCACTCCCTTTCAGCGAGATTTTCAAACACAGATTGGTAAAAATAATGCCAACTATTTTGATGAAAAAGGTTGGTTATTCTTCACCCGCGAACGGTTTGATTTATTATATCCTAGCTATGGAGACACCTACCCTATTTATATGGGAGCAATTGGTATGACCTATGAACAAGCCGGTCACGGATTTGCAGGTTTGGGCATTAATACCGATGAAGGTTTTGAGCTTACCCTAGAAGACCGTGTGGCTCACCATACCACTACAGGACTTTCTACCATAGAAGTAGCTTCTAACAATGCAGCTACATTGACTTCAGAGTTTAAAAAGTTTTTTTCCAATACCAATTCAAAATATAAAAGCTACGTACTATCTGGAAAGGCTGATAATATCCGTGCGTTGACTAATTTATTAGACATGCACCAAATACAATACGGATATACTAATAATGGCTCTGTTACGGGGTATAATTACGCCGATGCCAAGTCAGGCTCTATGAAGGCTGAAAACGCATTAGTAGTAAGCACTAACCAACCGAAAGGCAAAATGGTACAGGTATTATTTGAACCGAAAACAAAACTCTCCACACCTGTAACGTATGATATTACCGCGTGGAGTCTCCCGTATGCCTATGGTTTGGATGCCGTGGCGAGCACCTCGTTGGTGTCGGCTACCGCTAACCCGCCTGCCACTTTTAAAACCAATACTGTGGTTTCAAAAACTGCCGGTTATATTGCCAAGTGGAACAGTATGGACGATGCTACTTTTTTAGCTGATTTGCTGAAACACGACATCCGCGTACGTTTTTCAGAAAAGAAACTAAGTTTCAACGGAAATACCTTTGACCGTGGAAGTTTGGTAATTACCCGAAATGACAATAAAAGCAATACCGATTTTGATACCGCCGTTACCGAACTGGCCAACAAACACAAACGGGAACTGTACGCTTCAAGTACTAGTTTTGCCGATACAATGACCGATTTTGGTTCGCCAGACATAAAATTGATTAACAAGCAACGTATAGCCGTTTTACGAGGAGAAGGTACATCTTCGTTAAGCTATGGTGCTATTTGGCACTTTTTTGAAAAGCAATTGCAATACCCAATCACTTCAATTAACACCGATGATTTTGATGATATTAACCTACGCAATTATGATGTACTCGTAATGCCCGATGGTTGGTATGGTAGTATTTTAAATAATAGCACTTTTAAAAATTTAAAAGATTGGATTCGTAGTGGCGGTAAAGTTATTGCTATAGGTGACGCAGTAGACAGCTTTGAAGGAAAGGAAGATTTTGCCTTAAAGCTAAACAAAGAGAAAACAGAACAAGAAAGTATCGATGCAATCAAAAGCGATAATCTTACTCCATATGACCAACGGGAGCAGGAAAGCACAAAAAACATGATTACAGGAAGTATTTTTAAAGTCACCATGGATCCCTCCCACCCGATGGCTTTTGGATATGGCGACACCTATTTCAGTTTAAAATTAGGCAACACCTCTTATAGCTTTTTAGATTCTGGTTATAACGTTGGTTACTTGAAAGACGAAGCGATAAATGTTTCTGGCTTTGCTGGTGATGATGCCAAAAAAGGTTTAACCAACTCTTTGGTGTTTGGTGAAGACCGTTTAGGGCAAGGTTCGGTAATCTATTTGGTAGACGATGTGCTGTTCCGTTCGTTTTGGCAGAATGGGAAATTGTTGTTTGTAAACAGCTTGCTTTTTGTCAATAATAATGCTTTTACACTGTAAACTAAGCTCCAGTACTATCTTAGCATAATTTTCAGTTCATCGTATAAATATGTTTTGTCTATCTTTTTTGCATTGCCCAAAAAAGAAACAAAAAAGTCTAGGTTGACGAAACTTTATCTAAATTCATCACTCGGCCCCTAAATTTTAGGAACTCGCTTTAAAGAAATCGCTAGCATTAATAATTCTACCCGCTCAAACAGCCTAAAATTTTTAACGGTGCACTCATTTCAAATTTTACGATAAAGTTTCGATAGGCCAAAAAGGAAAGTTTTAAAACCAATCCTCTATAATTTTAAAAAATTGAATATTCAATAAGTATAGGGCTTCCTAAGAAAAAATTAAAAGTATTTAAAACGCCATTCACCAAACTCTTAAAATAGTGTAAAACAGTCTTTAAAAGTAGACGTTTTATAGTACCTTCGGAAAAAAGAGACATTATGAAACGTATATTTTTACTTACCCTAACGGTGCTGTTTTTTACAGGCTGTAACAATTCAGAAAAAAAGAAAACGAAAGAAGCTTCCTTGACTGCGGAAGTGGAACAACCAGAAACGATGGATGAACCGGCTTCTGAAGATTTTATAGACATCACCCCTATTGAGCACGCCACGATGGTATTGCAATGGGATGATACCGTACTCTATGTAGACCCAGTTGGTGGTGCCGAAGCATTTAAAGGCCAGCCAGAACCTAATATGATTTTGGTAACCGATATCCATGGCGACCATTTAAATATTGAAACCCTACAAGCAGTAGCAACCGAAAACACCATACTTATCGCACCACAAGCCGTGCATGATAAACTACCAAAAACATTACAAGATAACGTGCAAGTAATGAATAATGGAGAGAGTGCCATCCATAGCGATATTGCTATTGAAGCGATGCCGATGTACAACCTGCGCGAAGAAGCCCTAAAATTTCATGAAAAAGGACGCGGTAATGGGTATATACTTGAAAAAGATAATCAGCGTGTTTATATTTCTGGCGATACGGAAGACATCCCAGAAATGCGCAACCTAACCGATATTGATATTGCCTTTGTATGTATGAATTTACCCTACACCATGCCGGTTGACAAGGCCGCTGAAGCCGTGTTAGCTTTTAAACCCAATGTTGTATACCCTTATCACTTTAGAGGTACAGAAGGTTTAAGCGATGTAAGTAAGTTTAAAGATTTGGTAAACAAAGGAGACACCTCCATTACTGTAAATCAATTAGATTGGTACCCTAAACAATAAAAAATAGACTAGTTTTATATCAAAACCATTACTTTCGTGATGGTTTTGATATTTTAAACAATGGCCAAACTAACCCAATACCGAGAACAGCAAAACTTGACCCAAGAAGAATTGGCTGAAAAAGCTGGAGTTTCGGTACGTACCATTCAACGCATAGAGGCTGGTGCCACCCCCAAAGGTTATACCTTAAAAACACTCGCTTCGGTATTGAGAATACCCGAATCATCCTTACGGGAAGATACCCCAGCAGAAAACTTCCCTACCCCACATATGGTTAAAATCATCAACCTATCGTCCTTGTCGTTTCTTATTCTTCCGTTTGGAAATATTATTGTACCACTCGTTATAATGTACCTTAAAAAAGAAGTGAACACACTTACCAAGCAACTTGTTTCTATTCAAATCCTATGGACGGTTGTAGTATGCTTATTGATGATTGCGAGTCCGTTTCTTATCGACTGGCTTTCGCTACCCAAACAAGCTATTATTTTTATACTGCTGGGAGCGATGGTCGTTAATCTTATCATTATCCTTCTAAATGCAAGGGAAATCCATAGCCGCAACAAGCTCTATTGTAAGTTACCCTTCAGTTTTTTATAGCCCTGTCAGGATAGTGTCGGGTTATTGTCGGGTCGCTTTTCAATTGTTTTTCTGAAATTTTAATGATTATTGTTCTTTAGTTTAATCATAACCCCCAAGCGGATCATTTTTATTCTATGGGCAAGACCGACATTACTTTTAAATACGTGCTAGCTACGTTTGTTGCTGTCTTATTTACATGGCTGTTGCATGAGTTTGCGCACTGGTGCACTGCTGAAGCATTAGGCTATACCGCTTTTATGAGCCTTAACGGCACTTCATTTGCTACCCATGAAAACCTAACAGATCTGCATCACACCCTTATTTCAGCTGCCGGGCCTATTATTACTTTATTACAAGCCGTAGTGGTTTTTCTCTTTTTGAAATATAACCGCTGGAATGGCTACCTCTACCCCTTGTTATTTACTGCGTTTTATATGCGGCTGTTGGCCGGTGGTATGAATGCCATCAATCCAAATGATGAAGGTCGCATCGGTCAGTTTTTAGGATGGGGCACCTATACCATACCTGTATTGGTTAGTGTCTTTTTATTGTATTTGCTGTACCACATTACCAAGCAATACTCCCTTTCTTGGAAGTTTCAAGCCACCACGCTCTTACTTATTATGGCTTTTAGCTCTCTTCTTATCCTTCTTGATCAATTTTTGGGTATTCAATTGCTGTAAAAGCCGAGTGTTTTCCTGCCTTTATATTAGTTTGCTTCGGGATTTGTTCGTAAAACGTCGTTTTTTGGAAAATAACCCATACCCATTCCCGAAGGATCCCCGAAGGAAGCCCGAACAAAACCCCTAAAATTTGGGGTGAAGTCTGCAACCGTTGTCAACTAAATGCAAATGAATGCAACGGCCGTCATTTACTATTATACGACTGCAACAGATAGCAGACTTGGTTAAGGGTCGTCAAACGCCGTCATTTGGTGTCAATTAGTTATAGGATATTAAAAGTTTTAATGGGTTGTTGTAGCTTTGGTAGTGTGGGTTACTAGGGTTTGGCAATTAGATTGTTGGAACATTGGGTTATCGGATGATTAATAAATGAGGTGTTTTGGGATGACAAGAACCAAGAGACAAGAAGCAAGACCCAAGAGTCAGGGCACAAGGGTATGATTTTATGGTTTGGGTTTTTTGAGTATATTTGAAGGGTACTCCCCTTTTTGATTTATTAAATAAGAATATATAAAAAGCACAAAACCTACTCATAGCATGCCAAATATGCTTGATAAGAGTATAAAAGGTGTTTATATAAACAAGTTACCACACATTTGAGAAAAACTATGCGAAAAATTATATTTCTGATTTTGATTTTACAATCCTCACTGACTTATTCTCAAATACAGCAATACTTTTTCGTTGATGACGCGGAAGTTGTTGAATATCTATATGTGAAAATTTGTATTGGAGAAAACGGAGAAACAACTTCTGTAACTGAAATTCCAGAAAGAACGACATATAAAAACAAAGAAGTAATCCAACAAATTATAGATTACCGAAAAGAAATTGATTTTTTAAAAGGAAGTAAATACAGTAATAAATGTTTTGACTATCCATTCACAATCGTGAATTCAAAATATCAGTCAATGGAAATGCTCAATACAGATTGCGTTGCTGATTTTGGAAAAGGAAAATACAGGTATATAAATCCTGAATATCAAGACGTGAAAATAAAAAGACGTAAAAGAAAACAAATTGAGAAGACAAAAGACTCTAAATCGGTTTACGAAATTGAGTGGATTTCACCTTGTAATTACGTTCTGACTTATTTAAGAGTTTCTAAACCAGAATATGAATACCTTATTGGACAAAAAATAGATGTAAAAATAATTGACGTTCTCGAAAATGGAAATTACGTCTATTATTCAAATTTATCGGACAGAACATATGGATTTGGAGAAATGAAAAAACTGTAAAAAACGTGTGGTAACAATGTATATAAAAAATAGCGCAAGTCATAGCTAGCACTATGGTTTTGGCATTTTTGGAAAGTCGCCAAATTTTTAAATTTGACGATTTCCAATAAAAAAGATAAATAGTAAAATGTAAAAATCTGGCTTGTGGCTCAACCGAAAAGTAACAGCTTATTTTCAGCGCTACTTTTCATATACGGAGCCGTTAGGCACAATTATGAGAAAAATTCAATTATGAAAAAAAAACTACTTGATTTCTTATTAATTGCTTCAAAAAAAATTGAAAAATTACATTTTAAATTATCTGAAAAAAATACAGAAGAATTAGATTATTCATCTCTTTCTCCAATTTCTAATGGAGACAAAGAAGGTCATTACTCAAAAGCTCTACAATGGGCACTTGAAAATCGTGAAAAAGAGGATATAAAAAACATTGCCCTTACAGGGTCTTATGGCTCTGGTAAAAGTACAATTCTGAAGACTTTCCAAAAAAACTACAAAGGAACTGAATTAGAATTTCTAAATATTTCTTTAGCAACATTTAAAGAGGAAAAACCAAAATATAATGAACAAGGACACCTTATTGAAAAAGATAAAGAAGAACTTTTACGGCTTATAGAAACAAGCATTTTACAACAAATTTTTTATCACGAAGAAGATAAAAATATACCTGATTCAAGATTTAAAAAAATTAAAAGTTATGGTGCTAAAAAATTGTTTTTAACCTCCCTTGGTATTTTAATATTTATAATAGCCTTACTAAATTATTTTTACCCTTATCTCATCCAAAGTGTTTTTAAAGATAATCCTTTAAGTGATTTTACTTGTGATGCTTTACATTATGGTAGTATAGCAATAATTTTAATTGGTATATTCTTTATCACATATAAATCAATTAGAATTATTAGTTCTATAACAATTAATAAACTTAAGTTTCATAATGCTGAAATAGGAATTGGAGAAAGTATAAACAAGTCTATATTGAACCATCACTTAGATGAAATCCTTTATTTCTTTACAATAAGACCTTATAATGTAGTAATCATTGAAGACCTTGACCGTTTTGAAGAAACCGAAATTTTCACAAAGCTTAGGGAGATTAACCTTCTACTCAACAACTCTGAAAAAACTAAAAAGAAAAATATCACATTTATTTATGCTGTAAGAGACGATATGTTTTCAGACAATGAGAGAATTAAATTTTTTGATTTCATAATTCCCGTTATTCCAGTAATTAATTCATCAAATTCGAGTGAAATTTTAAGACAAAAAAAGAAAAAATATATTTATGATTTAACAGATGCTTTTATAGAAGACATATCTTTTTTTATTGATGATATGCGCTTACTTCATAATATCACTAATGAATTTTATTTATACAAAACGAAACAAGGTGAGACACCCTTAAATCAAGATAAATTATTCGCAATTATTACTTATAAAAATAAATACCCGAATGACTTTGTTTCATTAAGCAAAAATGAAGGTAGTTTATACAGTATTCTAAACTCAAAATCAAAATATATAAATCAAGAAATAAAACGAATAGAAAAAGATATAACTACTTTAAAAGATGAAATTAAAAACCTGGATTTAATTAATTTTAAAAACACAAATGAACTTCGACAATTATATATCATTCGAGTTATGGAAACATTAGACAACTTTAATAATTTTATCATTAACAAAGAACCTATTACACTTAATGATTTATTAAAAGATGAAAACTTTGAATACTTAAAAAGTAATGATTTATTTTATAAATCATCTTTCCATAATAGAAGTTACAATAGAACTGATTATCCAATTAAAAAAGTAGAAATTTTATTTTCTGAAATTGAAAAAAAGGTTGATTCGAAAAAATCTTATAATGTTAAGGAACAAGAGATTATTGATTTTAAATCAATTAAATCAAATTCTACAAGAAAAGAAATACAAGAACTGGAGAGGCAAAAAATTAAGATTAGAAATTTAAAAATCTCTGAATTATTACAATCAAATGAAAAAATTGATTTAAATATAAATGAAAATTTAGATGCAGATTTCATTACAACTATAATTAGAAATGGATATATCTCGGAAGATTATATTGATTACATTTCTTTATTTCACGAAGGTAGTATTACAAGAAATGATCATAAATTCATTATCAATGTAAGAAATAAACAAAAATTAGAATTTGACTATAAACTTTCAAAAATTGACAAAGTAATTCCAAAAATAAGTCCAATTGATTTTAACTCTGAATTTATCTTGAATTATGACTTGTTAGACTTCTTACTTAAAAACCATAGAAATAATAAGGTTCCTTTAGACTATGTTTTTACAAAGTTAAAAGATGAATCCTCTACTTCTACTCTATTTATAAACGGCTTTGTTGATATAACAGAGAATTTAAATCTATTTATTAAAACGCTATGCGAGTATTGGATTGGTATTTGGGAATATTATGTGAATGATGTTGCGTTTTCTGATGAACAATTAAATACTATATTAAAATACATCATAGAATATGCAGAAATTGAATCTATTATTAAAATAGAAAAACAATCTAATCTCAAAAATTATCTAACAAAAGATTCTGAAATTTTAAACATCACATCTAACAATGATAAACTAATAAATATCATCTCTGATTTAGAACTAAAATTTATTGACTTAGACTTTAAGAATTCCCCAGAGAACATTTTAGAGTTTATTTACGAGAATAATCATTATGAGATAAACGAAAAAATGGTTAGTGAAATTATAAAAAAATATGGTGAATTCGAACAAGTAAGCTTTGATAATTCTAATTATTCTTCAATTAAAAACTCAAATTCGAATAGCCTTATTAACTACATAGAAGACTACATAAATGACTACATAACGAATATTTACTTAAAGCTTGATACGAATATTAATGAGGAACAAAAATCGTATTTAGAACTATTAAACCACTCTGATTTAAGTTTAAAACTAAAAAAAGAAGTCATTAAAAAAGTAGCAACAAAAATATCTGATATTTCAATTATTGAGGAAGCTAATTTGTTGCCATATATTATCGAAAATAATAAGATAGAACCTAAATGGGAAAACTTATTGTTCTTTTTCAAAGAATCCGAAAATAAAATATTAGAATCATCTATTGGCTTTATTAATAATATTGAAAACGCGAACGAATTAGCAAAAGTAAAAATGGCAACTAAATTTAATGATGAAAACATTTTTGGTGTATTCTGCAAAGCATTAATGCAATCAAACAAAATTAATAATGAGTCATTTGATTTAATTACAAATTCAATACCTTTCTGGTATAGCGACTTAGACATTGCAAATCTTGATGAAGAAAAAGTTCATTCATTAATAAATAATAGAGTAATTAGTCCAACGATTAAAAGTTTTGAAAGCTTAAAGGAAAACTATGAAAAGTTAAATATTAAATTATTAGAAAAGCACAAAGCTAAATTTATTGAAAAAATTGAGGAACTAATTTTAGATGCAAATGATGTAGAACTAATTTTAAAATCAAAAAAATTAAACAATATAGAAAAACTTAAGTTTTTAGAATCTTGTTCTAATGATACTATTTTATCAAAATCCGAAAATTTGAAGTCAATAAGTCAACTTATATTAAATGACAGTTCATTTCGTGTAAATGAGTTACTTTTCAAAGCTTTAATCATAGACCAAAGTGTATCGATTGTAAATAGAATTAAATTATTCAACAAGAATCTTTTTAGCGTTGACGAAACTTTCATAGAAAAATTCTTAATTAACTTAGCTAGTAATTATGAAAAAATTACAAATAAAAATAAAAAGGCAAAAATTAAAGACAATCCTGACAACAGAGAACTATTGACAAATTTGAAACGAAAAGATTACATTTCAAGTTTTTCTGTTGGAATATTTGGTTTAAGAGTTAATCATAAAAGAAAATAACTGTGCCTAACAACGTATCCTATGAAAAGCACTAGTTCAGTTTTTTAAAATTAGTATTTTATTTTTGAAATCAAACTCACACCGACTTTATATTTCTCCATAAAAGCAGAAAGGATTGTGTATATTTATTCAGCAACTCTTGTGCAAACTCTAAAAAAATTTAGCTGATGAAGTTGAAAATCTTGATTACAGTTCTATTCAGCCTATGGGCTATCGCTTTACAAGCACAGCATAATTTCCTGACCAAAAAACAGATAAACGAAGACATTGAATTTCTGACAAGCACCCTAAATGATAAATCGTCTTATACCTACTTAAACGGGTATAATTTTAATACCGATTTTGAAAACTATCTAAAAACAATAGGTGACACTACAAAACTTGAAGATTTTGGTCTGTTTATTACAAAAACCTTGGCCAAAATTGGCGATAGACATTCTTCATTAACTACTATAAGAGGGTATAGTTTAAATGAATCTCTTTTTCTACCCTATATGTACGCACCACACAATGGAAAAGTAGTCGTTTTAAATTTAAACCAGAACAAAGAATTTAAAATACTAAACCCCAAATTTCCTTATCTCAAAAAAATCGATGGGATGGAAATTAAGGATTTCTTACAAAAAACACGACCCGAAGATATAGAGGCACCTGAAGAAACGTACTTTACCATGGCTGTTAGAGATATTCGGGATATTCAGAAAAATTATACGATTCTCAACAAACCATTGCCCAAACAAGTTAAATTAACGCTTTCGGATGTTGCATTTAAAAAAGATACAACAATTTTGGTATCACCTGTTGATAGGTCAAATAGGTTACGCCCTTGGGATGAAAAGTTTGAAAGTAAATACGTTCTTGTAGACGACGAAGAATACAATAAGCCCGAGATAATAAAACAACTTTTTAAGATTAAAGATAGCATTGCATACATCAAGATTCCTGCTATGTCTAGTAAAGGTGAAGCTCCTCTTCTTTTTGATGAGCTTAATTCTTTTATGAAATCTATCCGCAATGACAGCAAAGCCCTAATTATTGATGTAAGAAGCAACAGTGGCGGAACTAGAGATTTAATATATGAATTCGCCAACTATTTAGTGCATCCCGATTCTGTATATGTTGTAAACGCTACAAAACAAAGAGCAACAGTTCCATTACTAGAAGAATATATAGAGCGTTTACACGGCAGGTTTTTGTTTTCCTATTCTGAATTAACGAAACGAGAGCAAGCAAGCGTAGATACATTTTTGAAAACATTTAAACCAATGTACGAGTTGGACGATAAAAAATTCAGCGAGTATTATTTTGGTTTATTTAACGGACAAAAATTATCTGAACAATCTTTCTACTACAACAAGCCTGTTTACATTTTAGCCAACGAAAAAACGTTCAGTGCAGCGTCAGTTTTTGTTTCTGTTTTCAAGGGAATTCCTAACATACAAATTGTTGGCGTAACAACAGATGGCTCCAGTGGAAATAGCGAATGGTTTGATTTGCCAAATTCAGAGTTATTTGGAAAAATAAGCACCATGGTTTCGTTTCAAAAAAACGGAAAAATTTTTGACGGATATGGAACAGAACCCGACATAAAGATTGAAAGAGATATGAATCAAATTTTATGGAAGTCTGACACACAACTTAAAAAATTAAAAAGTTTGATACGTACTGAAGATTAAAAATTACACATAACTCACTAAAATAACTGCTGTATTCATTATTGAAACTCACACAGACTTTATATTTCTCCATTGAAGCGAGAAGGTTTGTTTATATTTAACCCATAACTAATGCTATACGTATAGCAACACTTAAAAATAGATACACTAAAAACCCGAACGCATGGAAAATATTTGGATACTAGCAATAGCGCTTTTTTTAGGAATCACTTTTCTTTTTTGGAGGACGACAAGGGCTCATTTCAGAAAAGAATCGGGTAATAAAACGTGGAACCAATGGGGAACGAGAACCTTTTATTGGCAAGGTGCTATATTCGTGGGTGTAGGAGGCACATTTTTTATACTATACCTTTTAAAATGGACCCATGTGTTGACTTTTTAAAAAACCAAAAAACCGCTGGCAATAATTAAAAAAATCTGAAAATGATCTCAGAAAACTTAGTAAAACAAATAACCTTCATTAAGGAAATAGATAAGATAAAATACATTCAAAGACGCACAAAACTGTTTAATAGCGACAGACGTGAAAACGATGCGGAACACAGTTGGCATTTGGCAATGATAGCGATTGTTTTAAGTGAACATTCCAATGATGATATTGACTTGTTAAAGGTTATTAAAATGGTTTTAATCCACGATATTGTTGAGATTGATGCTGGCGACACTTTTATATATGACCAAACTAAAAATCACGAGAACACCACAGAAGAAAAAAAATGTGCGGAACGTATTTTTGGAATGCTACCCGAAAAACAAGCGGAGGAATATCTACAAATTTGGATGGAATTTGAAGACGGTATTTCTAATGAAGCTAAGTTTGCAAAATCAATGGATAGATTGGAACCTTTGTTGCAAAACGCTTCCAACAACGGCGGAACATGGAAAGAGTTTGGAGTGAAGTATGAGACCGTTTACGGGAAACAAAAGACAATTAAAAAAGGTTCAACAACACTATGGGGTTATGCTAAAGACCTTATAGAGGACAGTGTTGACAAAGGGATTTTAGAAAAATAGAATAATTACCGACAATATGGAGAAAACAAGCTACCTATGAAGCCAGACATTCAATCTTATAACAACCAGCAAACACCAACTGACAAAGAGATTTGTGACCTACTCGCTACAACCATTAATAGTAAATTAGCTGAAGCTGAAAGCAAAATATGGCACGCCCACCCGGTTTGGTTTTTAAATGACAACCCTATTGTGGGATATAGCAAATTAAAGGACTGTGTTCGATTGATGTTTTGGAGCGGGGCAGGTTTTGAAGAAGAAAAGCTTAAAACCGGTACGGGTAAATTTAAAGATGCCTCTATTCGATACACGGCAATAGATCAGATAAAGCTGACCGATATAAAAAGATGGTTAAAAAAGTCTAGAGCGATACAATGGGACTATAAAAACGTTGTAAAAAGAAAAGGCGAATTAATACGATTGAAATAACATGAAAACAACACCCAAACACAACGAACGAATAGCAACTATGACTTTTGCCTCGGTTTATCCACACTACATCACCAAAGTGGAACGTAAAGGCAGAACAAAAAAAGAGCTACACCAAGTAATAGCGTGGTTGACGGGTTTTAACGAACAGGATCTGCAAAAATTGATTGATGAAAAAGTGAGCTTTAAAACCTTCTTTGAAAAAGCAACTCTAAACCCAAATGCTCCTAAAATAACCGGTGTTATTTGCGGCTATAGAATAGAAGAAATTGAAAACCCACTCACCAAACAGGTGCGGTACCTAGACAAATTGGTTGACGAATTAGCAAAAGGTAAAAAGATGGACAAGATTTTGCGAGAAGGATAACAAAGCTTATTTCTCAGCATATTTCTTAGCAATCGCATCCACACAATTAATCCCATCGATAGCGGCCGAGATAATGCCACCTGCATAACCGGCTCCTTCCCCACAAGGATAAAGCCCTTTTATTTCAACATGTTCTAACGTCTCTGGGTTGCGCGGAATAGAAACGGGAGAAGACGTTCGGCTTTCTGGAGCATGTAACACAGCTTCATTGGTATAATACCCTTTCATTTTTCTACCAAAAGACACAAAGGCTTTTCGTAATCTTTTAGAAATTAAAGGTGGTAAAACAAGATTGAGGTCTGCTCCTACAATTCCGGGTAAGTAAGATGTCTTCGGAAAATCGGTAGACAATCGTCCTTCCACAAAATCAATCATACGTTGCGCGGGAACTTGCTGCGTTTTTCCAGCAGCTTCCCAACAAGATTTTTCAACAGATTTTTGAAAGTTCAAACAAACAAAAGGATCATCTGGAGTATAATTTGGGAGATCTTGAGGCGCTATGCTAACCACAATACCTGAATTGGCATACGGATTATTGCGTTTACTGGGGCTCCAACCGTTTGTAACCACCTCATCCTGCTGGGTTGCACAAGGGGCAATAATCCCGCCCGGACACATACAAAACGAATACACCCCTAAACCATCTACCTGCTCTACAAGCGCGTAGGAAGCCGGTGGTAAATACGGATTATCGTTATCTCCATGATATTGAATGTGATCTATTAACTCTTGCGGATGCTCTACACGAACGCCCAAAGCAAAAGGCTTGGCTTCAATTTTAATCTGTTTGTTATGCAAAAGATGAAAAATATCTCGAGCAGAATGCCCTGTAGAAAGCACAACATCATTAAAAGAATGCCAATTTGTTTCATTAATTTGAAGTCCGGTTATTCGATTTTCTTTTAGTTTTAAATCGGTTAGCTTGGAGTTAAAATGAACCTCTCCTCCATATTCCAGAATAGCTTCTCGCATGGAGGTTATAATTTGAGGTAATTTATTAGTACCAATATGCGGATGCGCATCTACCAGAATATCAGGATCTGCTCCAAAATGAACAAACCATTCCATCGCTTTTAAAACATTACCCTTTTTTTTAGAGCGCGTATATAATTTCCCATCAGAGTACGTACCGGCTCCTCCTTCGCCAAAGCAATAATTAGACTCTGGATTTACCGTTTGTTCCTTATTTATTTTTGCCAAATCGCGACGTCTGGAACGCACATCTTTTCCACGTTCAAAAACAATAGGTTTTATTCCGGCTTCAAGAGCTCGCAAAGCAGCATACAGACCTGCTGGACCTGCACCAATAATAGCAATTTCTCTTTTTTTGGAAATTTCTTGGGGTATAAAAGCAGGGATTATTTCGCGCGTATCTGAATGTTGCCATAATTCAATTTGCAGATTAAGCTTTACCGTTTTATTTCTGGCATCTATTGAACGTTTTCGTATGCGCCAATCTTTAATTTCATTTTTCCGAAGCTTTGCTTTTTCCAACGCTAACTCTAGCAGGTAAGCTTCATCTTCTTGTTGCCGCGGCAAAACTCTTATTTGTACCAATATGCTCATGTGCTGTCAAAGATACTTTAAAACCTGAAATTCAAGAGATTTATTTAAATAGGTGCTTCAATTAAAAAAAGAGTATCCATTTCCGTTTTTCGGTGTTTATTTATTCAATCACCTCTTAGAATAGACTATGCGCAATAAGCAGCTACAACAAAATCTGCTATAGCCTAATTTCTAGTTATTAGATGTACTGATTCCTAGAAAAGAAAACATATTAAACTTAGCATCGAGATGCATAATAAATGGATTAAGAAGAAAAGATATGAGAAAAGACTTCTCTTCTACTCCCGCTCACATAAAATACCCCAAATAGTAATCGCCTGCTCATCAGTATTTACTTTCACGGTATTCTCACTAAGTACTTCCACCTCATTAGGGTTGTTGTATTGGGCGTCAAATAGAGCGGTGGCATCAAAACCATTGCTTAAAAACTGTAATGTTTTCCAATTTCCCTCCGCAGTGTAGGTTCCTTTCTCGGAACGTACTACTGGTTTGTCATCAGTTTCCGGTTGAGGGATACTTTTAAAATTCAGCTGGAAGGTATTATTTTTAAAAAATAGCAACGAAATAGCTGCTACGCCATTTCCTAAACTTTTATAGGCAACAGTCTGCTCGGTACCTAGGGTCACCTCAGCAATTTGTTTTTTACTGCCACAAGCTGTAAAAAGGGATAGTACGATTATTACTAGCAAATACTTTTTAAACATAAGGTCGGTTTGTTGATAGATACTTCATTTTACATATTAAACTAAAAGTCACATATCGGGTTTAACAATATAATAGGCTAATTTATAGTATTTTTAAAAGAATTTAGAATTTTACCTACTACTTATGAAAACTTTTTACTTCCTATTACTAGTTGCTATTAGCTCTATACTTACTTATATTTTGGTCTTTTCAGAAACAGAACCAGAAGCCCGTGTAAACGAAACGGAAGCTTATTTTGAAGAATACCCCAGCGACTGGATGTATTACCAACGTGCCTATCCTGATAATTATATAGATGTTTCGGCCTTACAAAAAGCTAAAACACGTGTAAAGTCTATTGTAAATAATAGAAATCAAAACGGAAGTGATTGGACATTGGCAGGCCCTTTAAATACTGGCGGTAGAATAACCGATGTAGCTATTTCACCAGATAGTGACGATGTACTTTATGTTGCCGCAGCCACTGGAGGCATTTTTAAAACAACTGATCAAGGTGCTAATTGGACACCTATTTTTGATGAAGTAGGCCCTATGTCCATTGGTGATCTTGCCATCGCCCCTTCTAATGCTGATATTATATATGTAGGAACCGGAGAAGCAAACGGAAGCTCCAACTCAGGTGCGTTTTTTGGAGACGGTATCTATCGCTCTAATGATGCGGGTGCCACTTGGAGTAACATTGGTCTTGCGGAGAGTCAGCATATTGGACGTATCGCTGTGGACCCTACCAATCCTGATCGTCTTTTTGTAGCTGCTACCGGAACATTATACGGTCATAATCCAGAACGCGGTGTCTACCGTACTACCAATGGCGGGACAGATTGGGAGCAAGTATTACACGTAACGGATTCTACTGCTGCTATTGATGTAGCGATGAACCCCCAAAATACCGATATACTGTATGCCGCTATGTGGGAACGTACTCGCCAACCGTGGCAACGGGATTATGCAGGAGTTACCTCAGTTATCCACCGTTCTATGGATGGAGGTGATACTTGGGAAGAACTGGGAGCTAGCAATGGTTTACCTGCTGCCTCTACACAAACTGGGCGTATTGGCTTGGCTGTATCGGCTTCAGACCCATCAACCTTATATGCTCGTTTTACTACCGATGAAATAACCAACGAGTTTAATGGTTTGTATAAATCTACCGACAATGGAGATACGTGGAACCTAGTTACTTTAGGTGCTTTAACAGGTATTGATTCCAGTTTTGGATGGTACTTTGGAAACGTTCGTATAGACCCTACCGATCCCGAAACAGTTTGGGTGATCGGTTTTCAGTTAGCCAGAAGTAATAACAGCGGTGATAGTTGGAGTAACATAAGTGGGATGCACGTAGATCACCACGCCTTAGAATATTCTACCAATAACAATGATTTTCTCTTAGCAGGAAACGATGGTGGGGCTTATATTTCACAGAATGGTGGAAATAATTGGACGAAATTTGAAAACCTACCCATTACGCAGTTTTACAATATCGAAGTAGATAATTTAGCACCACAAAATCTATATGGTGGTACTCAAGATAACAATACTATTAGAACCACAACTGCGAGCACTGATGACTGGGAAGCAGTTTGGGGAGGTGATGGTTTTCACGTAGGGATTGACCCTGTAGACAATAATTATATTTATGTAGAATCGCAATACGGAAATTTAGGACGTTCTACTAATGGTGGCGCCACCTTTTCAGGGGCAACTAGTGGTATTAGTGGCAGCGACCGAAACAATTGGAACACGCCAGTAGTAATTTCGCCTTTTAATACGGAAATGGTGTACTACGGAACCCAACGTTTATATTCATCAACACACGCAGAATTTTGGTCACCAATAAGTCCAGACCTTACTAATGGACAGCACCCGAGTGGTTCGCTTACCTACGGAACCCTGACTGCAATTGCTCCTTCATATTTAAATCTAGAAACAATTTATACAGGTAGCGATGATGGAAACGTGAACGTAACGTTTGATGGGGGCGACACGTGGGAAAATATAAGTGCTAGCCTTCCAGACCGGTATGTGACTTCAGTAGCTATTTCGCCTAGTGATGATATGGTAGCGTATGTAACCTTTTCAGGTTATAATCGTTTGGATTATACACCACACGTATTTAAAACGGAAGACGGCGGACAAAATTGGGTTGATATTTCAGGAAATTTACCCGAAATACCTGTTAATGATCTTATAATAACAGCAGATGAAAGCCTCTTGTTTGTAGCGACCGACGTCAATGTTTGGTATTCTGAAAACAATGGCGCTAATTGGACGGTATTAGGAAACGAATTGCCTATGACACTTACCCGTGACTTAAAAATGCACGAACCCACCCAAACTTTATACGCAGGAACGTATGGGCGGTCTATTCACAGTTATGATATTAGCACCATTGTATTAGGAACTGAAAATTTCACTACTACGGAAGAAGAAGTAACACTCTACCCTGTTCCTGCTACTACAGAACTGAATATACGTCATTCGTTAACCAGCGAGGGAACTATAACGGTGTATGATAACACAGGTCGAAGCGTGAAAAATCTGTTTTCAGGTTCTTTAGAAGCATCAAGCCAACAATCCTTTTCAATTGCTGATTTACCTTCTGGAATTTATTTTATTCGAATTGTTTCAAAAGGAAATACTATTTCAAAACAATTTGTGGTGAAGTAAAACAAAGTTACAGATGTCTGGTTGAACGCCCACCAGAATGGAAAACACTTTCGGGCTAGCAGTCGAAACCTATTAAAAAATCAATATGGAGTTCTTGACTATAGTTCATCTTACATAGCTACTTGCCTATTGGTAACATTTAGCAGAAAAAAGAAGGGTTCAAACAAACTATAAAAATAATTTGTTTGAACCCTTTTGTATACAGAAAAACTATCCAGATTATCGAATTAACTTCTTGTATTTGATTCGTTTTGGCATTACATCGCCACCCAAACGTTTCTTTTTGTTTTCTTCATAATCACTAAAGCCACCTTCAAAGAAGTACACTTCACTGTTCCCTTCAAACGCCAAGATATGCGTACAAACACGATCTAAGAACCAACGGTCGTGAGAGATTACTACCGCACAGCCGGCAAAATTTTCCAAACCTTCTTCTAAAGCTCGTAAGGTATTTACATCTAAGTCGTTTGTTGGCTCATCGAGCAAGAGTACGTTCCCTTCTTCTTTTAGGGTCATGGCTAAATGCAAACGGTTACGCTCCCCACCGGATAGTTTGGAAACAGTTTTGTTCTGTTCGCTACCGCTAAAGTTAAAACGACTTAAGTACGCACGGCTATTCACTTGCTTTCCACCCATCATCACCAATTCTTGTCCATCACTAAAGTTTTGCCAGATGCTCTTCTCAGGATTAATATTGGAATGCGACTGGTCTACATAAGCGATTTTTGCTGTCTCCCCTACTTCAAAAGAACCTTTATCGGGCTCTATTTCGTCCATAATCATTTTAAAGATGGTCGTTTTACCAGCACCGTTAGGTCCGATAATCCCTACAATACCAGCTTGTGGTAATTTGAAGTTAAGATTGTCGTATAATAATTTATCATCAAATGCTTTTGAAACGCCTTTGGCTTCAATCACATTCGTTCCTAAACGAGGACCGTTAGGAATGTAAATCTCTAACTTATCTTCGAGTTTACTTTGATCTTGGCTCATCAACTTATCATAGTTGTTCAAACGGGCTTTTTGTTTAGACTGACGTCCTTTCGGAGCCATCTTTACCCATTCTAGCTCGCGTTCTAGTGTTTTTTGGCGTTTGCTAGCTTGTTTTTGTTCTTGCGCCATCCGCTTGGACTTCTGATCTAACCAAGACGAATAGTTTCCTTTCCATGGAATACCTTCACCACGGTCTAATTCTAATATCCAACCGGCTACGTTATCCAAGAAATATCTATCGTGTGTTACGGCAATTACCGTCCCTTTATATTGTGCTAAGTGGTGTTCTAACCAGTGTACACTTTCTGCATCTAAGTGGTTGGTAGGCTCATCGAGCAATAGAACGTCGGGCTGTTGTAACAACAGACGGCATAACGCAACTCGACGACGCTCCCCACCAGAAAGAACACTTATCTTTTTATCTTTCTCAGGCGTACGCAAGGCATCCATCGCTATTTCTAATTTAGTGTCCAACTCCCAAGCGTTCGTGGCATCAATTTTATCTTGTAGCTTGGCTTGTTTATCCATTAGCTCCTGCATTTTATCTGCATCTTCATAGACTTCCGGTAAACCGAACATATCGTTGATCTTGTTATACTCATCTAAGACATCAACCACTTCCTTTACACCTTCTTTCACTACTTCCATCACGGTTTTCTCTTCGTCCAGTTCAGGTTCTTGTTCTAGCATCCCTACACTATAATTAGGAGCGAAAACAACATCACCTTGATAATTCTGGTCTTTCCCAGCGATAATCTTTAATAAGGTAGATTTACCACTTCCGTTTAATCCCAAAATACCAATCTTGGCGCCGTAGAAAAAGCTTAAATAAATGTTTTTAAGCACCGGTGTTTGAGCGCTTGGAAACGTCTTGGTTACACCAGACATGGAGAAAATTACTTTTTTATCGTCAGACATAAAAAATTTATTTTTTATTTCCGCAAGGGCGAAAATCTTAGTTTCTATTATTATTTGATGTCGGAGGCTTCGATACGTTTCTTGTTCCTCGAAACACTCAGTCACCTTTGGTTTGTTATTAATGTAATGGCACTACTATTTGTGTAGGCCTAATAATCGTAATATTATCACGAGTTGTCCTGTATGGTAAGCGGCATGCTCTATGACCAAAAGGATTTCCCGAAATAGGGTTTGGTTTTCCCCAGTGGGAACTATTTCCGTAAGGTATTTATTTTCTACTAGCTGTTCTAGTTCTTTTCTATCCTGTAGATAGTCTTCTTGCAATTGTTGCCAATCGGTTTTACTTTTTGGCGCTTGTTGTTTCGGCCAATAATCATCTGGCCAATTTGGTGTTGTGTATGCTTCAGAAACACAAAAATTTAAAATATCCTTCTGTGCATAGGTAATGTGGTAAAACAGCTCATAAAAAGAATACGGCAGATTATAGGGCCGCGCTCCTACTTCTTCAAAAGGAATTTCTGAAAACATATCCGTTAAGGGCATAAAAGCCTTCCCACCGGCAAGGTGATTTTGCAGTACAGTACGAATGGTATTTTCTGAAATCATATATTTATTGAGTGGTTATACCCTTCCTTTTAGGGCATTAAATACCCAAGCAATCGCAAAAAAGCCAATCCCTACAGAAGCAAAGCCCCATCCGGCTACATCGTCATATCTAAAAGCACCCATTGCTATTAAAGCAACGCCTACTACAATCATTATAAAAGTGGCCCACGCCAATACGGTATTCTTATTCATCATAAAATTTTCATTCTTAAAATGCGTCTTCGTACTAAATTTAATAAAAATATTAAATACAATTAGACACGGGTTTGCCTTAACTTATTAGCAGAGACAAATATCGGGAATAAAATAGAGATTTGCCGTACCAAAATGTCATAGTTTCGTATTTTTGGGGAAATTGCAACGACAACTATGGATATGACCTTTAATAAAAACGAAGACCACAACAAACTATCAGTTTCTGATCTTAAAAAGAAACTTGCCAAAGTTAAATTGGGCGGTGGTGAAAAACGAATAGAAAAACACCACGCCAAAGGTAAAATGACAGCTCGCGAACGTGTTGATTATCTACTTGATTCAAAAAAACCTAGTATTGAAATCGGTGCTTTTGCCGGCGACGGAATGTACGAAGAGCACGGCGGTTGCCCAAGTGGCGGCGTTGTTGTCAAAATTGGCTATGTAAAAGGCAAACAGTGTATTGTTGTTGCAAACGATGCGACGGTAAAAGCAGGGGCTTGGTTTCCTATTACTGCTAAAAAGAATCTACGAGCGCAGGAAATTTCCATTGAAAACAAACTGCCTATTATTTATTTAGTGGACAGTGCCGGTGTGTATTTGCCGATGCAAGATGAAATTTTTCCTGATAAGGAGCACTTCGGAAGAATTTTTAGAAACAATGCTGTGATGAGCAGTATGGGGATTACTCAAATAGCTGCGGTAATGGGAAGCTGTGTTGCCGGAGGTGCCTATTTACCAATTATGAGCGATGAAGCAATAATAGTTGACAAAACAGGAAGTATTTTTCTCGCCGGAAGTTATTTGGTAAAAGCTGCCATTGGTGAAAGCATTGAGAATGAAGATTTAGGAGGTGCGACCACGCATTCTGAAGTTAGCGGTGTAACTGATTATAAAGCTGAAGACGATAAAGATGCGTTAAACAAAATACAGAATATTGTTTCAAAAATAGGCGATTTTGACAAAGCTGGGTTTAATAGAGATAAAGCGGCGAAACCAAAAGAAGACCCAAAAGAAATCTATGGAATACTACCAAAATCACGTGCCGAACAATATGATATGCGTGAAATAATACATCGCTTGGTGGATGATAGTGATTTCGAGGAATACAAAAAAGGCTACGGTCAAACTATTTTAACTGGGTACGCTCGTATTGACGGTTGGGCAGTTGGTATTGTTGCCAATCAACGAAAACTAGTAAAAACTACGAAAGCTAAAACCAAGCCTAGCGAAATGCAATTTGGCGGTGTAATCTATAGTGATAGTGCCGATAAAGCCACGCGCTTTATAGCGAACTGTAACCAGAAAAAAATCCCATTGGTGTTTTTACAAGATGTTACCGGGTTTATGGTCGGCAGTAAAAGTGAGCACGGCGGTATTATTAAGGATGGCGCCAAAATGGTAAATGCCGTTAGTAATAGTGTCGTACCAAAATTCACCATTGTTATTGGAAACAGTTATGGTGCTGGTAATTATGCTATGTGCGGGAAAGCATATGACCCTCGATTAATTGCTGCTTGGCCTAGTGCAGAACTAGCCGTAATGAGTGGAAATAGTGCGGCTAAAGTATTATTACAGATTGAAACTGCTTCTTTGAAAAAGAAAGGAGAGAAAATTACTCCAGAAGTAGAAAAAGAACTCTTCGATAAGATTAAAAAAAGTTACGACGAGCAGATTTCTCCATATTACGCTGCTTCAAGAATTTGGACTGATGCTGTAATCGACCCACTTGATACCCGAAAATGGATTAGTATGGGAATTGAAGCTGCAAACCATGCTCCTATTGAAAAGAAATTTAATATGGGGGTTTTGCAGGTGTAAGGTAATCTTGATAAAATTAAAGAACAAAAGGAGCAGTTAACTGCTCCTTTTGTTTTAAACACTATTTATTTCAAAAGAATTATTTATAACTTTTTACCAATCTAATAAACTCAGCTCGGTATCCTTCTTTGTCTTTTCCTCTACCAGCTTCAGCTAAACGAATAACCTCTTCTCTACTTTTAGTTGAAATAAACTCAGAATCACGAAGCTGTTGTCCAAATAAGGCTACGGCTGCAGAAAATTGAAAATCACTTGAGGTTCTTTTAATATCAGTATTACTATCTTTCAACGTTTTGACAATCAGTTTACTTTTTTCTCCATCTGGTTCTTTATATCTAAACTTTACTGTAAGCAACTCATCTGTTTTAGAAGCATTCTTGTTATTGGTATACTTTAACTCGTCAATATTTTTTAAATAGTCACTTTTCACTCCTACTGGAATCAGTTCATATAAAGCGGTTACGGTATGACCGCTACCTAATTCGCCGGCATCTTTGGTATCGTCATTAAAATCTTCATCGTTTAAGAGTCTATTTTCATATCCTATCAATCGATACGCTTGTACTTTTTTAGGGTTGAACTCTACTTGCAGTTTTACATCTTTTGCTATGGTGTAAATGGTTCCGAAGAATTCTGTCCCCAACACTTTCTTGGCTTCCTGCATGGTATCGATATAGGCGTGGTTTCCGTTGCCTTTATCGGCTAAGGTTTCCATTTTGGAATCTTTATAATTTCCCATACCAAAACCGAGACATGTTAAAAACACTCCACTTTCTCGCTTTTCTGCAATTAAATCTTCCATTGCTCTGTCACTCGATGCACCTACATTAAAATCACCATCGGTAGCAAGAATCACACGGTTATTGCCGTCTTTTATAAAATTCTCTTCCGCTATTTTATACGCTAATTTAATACCTTGTCCTCCAGCTGTAGAACCTCCAGCACTTAACTTGTCAATAGCTTGCATTATTTTTTCCTTGTTATTACCAGCTGTAGGTTCCAAGACCGTTCCTGCAGCTCCTGCATACACAACGATGCTCACTTTGTCTTCTTCTCGAAGATTATCAACTAGTACGCCCAAGGCTGATTTTAACAACCCCAATTTGTTTTCAGAATTCATAGAACCCGATACATCCAGTAAAAACACTAAGTTGCTCGCTGGTGTATTTTCAGTCGCAATATCTTTTCCTTTTAAACCAATTTTTACCAATTTAGTTCCTTTATTCCAAGGGGAGTTGGCTACTTCGGTGATAATGGAAAAAGGTTCGTTACGTTTAGGTTGCGGATAATCGTAGCTAAAGTAATTAATCATTTCTTCAATCTTAACAGCATCCTTTGGTATTTTTTGACCGTTGTTTATCATCCGGCGAATGTTACTATACCCAGCTTTATCCACATCAATTGAAAAAGTAGATAGTGGTGAAGTTGTCACCATTTTAAAAATGTTCTCTTCAATCTTATCGTATGATTCATTGTTGGAAACTTGATTGTTTACAGGGTATGAAGCTCGTGGAATTGAGACACCAGACACTTTTGATCTCATAACTTGACTTGCGTCATAAGCAGTCACAACAACTGACTCTAGTTGTGCTCCAGTGTTCATCTGCACATTAATAGGTTTTTTGTCTTTTACCTTTCGTTCTACGGTTTCGTACCCCACATAGCTAAACTTCAATTTCTGTCCTATTTTAGCTTTTAATTCATACTTTCCATTAAAATCTGTTTGTGTTCCGTTACTAGATCCCATTATCAATACGTTTACTCCTACTAATGGAAGTTTACTCTCATCAGTTACTGTTCCGGTTACGGTGATTTCTTGAGCTTCTAGTGCAATTGTAGCAAAAAAAGCAAAAATAAGGGTAGCAAATATTTTCATAATGAATTGGTTTTAAGAGTGATTTGTTATTCTTAGTTAAGAAATATCAAAAATGAAACCAAAGTTAAAACTAGATTAGTTTTAAAGCTAAAAAGAAAGAGTTATTTATATTTCTTAAGTAACTCTAAAACGGCTCCACGCTTGATTTTACCGGTTTCAGTATACGGAAATTTAGAAAGACTAATAATTTTTTTAGGTCGTTCGTATTTTGAAAGTATTTTGAACACATCAGAGTAATCGGGAATGGAATTAGATTTTGTTTCAATAATCAAAATAACGCGCTCTCCTAATTCATTATTTTTTTCAGAAGCAATGATAAAAGGTTCCATTATTTTTTCGGAAAGTTTTTCTTCTACTTTTTCAGGAAATATTTTAACGCCACCGCTGTTAATAACATTATCATAGCGTCCTAACCATATAAAGGAAGTTGGCGATTCTAAGTTAATCACGTCATTCGTAATCACTTTTTCTTCGGAAATATCTGGTGCCAAAATAACCAAACAATCCCGCTCGTCTTGTGAAAATTTCGCATTAGGTAAGGCCGAAAATGTTTCGCTACGTGCAGGACCATTAATTCGCCGTACCGCCACGTGTGTAATAGTTTCGGTCATTCCATACGTACCAAAAGCTTCTGTAGAAACAGATTGTAAAGCTTCTTCTAACTCTTTTGAAACAGGTCCGCCACCAATGATTACTTTTTTTACTTTATTTAAATCTTTTAACGAGTAATGCACTTGATATGGTACCATTGCCACAAAATCATAATCATTATCATACTGCGTTAATGCATCTTTTTCTGGAGCCACTACGTGAAGGTTCCAACCCATAACCATCGCACGTACTAGCATCATTTTACCGGCAATATAATTAGCCGGTAGACATAATAATGCCGAAGTGCCTTCACCTAATTTAAAATAGGCAGCCGTAGCTTTAGCACTATTGACCATTGCTTTTTTAGGCAGTTGAATCTTTTTTGGCTTTCCTGTAGAACCTGAGGTTTTTACTTTTACAAAGTCGGTACCATCTAACCAAGCTATTATAAAATCGCCTATATGAATTTCGTATTCATCCCCTTCGTTCTGCAAGCTTTCAGCAAAGGCATATAACTCTTCCTTGCTTTCATATTGAAGCCCGTTAAACGTAAATGCTTTATGAAAAGGGAGTTCCATTATAAACGGTTATTATTTTTCTATTTGTTCTTCTGCCTGGTCTATTTGAGGAACGGGTTGTGCAGGTGGTGTTACTTTTCCGAAGAGCTTTTCACCCCAATTAGTCCATTTATATTTCCAAGCCATAATACCCAAGAAAACAGGGTACATAACCAGTACTGGTACTAAAATATCAAACCCTGCTGTGGGATCGGAAACATCTTTTAAAATAGAATTGGTCTGGAATACCGTCCAATCTGCTGTTACCAACAAAGCAGCGATTAAGTTATTACCAGCATGAAAACCAAGAGCGAGTTCCATCCCTTCATCCATCAACGTCATAATCCCTAAAAAGAAACCGGTACCAATGTAATAAACCATGATAATGTTACCAATTTTATCCACTTCTGGGTTAAAAAAGTGAAGTCCGCCAAAAATTACCGAAGTAACGATTAAAGGCAACCACTTATTTTTTGCCATTACGCCAATACCTTGCATTAAATAGCCACGGAATAGATATTCTTCAAAACTGGTTTGCAACGGAATCATAAGAATAGCTATAACGGCTAAAATTATAAATGGTACCGCTTCAAATTGTAATATATAATCGTCGGGATTACTGTAATAATCAATTCCTGTCAATACAATGGTAGTTATAGCAATCAACAAAAAGCCAAACCAAATACGACCCCAATCCACTTTTTTTCTAGATGTTGTTGCAGCTACTAAGGGTTGTTTGTGAAGGTATTTAACCACCAATACCACAGCTATTAACCCAAAAACAAAACTCAATAGCATTAAAAACAGCGTCAAGTTAGAGTCTAAAACCGTCATTAAAGTAGCTGGATTGTCTAAATCGGTTAAGTCTCCTCCTTCTTCCATTAATTTAAAAGCAGCAATTAAAGCAAAAGGTATTGCCCCTAATTGCGAGACTAAAAAAATTACAATAGCGCCAACCACGTAACGCCACGAATCGTGTAAATAGTTAAAAGCTTGTTTTATGAACATTAAGTTTTCGTTTTATAGTTATAAGTATGGATGTAGGTATACTTTTTATCTTTTTAATAAGGTAAGATCCCACTGCTCGTTAGTATCATATTGTATACTTCCGTTACATACTTTTAGTGGCGATTCTATATTATTAGTGTATAAACTACCTGTTCCTAAACCTTGCGGCAATGTAGCATTTTTTGTGAAAGTATATTGTGAAATAGCATTCAAACCTACGTTGCTTTCCAAAGCTGAAGTGATCCACCAATCTATGTTCAGATTTTCAGCTATATTAATCCACTCGTCACTTCCTGCAAATCCGCCAACAAGGCTTGGTTTTAAAATAATGTATTGTGGTTGTACAGTTTGTAGCAGCTTTTCTTTTTCTTCGGAAGCAAATACGCCTATTAATTCTTCATCTAACGCAATAGGAAGCGGTGATTCTTCACACAACCGTGCCATTTCTTGCCATTGCCCTTGTTTAATGGGCTGCTCGATACTGTGTAATTCTAATTCTGATAAAACTTTCAGCTTTTCCAATGCTTCGGAAGGGGCAAAAGCTCCGTTGGCATCGACCCGTAATTCAATTTCTGAAGCGGAAAATTCTTGTCTGATGCTTTTCAAGAGTTCAATTTCAGTAGCAAAATCAATAGCGCCAATTTTCATTTTTATACATTGAAACCCCTCTTTGAGTTTTGCTGAAATTTGCTCTTTCATAAAACTTTTATCCCCCATCCAGATAAGTCCGTTTATAGGAATGGTTTTGGAGCCTTGAGAGAATTCAGAAGGAAAAATTTGAAAAGGATTTGTTGCCTGAAGTGATTTAAAAGCAGTCTCCACCCCTATTTGAATAGATGGGAATTCGGTTAAATTATTATATAAATAATCTTTTCCTTTTTCAATATTATCACAAACCCACCTCAGCTTTTCTTCATAATCAGGACGGTCGTCAATACTCAAGCTTCGTAGAATTCCACATTCGCCTACACCCCATCTATTCCCTTCTTCAAGAATTAAAAACCAGGTTTCTTTAGTACGCAAAACGCCCCGGGAAGTTCCGCTGGGACGTTTAAAATTTAGAATGTGTTTTTTGTAATGTGCTTTCAAGATAGCTTGTTAGTATATTGGATTATTAGATTGTTGGATTATTTTAAAGTTGATTTGAACTTTGAGGTCATTTTAATAATTGTTTCTAAATCTTCCAATACTAGTTTACATGTTTTTTTATCTATAAATCCTAAATCATTTGATAGTATTATTTGCGTTTCCATTTCATAGCAAGAACCTATCGCAATTTCTAAAAATCTAGCAAAATCTTTGTTTGATTTTCTTGAAGCTCCTTCGGCTATATTGGAAGGAACTGACACACTGGCTCTTCGCAACTGATTCACTAAGCCAAACTTTTCAGACTCTGGAAATAGTATTGTTATTTTATATATGTGTTTACAAAAAGCTCTACTTTTTTTCCAAACCTCTAATTGTTTAAATCTATGCATGTTTATTTATCTAAAAATCGAGCTATCTAAAATACTAAAAACTCATAACTCAATAGATTCGCCAATATCTAACAACATCAAGTCTTTATCGGCATCGTAAAACTTCTTTTTCGCTTCTTCGTGATCGATTTCTATGTAGCCAAAGGTATCATAATGTACGCCCAATACTTTGTCACATTCTATAAAATCACACGCGATAATTGCATCGTCTACGCCCATCGTGAAGTTATCGCCAATGGGTAAAATAGCAAGATCCAATTTGGTTTGCATTGGGATAAGTTTCATGTCCATAGTCAGTGCTGTATCGCCAGCAATGTAAATATTTTTATGTTCGCCTTCAATTACAAATCCACCAGGTTGTCCGCCATAACTTCCATCTGGAAAAGAGCTTGTATGAATAGCATTTACATATTTTACATAACCAAAATCAAATTGCCAACCTCCACCGTGATTCATGGGATGAACGTCAAAGCCTTTTGCTTCATAATGATTAGCAATTTCAAAATTACTAACAATAGTTGCACCTGTATTTTTAGCAATAGCTTCCGCATCGAGAATGTGATCTTGATGTGCGTGTGTTAGTAAAATGTAATCAGCTTTTAAGTTTTTGATATCAACTTTATCTTTTGAAAGGTCATTTCCCGTAATAAAAGGATCTATAATTAAATGTTTTCCGCCAACTTCAATGGCAAGACTGTTTTGACCGTAGAATGTAATTTTCATGAGTGTTGGTTTTTTCTTTAAATATACTAAGCACAGTAAAGAAAACCGTTAAAGTTTTTCAAAAAAAGCTATAAGCTCACTGTAATTAAAAAAAGTATAGAAAATAAGAACGTACTTAAAGCAACTTTCTTCAATTCTGGATCTAACAGTGTTGGCGAGTCGTTTTTATAGACTTTTATAATATTTAGAAACAAAGGTATAAATGCTAGTAACGGAATGAATTCAAATATCGTTTCTGCTTTCAGTAATAGGTAAAGTGACGCAATACTAAAACCCCCTATTATTAACGAAGTATGATAGTGCTTAACCCTTACACCGCCTAAAACTACTGCTAAGGTGTTTTTATTCACTTTAGCATCCGAGAGTCGGTCTCGCATATTATTTAAATTTAAAACTGCCGCACTTAACAATCCTATTACTATTGCCGGAAGTACTATTAAATCTCCTAAACTCTTACTAAATAAAAAATAACACCCCATCACTCCCAATAACCCAAAAAAGAGAAATACAAATAAATCCCCCATTCCTCTATATCCGTAGGCCTTTTTACCAACCGTATAGGTAACAGCAGCTATAATAGCAGCAATACCTAGGTTGAAAAATATAAAAGAAAGCAAAAAGTTTTCATTACCAAAAGCGCTAAAAATCAATATAGTAGCAATTAAAAGTGTTAATGCCCCAGTAACTATCATCCCTATTTTTAAGTCTTTCGCTTTTAAAATCCCGCTTTGCATCGCCCGCATAGGCCCAACTCTATCTGCATTATCGGTACCTTTTACGCCATCGCCATAATCATTCGCGAAATTAGATAGTATTTGAAACCCCAATGTTGTTATAATTGCTAGTATACAAATAGTTAGGTTAAAATTTTCTTCGGAAATAGCCACAGCACTCGCTGTAAGAATTCCTGAAATGGATAATGGAAGCGTTCTAAGTCGGGCTGCAGAAACCCAGGCACGTAATTTTGTCATGCAATCAATGGTTTTAATACTGCAAAAATACAGTTAAATAAAAAAACCACCTCTAAAAATAGAGATGGCTTTTCATTCAAATAGTAAACTTAAAACTACTCAATAATAAGTTTTTGTGAAACTCCTCCTTCGTTTTTCACTATATATGTTCCACTTGATAAGCTTGATATATTAATAGAAGCCACATTAATCGCTTCAACAACTAAACGTCCGCTTATATCAAAAATACTATAACTTCCTGGTTTGCTAACAAATACTTGATTATTAGCTGGGTTGGGGTATAATACAAACGCCGCTCCTGAAGTAACTCCAAACTCCGGTGTTGAAAGTATCACATTATCTAAAGTATACATACTTAGCGTAGCACTTACTTCATTTGAAACAATAAGCATTGCTTTTCCATTGGGGCTTTCTTCAGCAGTTACATAGGCAATTCCTTCTGGACCTAAATCGCCTGCTTCGTCCCCACCTTCTACAGCATCTCTACTGTTTACATATTGTAAGAATACTGGATTAGTAGGATCTGTAATATTATAAACCATAACACCACCTATACGTTCCAATAATATAAAAGCGTAATATTCATCATTAATTTCTTGAACCAATACACCTTCTGGCTCAGGACCTTTGTTATCACTTCGATTTTTCAGGTTGTTATTTTCATTACTTGCATTAAAAATTGCTCCGTAAACAGGATCGGCCGCTGTAATAACTTCAAAATCGTTACCACTATCAAAAACTAGGTTTCCCGTTTCCGCTTCAAAAATACTGAAGGAACGACCTCCAAAAATGTGAATCTCTTCAAACAACCCATCTCCATTAGCGTCTCCAGAACTATTTGTTACAGCTATTTGAGAGAGGTTTGAGTCTAATTCTAAAATGTCAATATTACTAAAAACTGCAGGGTCTAATGTATAATCGCTATCCGCAATTTTTCGCTCTTCTTCAAATGTATCATACTCACGAGCATCACCTTCATTTGCAGTAACAATATAACTTGTTCCGTTCACTTCGTAAAAAGAAATAGCATCAGGCATATACATCCCTTTTACTGGCCAAGAAGCATTGAAGATAAAATCTGTTTCGTCTGAAAGGTCTAATGAATTTTCAGGAAGGCTATGATCTTTTAGTCCGAAAGAAATAACATCTGTAATTTCCATAGCTACAAGATCTACAATTGCGTAAGCGTTGTTTTCCTGAAGGGTTACATATGCTTTTTGAGAATCGTTAGATACTGCAATATATTCAGGCTCCAAATCTTGAGAAACGGAAGCTCCCGGACCAAAAATACGAACACCAGCATCAATTAAGTCTGTTATAGAAGCATCGAAAGCATTAAAATTAAGTGTTGTCACACTTGCTTGTGTAATAGAAGCTAAACCTCCACTTACATCAATTACTGAAATGGTTCCTTCAGGATCGATTGAATAATCATCACTTGGTTGACCTTCGTTTGCTGATAATAATAGGTTTCCATCGGGTGAAAATGTAATCATATCAGGCAAAACACCAACCTCAACAGCAACTGGGTTATTTCCATCAAGGTCTGAAAGTAAGACCAAACCATTATCTGTTACGGGATCTACTGAAACAGCAGCTGCTACGATACCATTTTTAGTAGCCACACTCTGTACACTTACTCCGCCAAAATCTGATACATTTACAGTAGCTAACGGTTGAATATTTTCAGGATCTGAAAAATCTACTACTTCAATTGAAGCTGAATTGGTTACATACAATCGTTGTGTACTAGCATCGTAAGCAGTGATTTCAGCAGTACCATCTGCATCTACCAAATAACTAGCGAGGTAATTAACGTCTAATACAGAAGCATCCGTTTCTGGAACCACGGTATCATTATCTAAAATATATACTGAGTGAACATCATTCCCCGAAACAATTGCATTGATCGCATTTTCTAATTCAATTACAAAAAACACATCGCTGTTATCGTCTGTATTGTCTAGAATAGGAATTGTAATCGTTTGTGGAGCATCACTTCCGGCTGGAAAAGTTACCGTCTCGGAAGCAGTAAAGGTAAAATCGGTTCCTTCAACTGCTGTTCCGCCTCCATTCAATATTACATCTACGGTAGCTTCAACAGCTACAGCTTCTGAAGGGGTTACTGTGATTGTTACTTCTGTTGCGTCTTCAGAAACTGAAGTATATGCTTCATCAAAAGCTACAACAGTTTGTGAAACAGCTAAGCCATCACCTGGGGAAGCAATATTAGGCACATCATTAGCGTCACCACCTTGAGCAATAGTTTCTACAGCACCGTTTGCATTACCAACTACACTAAAAGCGGCTAACTCAACATCGTATGACTGACCGTCGTTAGCATCGGTATCTGGGTATGTAGCATTATCAATTGGAGAAGTGCTCACAGGATCGCCTGCCCATAGTGTTACAGCATCCCCACCAGCACCTAAACCGGCACCGTCTGTATACCCTACTTGAACACTTGTTAAATCTATTACGGGGTTCCAAACATCTGTAAATGTGGTAATATCTGCCGTGTTGTCTGTAATTAAAACAATTACCTTAGCGCCTGGCTGAATTTCACTAATTCCTTGAATGATATCAGCATCGGCTGGTTCAGCAGACTCATCATCGTAATATAAATCTGCACTTACACCACTTTCCCAAGCTACTGTTCCGTTATTTGTGATTTCGAACCAATCTGCTGTTAAATCGGTTCCACTTTGTCCTGAAAAGATTTCTGTGATAGAAAGCTCAAATTGGGCTGCTGGTTTGTCTTCAAATTTAATATTTTCTACGTGATTAGTTTCAGTTTGTGAAAATGCGACAGCACTCATAAATAAAGCTGCCAAAAAAGTAATTTTTTTCATTATTATAGTTGGTTTTAAATTTGAAGCTAAAGTAGTAGTGAGGTGTATTAGCAGTATTAGCTGAAATTTAAATTAATGTGAAGAATTTTAATTAAAATGAAGTAATATTGGAAGTATATTAATTTTAGGTAAAAAAATAGTTAGGTGCATTTTTAATCTGAAAATTTCTATTTTTATACTCAATAACTAATCAAACCCCAACTTATGACTGCTTCCTACCACTTAGGTTTACTTTTTTTACGTTTAACTTTTTCAGGGATGATGCTCACCCATGGTATCCCGAAGTTACTGAACCTTATTCAAGGTGATATTCAGTTTGGCGATCCTATTGGGTTAGGACCTACCGTTTCTTTAATTTTAGCTGTAATTGGCGAGGCTATTTGCCCTTTACTTATCATTCTAGGGTTAAAAACACGAATTGCAGCTATTCCTACTATAATTACTATGGCAGTTGCTGCTTTTATTGTTCATGGAAGTGACCCGCTTGGCACTAAAGAAATGGCTTTGCTTTATTTATTTGGCTTTACAGCAATCGCATTATTAGGTTCGGGACGGTTTTCGTTGGATAGAAGGTAATCGATAAAGTAAAGATGGTTAGTTGAAAATCTTGACTAACATTTCTTTTAATAAATCGCCTTGTTCAATATTGGCAGCGCCTACTCCTTTGCTTTTCATATCAACTTCACGAATACTACTAATAATAGCGCTTACTTTTTTCATAGGATAATTGCGAGCGGCAAGTTGGTAATCTTTAATAAAATAAGGGCTTACTCCTAATGCTCTTGCAGCTTGGTTTTTATCACTTAATGCGTGGTATTTCAGTAATTTTGAAAAAAATGAATACATAAGTGCCACCGTCATAACCATAGGGTTATTTTTTGGGTTTTGCCCAAAGTACTGAACAATGGAATACGCCTTTTTAATATCACGTGCACCGATAGCGTTTTGAAGTTCGAAGTTATTAAAATCCTTACTTATGCCAATGTTACGCTCAATTAGTTGTGGCGTTATTTGCTCACCAGGTTGTATAATAAGTTGCAGTTTCTGCAGTTCGTTGTTTACTTTATTTAAATCATTTCCTAAAAACTCGGTAAGCATCTGCGCTGCTTTAGGCGTAATAGTATACCCTTTGCCTGCTAAAACACGTTTAATCCAATCGGGAACTTGATTTTCATATAGTTTTTTACTTTCAAAAAGAACACCGGTTTTTTTAATTTCCTTGGCAAGTTTTTTACGAGCATCTAGTTTTTTGTATTTATAGCAAATAACCAATACGGTGGTAGGCTGTGGATCTTTAACATAGGCTACCAGATTTTCAATAGTTCGGGAAAGATCCTGTGCCTCCTTTACAATAACCACTTGTCTTTCGGCCATCATGGGGTATCGTTTGGCATTACTTACAATCTCGTCAATGGTAACATCCCGACCGTATAAAACCATTTGGTTAAACCCTTTTTCTTCTTCTGAAAGAATTTTATCCTCAATATAATTTGCGATACCATCAATATAATAAGGTTCTTCGCCCATTAAAAAATAAATGGGTTTTATGTTTCCGCTTTTTATATCGTTTATGATGATTTTGGCTTTATCTAAGGGCATGCTTAAACGTGAGGCTTTTGATTTATAATTTATTTGAAAAAACGCTTCGGGCAAATTTTGAACCTACTAAAGGAAACTGTTACTTTGCTCTATGCATCAGTTAAACTTTCCAAAATATCAGTTTCGTTTCAAAAGTAGCGAAAACAAAACATTGATCTTTGACGAAATTAGGAAAAAATTTATAATCCTCACTCCTGAAGAATGGGTTCGGCAACATGTAATTCAGTTTTTAATTTCAGAAAAAAAGTATCCAAAATCATTAATTAATGTTGAAAAGCAACTTAAGGTCAAGGATACGATAAAAAGATATGATGTAGTAATTTATAATCGAGATGGAAGCATCTTTTTAATTGTAGAATGCAAAGCGCCTTCTATTGCTATAACACAACAAACTTTTGATCAAATTGCACGTTACAACTTGGTAGCCAACGCGACGTATTTAATGGTCACTAATGGTCTAGAACATTATTATTGCCAAATGGATTATGAAAATGAAAAGTATATTTTTTTAAGGGATCTTCCTGTTAAGTAGGAGATTGGAATCAATCTTTATTCTTTAATTTCATTTGATATAAATCAAAACCCTTTGCCCAAAAGTTCTTTTCAATATTTTCTAATGTAAAACCCATTTTTTCATAGAACTGATACACAAGTTGGCTCGTTCTCACTTCGATTAATTCTACCTTTTGATTCCCTTTTAAATGATCAATGCGATGTTGTAGTAACTTCTTACCTATCCCTTTTCCTTGTGAATTAGGATTAATTATATCCCACGAAATTCGGGCAATTTTTTCTGTGGTAAGGTAATTAATTCCGCCAGAGCCAATTATTCTATTATCTTCTACTACTACATAATAGTCTTCTATTTCGTTCTCAAGGTAATGATCAAGATCTTTTTCTTCAGAAGCGTCAAAAAACTCAGGAATGTTCAATTGTAAAAGCTCTAGTACTTTTGGTTTATCCTTACATGAATATGCTCTAATCATTTTTTTTTAATAATCTTTAATTAGCCACATCACTTATAAACTTAATACGGTAGAAGCGTAGTTCTTCTTCGTCATAATCACCATCAAACTCTTCCATGGCTTCATCTATCTTATCATTTTCAGCTTCTAGAAAATATTCATGTATTTCTTCTTGTTGATCTTCATCTAAAATATCTTCGAGCCAATAATCGATATTGAGTTTGGTGCCACTGAAAACTATGGCTTCCATCTCTCTTATAAAATCGTTCATTGCTAATCCTTTACCGTTGGCAATGGTGTCTAAGGGTAGTTTTTTGTCTACGTTTTGAATAATATACAACTTTAAGGCACTGTTGCTTCCTGTAGATTTTACCACAAAATCATCTGGACGTAGAATATCATTTTCTTCAACATATCGTTCAATAAGAGCAATAAAGCTCTTCCCAAATTTTTTGGCTTTGCTTTCTCCTACCCCATGAACATTGGATAATTCGTCCATGGTTATAGGGTATTTTAACGCCATATCTTCTAGCGAAGGGTCTTGAAAAATAACAAATGGCGGCAAATCTTTTTTGTCTGCCACTTTTTTACGTTCATCCTTTAATAGTTTAAAAAGGTTTTTATCGGCTGCTTCTCCTGCTTTTTGATTGGTAATAATGGTATCATCATTAGCCTCTTTAAAACTATGATCTTCGGTCATCATAAAGCTAGAAGGAGATTGCATAAAATCTCTTCCTTTTTCGGTTAACTTAACAACACCATAGGTTTCTATGTCTTTCCGTATATATCTAGCCACTAACAACTGACGTAAAAGAGCCATCCAGTAAGAAGCTTCTTTTTCTTTTCCTGCTCCGAAAAAAGGTTGTGTGTCTGTTCGGTGCGATTTAATCATCGCGTTGGCTTTACCTGCCAGCACATTTACTACTTCTTTTGCTTTATATTGTTGTTTGGTTTTTTCTACAATACTCAATAATAATGATACGTCTTCTTTAGCCTCGTGTTTCTTTTTGGGATAGCGCATATTATCATCCATATTCCCACCTTCACCAGTTTTATTGTCAAACTTTTCACCAAAATAATGAAGAATAAATTTTCTACGGGAAATGGAGGTTTCGGCAAACGCTACAACTTCTTGTAAGAGGGCGTGACCAATTTCCTGTTCGGCAACTGGTTTTCCACTCATAAATTTTTCAAGTTTTTCAATGTCTTTATAACTGTAAAAAGCTAAACAATGTCCTTCTCCTCCATCACGACCTGCCCTACCTGTTTCTTGGTAATAACTTTCAATGCTTTTAGGAATATCGTTATGTATTACAAATCGCACATCGGGTTTATCTATACCCATACCAAAAGCAATAGTAGCCACCACAATATCGGTGTCTTCCTTTAAAAACATATCTTGATGCTTCACTCTCCTCTTAGCATCTAAACCTGCATGGTACGGCACGGCCTTTAAACCGTTTACCTGTAAAGTTTGAGCAAGTTCTTCTACCCGCTTTCGGCTAAGACAATAAATAATCCCGCTCTTGCCTTCATTCTTTTTAACAAAGCGAATAATATCTGCATCTACATTTTTGGTTTTTGGCCGTATTTCGTAATATAAATTAGGTCTGTTAAAAGAAGCTTTAAACGTATTAGCATCTTGAATGCTTAAGTTTTTTAAAATATCTTCTTGCACTTTCGGGGTTGCCGTTGCTGTCAGTCCTATAATAGGAATATTATCCCCTATGCGCTCAATAATTTTTCGTAAATTTCGGTATTCAGGTCTAAAATCGTGGCCCCATTCGCTGATGCAATGTGCTTCATCTATGGCCATAAATGAAATAGTTTGTCCTTGTAAAAATTGGACATATTCATCTTTGGTAAGGGATTCCGGAGCGACGTAAAGCAATTTGGTGACACCGTTTTCAATATCACTTTTCACCTTTCTTACTTCAGTTTTATTTAATGAAGAATTTAATACGTGTGCTATTCCTTCTTCCGAAGAAAGAGAGCGCAATGCATCTACTTGATTTTTCATTAAGGCTATTAAAGGTGAAACCACAATGGCCGTACCTTCTTCGATAAGAGCAGGAAGTTGATAACAAAGGGATTTTCCTCCTCCTGTTGGCATAATAACAAAGGTATTATTACCACCAAGAATACTTTTAACTACTTCTTCTTGAAGTCCTTTAAAAGCACTAAATCCAAAATGTTGTTTGAGTGCTGCGTATAATTCGGTATCGGTCACGCTGCTATATAAATTTTAATTATTAATATAAAAAGGAAGTAAAATTAAATTGCCATAACACAGGAACAATTGTAATTTTGCAACCAACAATGTAAAACGTATCTTTAAACAGAAGTTTAAGCCAGTTAGTGCATTTTGCATTTTCAATATACTAAATTCTGAAACAGTTTCAAACATTCAAAAGATTAAAATTTGAACAAAGAACAACAAATTATTTCTGTAGCAAGAAAAACTATAGAGACTGAAAGTGAAGCTATTGCAAATTTAGCACCTTTAGTTGATGCTGAATTTGCTGCTGCAGTAGACTATATATTTAACTCGCAAGGTAGGGTTATTATTACAGGAATAGGCAAAAGTGCAAATATTGCCACCAAAATAGTTGCCACTTTAAACTCTACTGGAACGCCTGCCATATTCATGCATGCAGCAGATGCTATTCACGGTGATTTAGGTACTATACTAAAAAACGATACTGTTATCTGTATTTCTAAGAGTGGGAATACACCTGAAATAAAAGTCCTCGTTCCGTTAATTAAAGCCAGTGATAACAAACTCATAGCCATAACCTCTAATAAAGATTCGTTTTTAGGTCAAAAAGCAGACTATGTTATGCACGCTTATGTTGAAAAAGAAGCTTGCCCTAACAATCTTGCCCCTACAACAAGTACTACAGCACAATTAGTAATTGGCGATGCTTTGGCAATGGCATTATTAGATTTACGCGGTTTTTCTAGTAAGGATTTTGCAAAATTCCATCCAGGAGGATCTTTAGGAAAAAAATTATACCTGCGGGTAAGCGACCTTACTTCGTTAAATGAAAAACCACAAGTACATCCTGACACCGAACTTAAAGATGTTATTGTTGAAATTTCAGAAAAAATGCTTGGTGTTGCTGCTGTTATTGAAAACGGAACAATTATCGGGATTATTACCGACGGCGATTTGCGTAGAATGTTAAGCAAAATGGACAACCTAAAAGGGATAACTGCAAAAGATATTATGACCAAAAATCCGAAGAAAATTGAAAATGATGCAATGGCTGTTGAGGCTATTAAAACGATGGACGATTTTGGTATTACGCAGTTATTAGCCGAAAAAAATGGAAAATATGCGGGTATTGTCCATATCCACAACCTTACTAAAGAAGGCATTATTTAATGGCAAAACAACTTGAAAACCCAAACTCTGGAAAGGAAATGTCCTTCTTGGACCATCTGGAAGAACTTCGCTGGCATTTAATACGCTCAACTATTGCCGTAGTCATCGTTGCTACGCTAGCCTTTATTGCTAAAGATTTTATTTTTGATGTCTTATTATTTGGCCCGAAAAGCGCAAATTTCCCTACCTATAAATTACTCTGTAAAGCTGCTCAATTCATAGGTATGGACAGTTTCTGTTTTGATGAGTTACCGTTTCGTATTCAGAGTAGAACCATGTCTGGGCAGTTCTCAGCCCATATCTGGACTTCCATTACCGCAGGAATTATCGTAGCTTTCCCCTACATTGTCTTTGAGTTTTGGAAGTTTATTAGTCCAGGGCTTATGCCTAATGAACGAAAAAACAGTAGAGGGTTTATTTTTATAGCTTCCTTTTTGTTTTTTATTGGTGTTTTATTCGGGTACTACGTTATAACGCCACTTTCTATCAACTTTCTAGGAAGTTACCGCGTAAGTGAAGAAGTTTTTAACGATTTCGATTTAAGTAGTTATATTTCGTTGGTGCGGGCCTCTGTATTAGCAAGCGGACTAATTTTCCAACTGCCTATTGTTATTTATTTTTTAACCAAAGTAGGTTTAGTAACCCCCGAAATACTCCGGAAATATAGAAAATTTGCATTAGTAATCGTATTGATTATTTCTGCAGTGATAACGCCGCCAGATATTGCTAGTCAAGTTATAGTTGCAGTTCCTGTGGTTATTTTATACGAAATAAGTATTTACATATCAAAAGCGGTACTCCGCAAACAAGCAAAAGAAGCTAAGAAAAATGGAAAATAATATTGTAGAAGAATTCAATGCTTATCGGTCAAAAATGAACGATGCGATATTAAAAGATAATAATAAGATTATCAAACGTATTTTTAATCTGGATACCAATGCCTTTACCGAAGGAGCACTACCTAAAAAAACCAAAGAGCTAATTGGTTTGGGTAATTCTATGGTATTACGATGTGATGATTGCGTACGGTATCACTTGGAAGCCTGCTATAAGCTTGATGTTTCAAAAGAAGAAGTTGTAGAAGCCTTAAGTGTATCACTTCTTATAGGTGGCACTATTGTAATTCCACACTTACGAAGAGCATATGAGTATTGGGACGCTTTAGAAAACGCATCAAAATAACCAATCCATTTTCAGAAAAACAGCTTAAAAGGTTGGCATCGATATAAATAGTTAACAAAACAATAAGATAGCCAACCTTTTAAAAGCCTTGTCAATTCGCTATATTTGCAATTCTGAAAATGTAAGATTAACCTCCAAAAACCGAACAATCGCAATGACAAAAGCTGCAAAAATTATATACACAAAAACGGACGAAGCTCCTTATTTAGCAACTCATTCCTTACTACCTATTATTGAAGCCTATACCGCTCCTTCAGATATTAAAATTGAAATGCGCGATATATCGCTAGCTGGCAGAATTTTAGCTCAGTTTTCCGACTATTTAGAGGAAGACCAACGCGTAAACGATGCATTGGCAGAATTGGGCGAACTTGCTAAACAACCAGAAGCTAATATTATAAAGCTTCCTAATATCAGTGCTTCCGTTCCACAGTTAAACGCAGCTATTTCCGAATTACAATCTAAGGGTTACAACTTACCCAATTATCCAGATGAAGCAAAAACTGAAGAGGAAAAAAAGATAAAATCTCTCTACAATAAAGTAAAAGGTAGTGCTGTAAATCCAGTGCTACGGGAAGGAAACAGTGACCGTAGAGCACCAAAAGCAGTTAAAAATTACGCTAAGAAAAACCCACACCGAATGGGTAAATGGAGCAGCGACTCTAAAAGCCATGTGGCTACTATGAGCAAAGGCGATTTTTTCCATAATGAAAAGTCGGTTACTATCAATACTGAAGGTAGTGTAAACATTGTGCATACCGACACTAATGGCAAAGAAACCGTTTTAAAATCTTCTATTCCTGTTTTAAAAGGCGAAGTTGTTGACGGTACATTTATGAGTAGAAAAGCGTTGTTGTCCTTCTTAGAAGAACAAGTAAAAGACGCTAAAGAAAAAGATGTCTTGTTTTCATTACATATGAAAGCAACGATGATGAAGGTTAGCGACCCTATTATTTTTGGACACGCAGTACGCGTTTATTTTGCAGAATTGTTTGACACATATGGTGATACCTTTAAAGAATTAGGCATTGACGTTAAAAATGGTTTTGGAGATTTACTTAGTGAAATTGGAAATCTTCCTGAAACAAAACGCAATGAAATTTTAATGCACATTGACCGTATTATGGATGAAAATCCAGATATGGCTATGGTAGACAGCGATAAAGGCATTACCAACTTACACGTACCGAGTGATGTTATTATCGATGCCTCTATGCCAGCGATGATTCGTACTTCGGGACAAATGTGGGATAAAAATGGAGACACTAAAGATACTAAAGCGATTATTCCAGATAGCAGTTATGCACCTTTATACCAAGCGACCATCGATTTCTGTAAAAAACACGGCGCATTCGATCCTACCACAATGGGAACAGTAAACAATGTTGGGTTAATGGCTCAAAAAGCTGAAGAATATGGTTCGCACGATAAAACGTTTGAAATTTCTTCGGAAGGAAAAGTAAGCATCGTAGATACAAACGGAAACACTCTAATGGAACATACCGTTTCTGAAGGTGATATTTGGAGAATGTGTCAAGTAAAAGATTTACCTGTTCAAGATTGGGTAAAATTAGCTGTAAGCAGAGCTCGTGCAACTGGATGGCCTGCAATTTTTTGGTTAGATGAAGATAGAGCTCACGATGCCGAATTAATTAAGAAAGTAAACAAATACCTCCTAGAGCATAACACTGAAGGTTTAGATATAAAAATTCTTTCCACTGAAAAAGCAACCGAATATACGTTAAAGCGTGTTAAAGCAGGTGAAAATACTATTTCGGTAACCGGAAATGTTTTACGTGATTATCTAACCGATCTTTTCCCTATTTTAGAATTGGGAACTAGTGCAAAAATGCTTTCTATTGTTCCATTAATGAATGGCGGAGGATTATTTGAAACCGGTGCTGGTGGTTCTGCACCAAAGCACATTCAGCAGTTTATAGAAGAAGGACACCTTCGTTGGGATTCATTAGGTGAATTTTTAGCCTTAGCTGTTTCATTAGATCATTTAGGCGATACATACAACAATGAAAAAGCAAAAGTATTAGCCGAAGCTTTAGATGAAGCTACTGAAATGTACTTAGACAATAAGAAGTCGCCTTCTAGAAAGGTGAACGAATTAGATAATCGTGGCAGTCACTTTTATCTAGCGATGTATTGGGCAAAACAATTGGCAAATCAAGATAAGGACGACGTACTTAAAAATCGCTTTACTCCTATTGCCAAAAAACTCTCTGAAAACGAAGAAAAGATAGTGAGTGAGTTAAACGCTGCTCAAGGCAGCCCAGTTGATATAAATGGCTATTACAAACCAAATGGAGATAGAGTTTTTGAAGAAATGCGCGCCAGCAAAACGCTAAACAGCATTCTTTCGGAAATTAAATAATCCGTTTTAAAAAAAGAGTCTTCAAAATATTTTGAAGACTCTTTTTTTTTCATCAATCATAAACGCATCATTAAACTTGAAAAAATTATTTTTATTCTACTTTTTTCTTGCTAGCATTTCTTCGTTTGCTCAAGAAAAGTTCACTCTCAGCGGGACAGTTTCTGCAATAGAAAGTGGCGAAACGCTTATTGGAGTAAATATTCTTATTCCTTCTCAACAAACAGGAACCACAACTAATGAATATGGATATTATTCAATAACATTACCAGAAGGAGAATATGAAATCTTTTACAGTAGCCTTGGCTTTGCCACTCAGCAAAAGACGATATCGCTTTCAGAAAATATTCAAAACAATATTTATCTAGAAAACAACACTGAATCATTAGATGAAGTTTTGATAAAATCGGATGTCGAAGCGCTCAATATTAGAAAGCCAGAAATGAGTATTAATAGGCTTTCTGCTAATACCATCAAAAAAATTCCGGTGGTTTTAGGTGAGAAAGATGTTATTAAATCTATCAAATTACTTCCCGGCGTTACGGGAGCTGGCGAAGGTTCCAGTGGCTTTAACGTTCGCGGTGGGGCGGCCGATCAAAATCTTATTTTGTTAGACGAAGCGACACTTTACAACAGTGATCACTTATTCGGTTTCTTTTCAGTTTTCAATCCAGATGCGATTAAAGACTTAACGCTGTATAAAGGTGGAATTCCGGCACGGTATGGCGGACGTGTTTCTTCCGTATTAGATATTTATCAAAAAGATGGAAGTAAACGTAAATTTGGTGCGACTGGAGGAATTGGATTAGTAGCGAGCCGCTTGTTGTTAGAGGGCCCGATTAAAAAAGACACCGCCTCCTTTTTAGTGGGTGGCCGTAGTAGCTATGCACATCTTTTTCTACCCTTGTTTGATAATGATAACGTGGCGTATTTCTACGATTTAAACACAAAAATCAGCTATAACCTGAATGAAAACAACAAACTTTTCCTCTCAGGATATTTTGGGAGAGATGTTTTTGATATAGCCGATAGCTTCTCAAATAGCTTCGGAAATACGACTTTAAATTTACGGTGGAATCATCTTTTTTCTGAAAAGTTATTCTCTAACCTCTGCTTAATCTATTCAGACTATTATTACGGGCTAGAGTTAAGCTTTGTAGAGTTTGATTTTGACAGCGGTATTCGAAATTTCAATCTAAAATACGATTTCACACATTTTCTTTCAAATAACGTCGAATTACGTTATGGATTAAATAGTATCTATTATAAATTCAATCCCGGAGATATAAAACCTACTACCGAAAGTTCAGGAATTAACCCTTTTAAATTAACAGATAAATACGCTTTTGAAAATGCTCTCTACGCAGAAGCCGAAATCGAATTAACCGATAAACTTGCCATACAAGCCGGTTTGCGACTTTCAACCTTTAATAGATTGGGCCAAGATGAATTAAATGTTTATGCAAACGATAATCCCGTTGCCTACGATGAGAATTTAGATATCTATCAAAAAGCAACGCCTATTGATACAGTTTCCTTCAGTAGAAGTAAAACCATTGAAAGCTTTGCCAATTTAGAACCGCGCTTTTCCGTTGCGTATCAGTTAAACGAAACATCTTCTGTAAAAGCTAGTTATAACAGGACGGCACAATATATTCATTTAATAAGTAACACCACCGCTCCTACTCCTTTTGATATTTATGCTCCAAGCGGAAAATACATTGAGCCGCAATTGGCCGATCAAGTTGCTGTAGGTTATTTTAAGAAGTTCAACAACTATTCATTTGAAATTGAAAGCTTTTACAAAACCGTTGACAATCGGTTAGATTATGTAGACGGGGCCGATTTGATTGCCAATAATGCCGTAGAACAAATTTTGTTGAACGGAGAAGCCAGAGCGTATGGATTAGAGGTTTTATTTAGAAAAAACGAAGGAAAATTACAAGGTTGGATTGCTTATACGTTATCAAAAAGTGAACAACGTACACCCGGAAGAACACCTGCAGAAATTGGCATTAACAACGGCCAATGGTACAATTCGCCTTGGGATAAAACGCACGATATTTCCATTACCGCACAATACGAGCTATCTAATAAATGGTCTTTTGGGGCTAATTTTATCTTTCAAACAGGGCAACCTACTACATTTCCTAACGGACAGTACGAATTTAATAATTTAACAATACCTGTTTATGAAGCTAGAAATAGCAGTCGTTTAAGTAGTTTCCATCATTTAGATCTCTCGGCAACATGGACACCGAAGCCTAATTCACAAAAAAGATGGAAAGGCGAATGGGTTTTTAGTATTTATAATGTGTACAATAGAATGAATGCCGCTTCTATTTCGTTTAGTGAAAATACTGATATTGGACGCAACGAAGCAGTGCGATTGTCAATTTTTGGTATTATTCCCGCTGTAACATATAATTTTAAATTTTAGGTGATGAAGAAATTTTTAATAAGTATTATTTGCTTCGGAATATTCGCTTCGTGTGAAGAAGTGGTCGATATAGATTTAAACGAAGGAAAACCGAAGCTAGTTATTGATGCTGAAATTACCAAAAACATCCAGAATGATTCTTCAGTTGCACGTGTTAAATTAAGTACGACCATTCCTTTTTTCGACAATGAAATTAATACTGTAAATAATGCAACGGTAACCATCACAGCTGAAAATGGAACTATTTATACTATTGAAAACACATCGGATGGGTTATATGAGTATCAAGATTTTAATCCGCAATCGAATACTGATTACACACTTGAAGTAGTTTATAATGATGAAGTCTATTCCGCTACTGAACAATTGCAAACGGTTGTTCCATTAGAATTTGTAGAACAACGAAACGATGGCGGTTTTGACGGAGAAAGCATTGAACTAAAAGCCTTCTTTACCGATCCTGCTAACACAGAAAATTATTACTTTTTTGAAGGTCTCTCTCAAAGAGGAGACGTGTATGATGTTTTTGATGATGAGTTTTTTGATGGGAATTCCATTTTCGGTTTCTATGTAGTTGACGATTTAGAAACTGGAGACGAAGTAGCTTTTTACTTACATGGGGCAAATGAGCAATTTTATAATTTTATGTTTATTCTACTGCAACAAGGAAGTGATAGTAGCGGCGGTCCATTTGAGACCCAACCGGCTACCGTTCGTGGTAATCTTGTAAATGAAACAAACCCTGATAATTTTCCGTTAGGTTATTTTCGCATTTCTGAAACATCTATTTTAAATTATACAGTGCAATAAAAAACATTAGTTCTCTTAAGTATTGTAAATTTGCAGTATGGCTTTCAAAAAAACAACCGAAGCAGATTCTCATTACGATCATCTAGAAAAGATGAGTGTTTCTGAACTGCTACATAACATTAATAAAGAAGATAAAACCGTCCCCCTAGCTGTTGAGAAAGCACTTCCTGAGATCACCCTTCTTTCTGAAATAGTTTCAGAAAAATTAAAAAATGGAGGTCGCTTATTTTATATTGGTGCTGGTACTAGTGGCCGATTAGGAATAGTAGACGCTAGTGAATGCCCACCTACTTTTGGTGTGCCCCACGGAATGGTAATCGGCCTGATTGCCGGTGGTGATAAAGCCATTCGGGATGCAGTGGAGTTTGCCGAAGATTCCGAAAACCAAGGTTGGGACGATCTTAAAAGTTACGATATTTCAGAAAAAGATATCGTTATCGGTATTGCTGCTTCAGGGACTACCCCTTATGTAATTGGAGCTTTAAAAAAATGTAATGAAACTAATATTGCCACTGGTTGCATTACCTGTAATGAAGGAAGTCCGTTGGCTACTACAGCCCAATTTCCTGTTGTGGTGACCGTCGGCCCTGAGTTTGTAACAGGAAGTTCGAGAATGAAAGCTGGAACGGCTCAAAAATTAGTACTCAACATGATTTCCACCGCTGCGATGGTTCAATTAGGCCGTGTAAAGGGCAATAAAATGGTCGATATGCAATTGAGCAATAATAAATTAGTTGATCGCGGCACTAGAATGATTATGAGCGAATTGAATATTTCTTCAGAAGAAGCATTAAAACTACTACAACAACACGGAAATGTACGTAAGGCAGTAAACAATTACAAAAATTGAAAGACACCAACCAAAAATATACCAACAAACAGTTTCTTGTTAAAGGCCTAAAACGATTGGCCATTGCGTTACCATTATTGGTCTTAACTACCTATCTTTTTACGTTTGCGTTTTTAAATAAAGAGACAATCCCATTATACTATCTTTTACCCCTCGCTATTCTTGGCATGGCCGCTACCATCTACCTTCTTTTTAACGGAATAAAGTGGATGCTTAAGGCTCTTTTCGGTGAAAATAAATAATAGAGAGAATTTTCTTCAGTTGCTAAACAAAACTGAAAAGCTTCAATTTCGTATGTTATAAAAATACTTTTATACCTTTATATATCAGTTAGGTATGAAAAGTAATCTCACATATACATATATTCTTAGTCTTATATTGACTCTATTTTGTGTAAAAGAAACTTTATCGCAACAAAATGAAGTGGTCCAAAAGCAAGTTTCTTTTCGTGAATTGACAGTAAAACAAGGCTTATCACAAAACAGTGTAGTGAGTATTGCTCAAGATAGCACCGGATTTATGTGGTTTGCTACGCAGGATGGGCTTAATAAGTACAACGGTAAAAAGTTTACGCATTACGACAGACAGTTTGAAGATATTACAAGACCTAATTTTAGTAAACTGGGTAAAATTTATGTGGACAAAGAAGGAGAACTATGGATTATCTCCAATACAGGGATTTTGGAAGTTTATCTAGAAGAAGAAGACTCGTTTAAAGTTGCTTCAGGCATTAAAAGTGCAAGTGTATTTTTTCAGGATGATAAAAAAGAATATTATTTAGGTACCTACGGAAATGGTTTGTATAAAATTAATCCAGCTACAAAAGACACGATACAACTTCTTAAAAAGGAGCATCTTTCACTTAACAGCTATGATATTATAGAATGGCAAGGAACCATCCTTGTTTCTACTTCAAAAGGGCTGTTGCAAATTAAAGATGATAACTATGGTTTTCTTGAAAGGGAATTATTTCAGAATACAGCTCTCAGTGCCTTGTCAATAGATGATAAAACTACATTATTTACTGGAAGCTATGGGAAAGGCCTATTTATCAAAAAAATAAAGGAAAAAACATTTTCACACTTCTCTGGGTTTGAGAATTATTCCTTCCCCATAGACTTAAACATTCAAGATTTATTATTAGATAATCAACAACGTCTTTGGGTAGCAACCTACGGATATGGCGCCTATTTAATTGACTTTAAAAAGAAATATATTCAACATTTTATAGCAAACAAAACCGACCCTTACGCACTTCATTACAATGATGTGCTATGCCTCTATAAAGATTTTACTCAAACCGTTTGGCTGGGTACAGACGGAGCAGGCTTAAGTTTTTATGATGAAAATTTGGTCAAGTTCAATGTACTCACTAACAACCAAACTCCTCCTAATATTCACGTGGATGTAATTCGTTCGATTGTTGTGGATAACAACACAATATGGATGGGTACATCAGGAAAAGGTTTGACCAAAGCATCTTTATCCGGTAAAAAATTTAAAACCTTTACACAAGAGAACTCAAATTTAGCCGGCGATAGGGTTATGAGTCTTTATATGAACGACGGTAATGTTTTAATTGGTCATCAAAATAATGGTTTACAAACCTTACATGAAGATGATACAATTACAACCTGTAAAGGCACTGAAAATCTTACCATTTGGAAAATACTGAAACGCGATAAAGCCACCTTTTGGCTTTGCACCCGCAATCAAGGCCTTGTTGTTTATGATAAAACGGAAGGAGTTGTAAAAAAATATGATGTAACCAATTCAAGTTTACAGACCAACAATATTCGTACTGTAGCTCAAGGTGACAACAACACACTCTGGATTGGTACAGAAAACGATGGATTGTACAGGTTGAATATTTCAAAAGACTCCATTTCTAAAATTAATTCGGTCCCAGATAACATTAAATGTTTGTACTATTCCAAAAACTTGCTTTGGGTGGGCACCAATGGAAACGGTCTGAAATTGTATAACATAGCCGAAAAAAACGTCCAAACGTATACCAAAAAAGATGGGCTCCCTAATAATGTTATCTATGGTATTTTGCCAGATGGTCAAAACAATCTTTGGCTGAGCACCAACCAAGGATTAACAAAAATAAATACCGATGCAAATTACCGACCCACGATTGAAAACTACAGTAATTATGATGGGTTGCAGGCTTTAGAATATAATACAGGAGCCTATTACAGAGATGAAAAAGGCACACTTTATTTTGGCGGATTGGAAGGCATTAATTGGTTTCAACCCAGCCAGTTGACCTTTAATCCCAAAAAACCAAAAACTGTTATTACTGGTTTAGAGGTTTTTAATGAGGAAAGAAAAATGATTCCTAACCAAAAACTACCTTATAATAAAAACACCTTAACCTTTAACTTTTCTTCGTTGCATTATTCACAACCCGAACGCAATCAATATAAATACAGACTTATTAATAATGATGAAGATTGGATTGCATCTGGCAACAACAATACTGCGCATTACACCAATCTACCACCAGAAGATTATACTTTTCAAGTAATATCAAGTAATTACGATGGAGTCTGGAATAACAACCCGGCCTCCTATTCCTTTACTATTTTAAAGCCTTGGTATGCTACAAACCTTGCCAAGGTGATATATTTTCTTTTAGCCTTATTGCTTATGTACGCTCTGTATGCTTATTTAAAATGGCGTTGGCATGTACAGGCTCAATTACGGTTGGAGCATGAAGAAACCAAACGGCTTAAAAAATTGGACGAGTTTAAAACAAAACTATACACCAATATTTCGCACGAAATACGAACACCATTAACCTTGATTTCTGGTCCAGTGGAAAACCAATTGAAGAAACAAAAATTGAGACCAGAGGACAAAAAAGATCTTGATTTAATACAACAAAATTCCAACCGGTTGATGCGCTTGGTAAACCAAATGTTGGATTTATCGTTGATCGATTCAGGCGAAGTAAAATTAACCGTTAAAAAAGCAGACCTTTCAGTTCTTTTACATCAAATAACAGCAGCATTTCAATATACAGCAAATAGTAAAGAAAAAAGTATAGAAATTAATATTCAAGAAATAAAAGAAGCTTGGTTTGATGCTGATATAATAGAAAAAACGGTTTCAAACCTTTTGTCTAATGCCATAAAGTATGCTCCTGCTAATACGAATATTCAGTTTAATGCTTTTGAAAAGGGAGGGAATGTATGGCTTTCAGTTAGTAACGTGAAAAGTGATTCTAAAAAAACCGATTTAAAACAACTGTTTGAACGTTTTCATCAAAATGACTCATCTTCAGAAGGGATGGGAGTTGGACTTGCACTTGTAAAAGAGTTAGTTGCTCTACATAGAGGCACTATATCGGTTGCTGAAAATGATGTTAATGAGATAACTTTTAGCGTCACCTTACCCATAACCAAAAATGCTTTTACGGAAAGTGAAATCTACAAAAAAGATAAAAGCAGTATCGAAACCGAAGCAACTCAGATTAAAACACTTAAAAAAGACACTCCTACTTATTCTGTATTGGTCGTTGAAGATAACCTTGAAATTCAAGATTATATTGCTTCCAACCTAAGTAAAGTTTATAAAGTTTTTACTGCGGAAAACGGAGAAAAAGGAATTAACAAAGCCAAAAAAAAACTACCTGATTTGATTATCAGCGATATAATGATGCCCTTAACCAACGGAATAGAGCTGTGTCACACCCTGAAAAATGACAAACTGACCAGTCATATTCCCATCATCTTATTAACCGCAAAAGTCGGTGAAGAAAATGAAATTGAAGGTTTTAAAACGGGAGCCGATGCCTACATAACTAAGCCCTTCAGTATTGAAAAATTAAAAATAAGAGTTGAAAAACTGATTGAAAGCAGGCAAAAACTGAAAGAACATTTCGGCAAAACATTCGAGCTAAACCCAGAGCTCGCCATTACTTCTACCGAAACAGACTTTTTAAACCGCATGCAGGTGGTCTTGGACGAGCACATTACAGACCCTGAACTTACCAGCGAAAAATTTTCAAAACTCATGCATATGAGTCGTACCCAACTGCATCGAAAACTGACCTCCATTGTCGGTATGAGCACAACAGCATTTATCCGTTCACAACGGTTGAAACTAGCTTGCCGTATGTTAAAAGAATCGGATAATAGTTCTTCGGAAATTGCCTATCAAACCGGTTTTAATTCTCCATCCTATTTTACTCGGTGCTTTAAAGAAGTATATGGGTGCACACCAACTGATTATATTTCAAAAAACTCATAACTAAATTAATCCCTCGTTCTTGGAACATTTGTAGTAGCCTTTGGCACATATCTACAACCTCAAAGTACACTAATACATTAATTTTATAACACGTTTTAAAATACTTGAATATTGAAAGTAATAAAATTGATGTAAGGTGAATTGCATCGGGTATGTATTTGCTGAAATTTTCATAAGAAAGTAACTAGTAATTAAAAAAATTAAAGAAGCTACTAATAAACGAACCTATTTAAATTTGAAGAGTATGAAAGCACTATTAATCCTTTTTGTATTGGTTTATGGGAGCACTTCTTGCCAACAGAAACAAGAAGCAATTACCAAAATTAAATTACAATACAGCTCAGCGATGTGCAAGGGATATTGTGACTACACGTTTATTATAAATAAAAATTTCAAGAAAGTTATCCAAACACCAGGAAAAGCGATTCCTAGTCCCGAGCTAAAGATAAAAAAAGATACCATCAAGCTTACAAAAACCGATTGGCAACAGATAAACCAGTCATTTATATTAGATTCTATAAGGGTTTTACCTAAAATAAATGGCTGTCCGGGCTGTGATGATGGATCTATAGGTTCGTTACAGATAATTTCTGAAAAAGATACCATTTCAATAAAATTTGAAGGTCCCGACCCACCAAATAGCATTGTACCGCTCATTGGTTTGATTACAAAAGGAACATTTACAAATTAATTTATGGATTATTCCGTTGTAGATATGACTAAAGAATCTATAATGCACATGAAGAAACGATATTTATTGGGGTACGAAAATGCTAGTTACTACGTTTCACTTTGAATTATAAAACTAATTAGCTATGATTGTTTAAATTTTATGCATAAAAAAACCCCCTCATCGGTATGATGAGGGGGTTTATAAGAAGGCGGCGACCTACTCTCCCACGGTGTAGTACCATCGGCGCAAACGGGCTTAACTACTCTGTTCGGAATGGTAAGA